>CALKVW010000258.1 GCA_938004785.1 uncultured Polyangiaceae bacterium
GGCCGTGGGCTCGGGTGCGGGAGGAGGAGGCGGGGGCTCGGGCGCGGCGACCGGCGGAGGAGGCGGGGGAGGGGGCGGCGCGCCGCAGGCGGCGAGCGCGGCGAGCGCGGCGCCGAGCGCGCCTGCGCGGACGACGGTGGCGTGGGTTCGGGCGGGTCGCTTCGTCATCGGTGCCTCTCGGGGTGTTCCAGATGCGTACCCCGTCGGTGTAGGTCGGAGCGTGCCGAGGCGCAACCCGGCGAGCGGGGGCGCCTGGCTCGCCCGAGGCCTGAGGGGTGAAGCGCACGCGCGGCGGGTGTATGCGCCTCGGCATGTCCGAACGCACCGCCCGTGGCTTCGCCCTCGGTCTCGTCTCGTCGCTCGCCCTCGCGTGCTCTGCGCCCCCACCTCCGCCCGTGGAGCCGCCGCAGGCCTCCGCAGCCGTGGTGCCCGAGGCTCCTCCCGCGCCGGATCTCTCGCCGGTCCCCGCGCCGAGCCTCCAGGTCGCGACGGCGCGCATGCGCAGCCTGAGCGCGACACTCGACGCCGTCGGTGCGCTCGGCGCGGCGCCTCCAGGGCAGGGGCTCGACGCCCCCGCGCGCGCGCTCATCGCCAACGGCTTCGGTCGCGCTGGCCTCAGGCTCGACGTCGACGCGGTGAAGCTCGCGAGCGCCATCGCGCTCGACGCTCCGGTCGATCTCGTCGTGGCGCTGCCGGATGACGGCGCGCCGGAACCGCTCGTCGGTGTGTCGCTCGGGCTGCGCTCTGCAGACGACGCGAAGGCGGCGGCGGGCGCCAACCTCGCGGAGCTCGGGCAGGGTGTCATGCTCATGACGGGCGAGCGCGCGAAGGGCGCCTGCGCGGTGATGCCCTCCGCGGGGCCCACGCCCGCGCGTCTGGTGTGCGGTCGCAGCCAGCGTGACGTGGAGGTGCTCGGCCCCTACCTCGCGCGCACGCTCGCGATCGAGCCCGTCTCCGGCGGCGATCTGGTGGCCGAGGTCGATCTCGCCAAGGTGGACGCGCGCGTCGGCGACGATCTGCGCAGGCTCGCGGCGAGCGCGCCGATGTTGCTGCGCAGCCAGATCCGCATCGGCGAGCCTGGCTTCGATGCCGCGGCCGGTCGCGCGGTGGGCGCGCTCGCCACCGAGCTCGGGCTCTTGCTCGGCGACGTCGACAAGCTGCGCCTCACCGGGCGCCTCAGCCCGAGCGAGGGCCTCGAGCTCGACGGCAGCCTGAGCTTCCGCAAGCAGGGCTCCTTCATCTCCGCGCAGGCGGCGAAGGCGAAGAACCAGCCGACGCACGCGGCCTTCGCGCGGCTGCCGATCGACGTGGAGCAGGCCTCGGTGACGGTGCTCGAAGAGCCGGCCGACTACGCGCCGATGATCGCGGTCGCCAAGGAGCTCGTCGTCGGGCTCATGGCGAGCGAGAAGATCGGCTCCGAGGCCGAGCGCAAGAAGGTCGCCGCGTTGCTCGACTTCCCCTTCGCGAAAGGCACGGTCGTCGTGCGCGGCAGCGGGCATGGGCGCTTGGTGGCGCCCGCCGCGCCGAAGAACGCCCAGGAGAAGCTCAGCCGCGGGCTCGAGCACCAGCTCGGCTGGCACCTCTTCGCCGTCACCCAGAAGAGCGACGCTGTGGGCAAGTGGCTCAAGGACATGGCCGCGGCCTCGGGCCAGGCCGGGCTGCAGGCTGCGCTGAAGAAGGCGACGAACGGCGAGCTCGCCGTGCGCGCGAAGTCGGTCGCGGCTCCGGCGAAGCTCGGCAAGGGCGCGACGGCGATCGAGCTCTCGGTCACGATGCAGGGCCCGCAGAAGAAGAGCTTCGGCGGCACCGTGCACCTGCTCGCCATGAGCGACGGCGATCTCACGTGGGTCGGCCTCGGCATCGACCGCGACGATCTCGTGGCCCGCCTGCTGCAGTCGAAGGCCGGTGCGCCGAGCGACAAGACGCTCGCGGCCCGCGCCGACGTCGCGCCGCTCGTGGGCGCGACGGCGACGAGCCTGTCGTTCCTCAGCCTCGAGAGCTTCCGCGCGAACGTGGCGATGTTCGCCCCGATGGGCGGCGGCGCCGCAAGCTCACCCGAGGACGAGCTCTTCCAGCTCGGCGAGCGCACCGATGCGCTGTTCGCGTCGCTGCCTGGCCGCGGTGAGGCGCCGATGACGATCCTCGCGACGACCGCGCCGAGCTCGCTGCGCGTGCAGCTCCGGGCGCCGCGGCGCATGTTCGAGGACCTCTTCGCGATCGCGAACCGCAAGGGCCGCTGAAGACGTGACCAGAAATGCCGAACAGCGCTTGGGGCAGGGGCCCCGAGCGCTGCGCGCGGCAGCCGACGACAGAGAATTCTTCGCCGAATTCTCCGCGTTCCTCGATTTCTGACGAACATCGAGTCGACAAGCCGAACCACCAGGGCCGGCTTTTCCGGACAGACACCGAGCCGAGAGGCACTCGAGTCCGGGACTTCAGCCGATCTGCGTAGGCCCGGGTGGATCGAGCGCGGGCAGCGCGTCGATCACGAGCGTATCGGTCGTGCTGCCGACGCTGCGCGGCAGCACCGCGAGCGCGAGCAGCGCCACCGCGAGCGGCACCGCCCACAGGAGCTCGCGCGGGAAGAGCTCGGGCACCTTGCCTGCGTGCGAGGCGAGCCGCTCGCTCGTGCGCCAGGCCGGGTCGGCCTGCTTCGACGCACGCGCGAAGCCGCCGAGGTGAGCCAGCGCCACCAAGGCGACGGCCGCGATCGCCACGAAGCCGAGGGATGGCGTGCGCGCGACGGTTCCCGACAGGCCGAGCCACACGCCCCAGAAGCTGGCTCCGCCCGGCAGGCCCGAGGCGGCGAGCAGCGCGAGCACCCACAGCGCCGCGAGCTTCGGCGCGGTCGCGGCCACGCCGCCCTCGCGGCGTTCGAGCGTGCCGAGCCGACGCGAGAAGGCCTCGGCGGTGAGCACGAGCAGCGGCATGGCGAGGGTGCGCGCGGTGATCAGGAGCACGGCGGCTTGCAGGCCTTGGGCGGTGCGCGAGGCGATGGCGACCACGACGAGCGCGCCGCTCAGCGCGCTGAGCCTGCCCGCGAGCCGCCTCGGATCGGGCTCGCCGAGCGCCGCCAAGCCCAAGAGCAAGGCCGTGCCGAGCGAGAGCGCGAGCAGCGCGGGAGCGCCCCAGGCTGCCTCTCCGGGCAGCAGCACGAGAGCGACCCTCGAGAGCAGCGCGCCGCCGATCGCGCCGAGCGAAGCGATCGCCAGCGCCGCCGCGCCGGGCGCGGTGTCTCGAAGGAGCGCGCTCGACCAGCCGTGGAAGGGCAAGAGTCCGAGCAAGGGCAGGGCCGCGACCGCCGCGGAGGCCCAGGCGGCGCGCACGACGGGCAGACCGAGCCAGCTCGCCTCGCCGTCGTGCGAGTGCAGTCCGTGCCTCACGATCTCCGGGAGACTCGCGGCGAGCGCGCCTTGCTCGGAAGGCGCGTGGTGCGCCAGGAGGTGCCCAGCGACCGCGACGCCGATCACCGAGAGCAGCGCGACGGGGGCGAGGTGGCGCGCCGCGCGCGTCGAGGTCGAGGCCCCGCCGACCATCGCTACGACGGCCGCGGCGGCGACGCCGAGCGAGGCGACGAGCAGCACGGGTGACTGCGCGACGAGGAAGAGCGTGCTGCTCGAGAGCAGCAGCCCGGCGCTCGCGATCGCCACGCCGTTGCCGCGTGCCGAGGGGCCGAGCGCCGCGAGCGAAGCGAAGGCCGCGAGCGCGAGCGCTGCGATGATCGGCGCGCCGAGGCCGTCGAGCGCGAGGAACCACTCGAGCCCCCCTCCGAGCGAGGCGCGCTCGATCATCTGGAGGCCCTCGTTGCCGTCGGCGCGCGCGAAGCCGCGGTCGAAGCGTGCGAAGGCCCACAGCGCGACGGCTGCGTGTGCGCCGGTGACCGCGATCGCGGCGCGGCGCAGGAGGCGCTCGCCGAGCGCGGGCAGGCGCTGCGCCACGAGCGCGCAGATCGGTAGGAGCAGCGGCAGCAGCACGAGCAGGGAGAGCAGGTAGCGCGCGGGACCCACGCGCCTGTCGGCCCAGACCGAGGCTTGGGCGGGTGCGTCGTAGTAGAGGGCGTCGGGCGCAGCGCTGTCGGAGTCGACCTCGACGGTCGCCCAGAGCTGCTCGGCGCGCGCCGAGTCGGCTCGCCAGCTCAGCTGGTAGCTGCGCGAGCCGCCGGGAGGGATCGCCGCGTCGCGCTCGAGGGCCTGCACACCGAGCCCGGGCGGCGCCTCCGGCCAAGCCTCGCTCGGCGCGAGCCCCACGCGGTGGATGCGCAGCGCCCCCGGGCCGACGTTGTTCACGCGCAGCTCGGCGACGTAGCGAGCCTCGTCGTCGCGCAGCAGGCGGATGCGGGTGCTCTCGAGCTGCGCGCGCCCGCGCGGCCCGGCCGGCGGCGTGGCCTCGCGCTTGGGGCCCAGATCGAGCTTGGTGGTGCGGCCGTGCGTGCCGTGCGCTGCGGCGTCGCGCAGGCCGAGCCCGCACCACGCGAGCGCGAAGGCGACGATGGCGACCGAGCTCCACACGAAGCCGAGGCGCCGAGCGGTCGGAGTCCGAAGCGTGTTCATCGATCTCCCTCGACGGGCTCGGTCGCGCGAGGCCTGGGCGCGCTCGGGTCGGCGATGCGCGCCCATGGCGCGTCGAGTCCATCGGCCACGCGCGCCGCGCCGCGCGCCAGGGCGTCGACCAGGCCTCCCTCGCTCGCGGGCTCGTCGGCCTCCGCGCCGCCTTCGGCTTCGCGAAGCCGCGACACCAGCGCGAGCACCGGCGCGAACGCGAGCGCCGCGACGACGAGCCTCGCGCCCGTCGTCGGCCCGCCGGAGTGCGACCACGCGCCGAGCCAGTAGCCGACCCCCAGGCCCACGACCGCGACCGCGACGATGCCCCCGAGCTCGCGGGCGCCGCGCTCGCCACCCGTCGGGCTGCTCACGACGAGCGCGGCGTGTAGCCCGGCGGTCGCGGCGATGGCCGAGAGCACGGCGAGCCCACCCGACGCGAAGCCCCCGCTCAGCGAGGCCGTGACGAGCGCCGCGAGCGCGACGGCGACCACGGCGGAGCCCGGGCCGAGCAGCGCGCGGCGGCTCGAGGCGCTCGCGGTGGCGGCGAGCAGCAGGGCCCACACGAGCGTCGCCGTGACGGCGGCGGCCGTGCCGGAGAGCGCGCCGGCGAGCACGGGCAGGGCGCCCAGCGGCGCACGCGAGAGCGCCGTGGCGCTCCGGGCGAGCAGCGGGCGCAGGCCCAGCCACGAAGCGGCACCGAGCAGCGCGAGGCCCAGGAGGAGCTTCGCGCTCTCTGCCTGGGCGAGCCACGGCGCGACGCGGGCGGAGAGCGTGCCCACGAGGAGCAGGAGCGAGATCGCGCCGAGGCGTCGGCTCCCACGCGCGAGCCTCGGTGCACCGAGCGCGAGCGCCACGAGCCCCGCGCCCAGCCACAGCGCGGCGAGCTCGAGCGCGCGGAAGCCTGCGAGACGTCGCGCGCCGATCTCGAGCGCGTTCGACGCGAGCTGTGCGTCGATCTCCGCGTAGCGCAGGGTCGGCCCGAGCAGGCCGATGCGCGTCGTCTCCCCGGGGCGCACCTGCACCGCGTCGACGAGCGCCACCTCGAGCCCCTCGCCGCCGACCAGCGCGCCGGCGCCCGGCACGAGCGCGACCTTGTGCACGCCGGCGGGCACTGGCAGCTCGACGAAGGGCGTGACGCCGAGCGGGGTCGCGCGCGCGAGCAGCGTCTCGTCGGACACACCGAGGTACACGGTGGTGCCGGGCAGGCTCGTGATCGTGAGGCGCCCCTCTTCGCGCGGGAGCGGCGGGCGACCGAGCGGGGTGTTCGCCCCCTCGACCGCGAAGCGCGGCCGGTAGTCGGAGAGGTAGCGGCCACCGTCGAGCCAGCTCGTGCCGAGCCACGCACCGCCGAGCGTCCAGAAGAGGATCAGCCCCCCGCCTGCGATCGCGACGAGCCCCGCGCCCGCCGAGCTCAGGCGGGCGCGAGGCACGCCGGGCGAAGCGAGCACGATCGCCGCGAGCGCGAAGCCGGCGCCGAACAGCCAGGTGCCCAACGCGTCGCCGAGCGTGGCGACGAGCACACCCGTCGTCGCGAGCCCCCAGGCCGCCGGGCGCTGCGCGCGCTCGGGCGACTCGCTCGTGTCGCCGCGCTCCGCGCCGAGCACGGCCCAGCTCGTCGCTGCGAGGGCGGCCAGCGCGAGCGGCAGCGACACGCCGTCGAGCGCGAAGACGACGCTCGCGTCGAAGGAGCCGACGCGCAGGGTCCGCGCGACGACCGAGAGCACGCGACGCCCCTCCGAGAGTGGCGCCGACGCGGCGAGCAAGACGAGCGCGGCGCCGAGCGCGCCGGCCGGCACGAGGTAGCGCTGCGCAGCGGCGCGCGCCGGCAGCAGCAGCGATACGAGCGAAGCGAAGAGCAGCGAGGCCGGCGCGAGCACGATCGGGAGGCCCGCGAGGGCCTCGGCGAACGTGCCGCCGGCGATGCCCGGCAGTTCAGACATGGACGGGTGCCTCCGGCATCGAACGCAGACCTCAGGGCGCGGATCCGACCGCGTCGGGCTCGCTGGGCGTCTCGGCGGGCGCTTCGGTCAGGCCCTCGAGGTGCATCGCGCGCCGCAGCGACTTCCACAGCTCCTCGCGGCCGTCGGCGGTGACCGAGGAGAAGCCGAGCACACGCGTCCCTGCGTCGCGCCCCAGCTTCGCCATGATCGATTTCGCGGACGAGCGCGGGAGCTTGTCCATCTTCGTCGCGACGAGCAGGACCTCGACCTCGCCGGCGCTCTTCTGGCGCGCGCTCCGGACGAAGCGGATGAGCTCGAGCTCCTCCTCCTCGACCGAACGTCGCGCGTCGACCAGCACGACGAGCGCGCGCAGCGTGGGCCGCGTCGTGAGGTACTCCTCGATGAGCTTCGCCCAGCTCGCGCGCTCGTCCTTCGAGCGGCGCGCGAAGCCGTAGCCCGGCAGATCGGCGAGCACGAGGCGCGCGCCGTCGCGCGTGCGCACGTCGAAGACGTTCACCTGGCGCGTGCAACCCGGCGTGCCGCTCGTGCGCACGAGCCCCTTGCGCTCGACGAGGCAGTTGATGAGGCTCGACTTGCCGACGTTCGAGCGACCGGCGAAGGCCACCTCGGCGAAGGTGGGCGGGGGAGGTGTGCCGCCCGGCGCCATGGCGCCGAGGAAGCTCGCCTCCACCACGTAGGGCATCGGCGCGTCGGACCTGCGTGGCTTCGCGCTGGGCTCCCCGCCTGGCTTCTTCGCCGGCTTGGAGGCGCCCTTGGGAGCGGGCTTCGAGCCAGTCGCCGCCGGCGTCGGATTCGCCGAGCCCTTGGCGCCCGAGCTCGCCGCGCGGCGTCCGGAGGCGATGGAGGCGCGGCTCATGTCTGGCTCGGTTCGGTGTTCGCGTGCACGCGCTCGAGCGGGCCCAGCTCCGGGGTACAGCCCTCGAGCGAGCGCAGGTAGCGGTAGCTGTAGATGCCCGTGTCGTGCCGGTCGCCCCAGGTCAGGCTGAGCGCGTAGCTGCCGACCTCCGAGAGCTCACGAAGCTCGGTGCTCCCACCATCGACGAAGCGGATGCTGCCGCCGTGCCCCTGACAGTGAGCGCATGGGCAGTAGCCCCTCAGGATGCGGTGGTCGAGCACGGAGGTGTGACCGTCGGCCCAGACGATCTCCATCTTCGTCGCACCGTGTGGAGCGCGGATGGCCGTCGGCATGAAGCGAGGATCGGAGCCCATCGAGGTGATGTGCAGCTAGCACGAAGCCCGCGCGACGGGGAGGAGTGCGACCCGTCGATTGACGTATACTGAGGCGCCCAGGCAGCCATCACGAGGTGCTCGATGCCACTCCGACGCCCGGAGCACGTGCTCCAGACCCCGACCGTCGCTCCGCTCGTCGTGCTCGCGAGCTGCTTGCTCCTCCCGCTCGCGCTCGGCGCCACCGCGTGTGCAGAGGGCGCCACGGGCCCCGAGGGCAGCGGCGGTGGTGGCGAAGGCGCGGGGAGCCCAGGCTTCGGCGGCGCGGGCGGCGCGGCCTCGGGGCAGGGCGGGAGCGCCACCACGAGCGCCACCACCAGCAGCACGACCACGAGCTCGACGAGCTCGACCACCAGCTCTTCCTCGAGCGGCGGCGGCCCGGTCTGCGGCAACTCGGCCTGCGAGGCGGGCGAGACCTGCTCGAGCTGCCAGTTCGACTGCGGCTCTTGCTGTGGCAACGGCCTCTGCGACAACGGCGAGACGCAGTCGAGCTGCCCCGCGGACTGCGGCACGCTGCAGGCTTGTCACGACCCGTGCGTCCAAGGCGCCGCGCTCGACCTTCTCACCTGCGTGCTCGGTGAGTTCAACCTCTGCGCCGCCGATGTCTGCGGCACCACGGGGCTCGAGTACTGCTGCGACTCCACCTCGGGCACGTGGAACTCAGCGTGTGTCTCCGCCGCGCAGGGCTCGTTCCTCTGCGGCTTCTGCATCTTCTGACGGTCGGCGCGGATCGAGCCCTTGGCGCGCCTCGGCGTCTCGCGCTTCTCGGTGTCGATCTTCGGGCTCACGCTCGCCGCGCACCTGCCTCTCACGCTCGCGCTGCTCGTGCCGCTGGGCGCCACGCCGGCCGGCCTCCTGAGCGCGCTCGCGCTGTCCGCGCTCTGCGTCTGGGGCCTGCGCGGGCGCGTGAGCCTCGCCTTCGACGACGAGCCGATCTCCGCGGCCCGCCGCTGGCTCGTCGAGATCCCCTACTACGTGCACTGGTGCGCGGCGGTCGCGGCGCTGCCGGCCTTCGCGCTGGCCTCTCCACTGGCGCTCTTCACGACCTGGCGCATCGGCGAGCTCGCGCTCGCGGCTTACCTCGTCGCCTTCGTCGCCGCGCTGTGGGGCGTCGTCGCGCGACCGCGCCTGCTGCGCCTGCGCGAGCGAGAGCTCCGCATCGCCGCGCTGCCGCCGGCCTTCGACGGCTACCGGGTGCTGCACGTCTCCGACGTGCACCTGGGCTCGCTCTTCCCACCCGAGCGACTCGCGGCGTGGATCGAGCGCGCCTCCGCGCTCTCGCCGGACCTCGTGGCGCTCACCGGTGACTACGTGACGAGCGGAACACGCTTCCACGAGGCCGCCGCCGAGACGCTCGCGTCGCTGCGCGGCAGAGACGGCGTCGTCGCCGTCGCCGGCAACCACGACGACTACGGCGGGGGTGAGCCGCTGCGCTCGAGCCTGCGCGCACGAGGCGTCGAGCTGCTCGACAACGCGCACCGCGTCTACACGCGCGGCGAGGCGAGCCTCGTCGTGGTCGGCGTCGACGACGTCTACTCCCGGCGCGTCGACGTCGAGCGCGCCTTCTCGGGTGTACCCGAGGGCAGCTTCGTCGTGGCGCTCGCGCACGAGCCGGGGCTCTTCCCTCGGATCGCCGAGCGCGGCGCGGCGCTCGTGCTCTCCGGCCACACGCACTGGGGCCAGCTCGGTGTGCCGTGGATCGCCGAGCGCCTCAACCTCGGGCGCTTCTTCTACCGCTACGCCTCGGGGCTCGCGAGGCACGGCGGGAGCCTGCTGCACGTGAGCCCCGGGCTCGGCACGACCTTCGTCCCGGCGAGGCTCGGCGTCGCTCCGGAGATGACCCTGCTCGTCCTGCGGAGGGCCGCTCCGGACGACTCCGCTCAGTTCTCGACGTAGGCGCCGAGCTTGCGGAAGCGCTGGTAGCGGTCTTCGCGCAGCGCCTCGGGCCCGAGCGCGCCGAGCTGCTCGAGCTGCGAAGCGAGGGTCGCGTCGACCTTCGCCGCGGCGAGGTCGGGATCCTGGTGCGCGCCACCGGAGGGCTCCTCCACGATCGCGTCGACGACCCCGAGCGCGAGCAGGTCAGGCGCCGTCATCTTGAGCCGCATCGCGGCCTCGGCCGAGCGCGCGCCGTCCTTCCAGAGGATGGCCGCGCAGCCCTCGGGTGAGATCACCGAGTAGCAGCCGAATTCGAGCACGTTCACGCGGTTCGCGACCGCGAGCGCGAGCGCGCCGCCCGAGCCGCCTTCGCCGATGATCGTGGCGATCACCGGCACGCCGACGCGCGACAGCACCGCGAGCGATGCGCCGATGGCCTCGCTCTGCCCACGCTCCTCGGCGCCGATGCCGGGGTAGGCGCCCGGCGTGTCGATGAAGCTCAAGATCGGGAGGCCGAAGCGATCGGCGAGCTCGTAGACGCGCGTCGCCTTTCGGTAGCCCTCGGGGTGGGGCATGCCGAAATTCCGCTTCATGTTCTCCTTCGTGCCGCGCCCCTTCTGGTGGCCCACGACGACGACGCTGCGGCCGCGGTAGGTGGCGAGCCCGGCGACGATGCTCGCGTCGTCGGCGAAGCGGCGATCGCCGTGCAGCTCGACGAAGTCGGTGAAGAGGCGCTTCACGTAGTCGAGCGTGTAGGGGCGGTCCGGGTGCCTCGAGAGCTGCACCTTCTGGATCGGGCTCAGCTCGCGGAAGGCCTCCTGCGCGACACGCGCCGCCTCGGACTCGAGGCTCGCGAGCTCGGGCAGCAGGCTCTCGTCACGCAGCGCGCGCTCGCGCAGCTCGCGCACACGCTCGATGATCTCGGCAACCGGCTTCTCGAAGGGCAGGACGTGCATACGCTCGGGGCGCGGAGCCTTGCACGACCCACGCACGATGGCGAGCCGCGCGGAGCCTCGCGCGCCGCGTCATCGATGCACATCCATGATCCGCGACCGAGTGGTCACCGCCGCGCGCTCAGGGGCTCAGCGCGCAGCGGCCCTGCGCGCTCAGGGATCCAGCGCGCAATGGTCCTGCGCGCTCAGCGATCCAGCGCGCAGCGGCCCTGCGCGCTCAGGGATCCAGCGCGCAGTGGTCCTGCGCGCTCAGGGACTCAGCGCGCAGTGGTTCTGCGCGCTCAGGGGTTCACGTGCGGGACGACCGCGCTCGTGGGCTCGGCGGCGAAGGGGTTGCCCGGAACGGCGACCTTCGTCGTGCGCCTGAGCACGTTGAAGATGCGCAGCGGGCGCTCCTTGCCCTTCACCTTGGCGGCCTGGAGCTCCTCGACGTCGAAGCGGTTCTTCAAGCGTACGAGCGTATTCTCGCTGACGATGACCTGCCCGGCGAGCGCGACCGAGCAGAGGCGCGCCGAGGTGTTCGCGGTGTCGCCGATGACCGTGTAGCTGAGCGCCTTCGAGCTGCCGATGTAGCCGGCGACGAGCGGGCCCGTGTGGATTCCGATGCCGATCGCCAAGGGCGACTCGTTGCGCTCGATGCGCCGCCGGTTGAACTGCCCGAGCACCTCGCCCATCTCGAGGGCGCAGTCGACGGAGTAGACGGCGTCTTCCGGGGTCTGCACGGGGGCGCCCCAGAGCGCCATGATGCCGTCGCCCATGAACTTGTCGAGCGTGCCCTCGTGCTTGAAGATCGTGTCGACCATGATCTCGAAGTACTCGTTGAGCATCTCGACGAGCAGCTCGGGCGTGGATCCCTCGCTCATGCGGGTGAAGCCGCGGATGTCGCTGTTGAAGACGGTGCACTCCTCGACGCGCTGACCGCCCTGCTTCACCTCGAGCTCACCGCTGATCACGCGCTCGGCGATGTTCGGCGAGAGCAGGCGGCTCAGCCGCTCGCGAGAGACGATCTCGACCTCGACCTTCTTGCCGAGGATGTTGATCTCGATGAAGCGCGCGGCCTGGTTGCAGACCGTCTGCACGAGCTCGAGATCCTTCGCCTGGAAGCGCGCGAGCGTCTCCGAGTCGAGCCAGAGCACGCCGAGCACCTCGTTGTCGTGCTGCAGCAGCGGCGCGACGATCGCCGAGCTGATCCGGTTCAGGATCATGCTCTTGCCCTTCGACGCGGCGAAATCCATCGCGGCGTCGTGCGTGAGCACGGCGGCGCGCTCCTTGACGACGTGGTTCAGGATCGTCGACGACACGCTGATCGGCGCGTTGCTGCCGTCGCGGCGCTTCGAGGCGCAGAGCTGCAGCTCGCCCGCGTCGTTGCGCAGGAAGATCACCGCGCGATCGGCGCTGATGAACTTCATCACGCTCGAGAGGATGGTGTCGAGCAGCTTGGTCGTGTCGCGCTCGATGCCGATCGCGTGACTCAGCTCGTGCGAGAGGCGCAGACGCTCGTAGTCCGCGCGGAGCTTCTGCATGTCGTTCGCGATGCGATCGAAGGTCTGGAAGCCCTTCTCCACCGCGTCGATCTGCGTGCCGATCTGCCGCTCCTGATCGCTCAGCGCGATATCCGGCCCTTGAGGAGCGGGCGTCGGCAGGAAGCCCGGCAGGCCACCGCGGGTCGTCATCAGGTGGGGCGGGTGCCCGGCCGGAGGTGCCTGCGGATAGCCGTGCGCGATCGGGGGCGGGAAGGCTCCCTGCGGCAAACCCTGCGGAGAGACGGCTTGCGGTGGCACGACCGCAGGCGGAACGGCGCCCGCGACGACGCTGCGATGGGCGGAGCCTGCCTGGGGTGCCACACCGGCGTGGGCTACGGCGGGCGGACCAGCGCCCGGTGAACCAGCGCCCGGTGCACCAGCGCCGGGCGGCCCGGCGCCGAGTGGTGTGGTGCCGCCGATCGGGCCCACGGCGGGAGGCCCATAGGCCGGAGACGCGTGCGTCGACGGCACCGGCGCCATGGAGGCGGGCGGAGGCACGGAGCCTCCGGCGGGCGGCCGCTGCTGCTGGTAGAACGCAGGTGGGGGCGGCGGCGCCTGGCCCTGCGAGAAGGGCAACGCACCGGACTGGGCGAGCGGTGATTGCCCAGCGAGGTGGCCCGGGCTGACCTGCGCGGGCGGCACGCCGTGGGCGTGCCCAGGCGGGGCGTGGCCCGGCGGCATGGGCGGACCGGGCACGGCGGAGGGCACCGCCGGCGGACCCGCCGAGCCGGGCCACGGCGGCCGGTAGCCCTGGGCCGCGGGGGCGCCGGCATCCTCGAAGCGGCCGCGCGTCGCGCCGAGGGCGATCTCGTCGCCGTTCTTCAGCGGAGCCTCGCCCCGGACCCGCTCGTTGTTGATGTAGGTGCCGTTGAGGCTGCCCAGATCGCGCAGGACGAAGTGCTCGCCTCGGAGCTCGATGATGCAGTGCTCCTTCGAGACGATCTTGTCGAGGAGCTGGATCGTGTTGTTGGGGTGGCGCCCGAGTGAGTTCACCGGGCGCAGCTCCACGGCCTGCGTGCCCTCTGCGGTCGTGAGGATGAGCCGGGCCATCGGAGGGGAGAGACTATCTGCCGGAGCGCTGGGGGACAACGATCGCCGACCCACGATGGCCCGCGTGGGGCTCACAACCACCGATCGCCTCCGCACATTCCCGCACGGCACGGCGCGCTGAACGTCGGCGCAGCGCGACCATCGGCCGGCGCACAATCTTGGCCAAACGAGCCTCGTTCGGGCATCGAGGGGGTCTCGGCATGTCGATCACCCTCACCGTGTACGCGCCTCCCGCTCCCGGCGAGAGCGCGTCGAGCCCCCGAGCGCTGGGGTCGATCTGCCTCGACGCCCCGCGCGTCGTGCTCGGCCGCGGCGAGGGCTGCGATCTGCGCCTCGTCGACCGCAGCGTGTCGCCGAGGCATGCCTCGCTCAGGCAGCGCGGGCGCGACTGGGTGCTCGTCGACGAGGGCAGCACCAACGGCACGCGCCTCGGCCGCAGGCGCCTCTCGCCCCACGCGCCGGAGCCACTCCGCTCGGGCGACCGCATCCGCCTCGGGCGCGTCGTCGTCAGCGTGGAGCTCGGGCCGGCGCTGCCCGAGCGTGCGCCGGCCGCGGTGGCGCGCGCGCTCGCGCTCGAGGCCACGGTCGCGATCTGCTCCGCGGATGGAGACGACGTGCGGCCTCGGCTGCGCGTCGAAGACGGCGTCGACGCCGGCCGGAGCTGCGTGCTCGAGGACGGCAAGCCCGTCGTCGTGGGCCGCTCGCAGAGCGCGGAGCTCGCGCTGGAGGACGAGGCCGCGTCGAGGCGCCACGCCGAGATCACCCTGCGCGCAGGGAGCGTGTACGTGCGCGACCTCGGCTCACGCACGGGCAGCTCGCTCGCCGGCCTCGCGCTCGACACCCGCGAGGTGCAGTGGCGCCCGGGCGAGGAGCTCGCCTTCGGCCGCACGCGCATCGTGCTCGAGCTGCCCGCGCTCGAGGCGCTCGCGGAGCTCGAGCGAGCGCCCGACGAGCGTGTACCGGCCGCGGAGCTCGAGCTGCGCGAGCCGGAGCCTGCGCCGGAGCCCGCCGAGCTCGACGACGACGACTTCGGGCCCTCCGACGTCGAGGGCGTACACGAGGCGCTCGCGGCCGAGCTCGAGAGCCGCGAAGGCCAGCTCCCGGCGAATACGCGAGCCTCCACGAAGCCGGCGAAGCGTGGATCCATGTGGGGCGCCACCGACTTCGCCGTCGTACTGCTCGCGCTCGGCGTCTTCTCGCTCAGCGCCGTGGGCTACGCCGTGCTCTTGCGCTGAAGACCGCTGCGCCTTCAGCGCCGCTTCTTCCCGCCCGACTTCGCGGCCTTCTTCGACTTCGTCGAGGCGCGTTTCTCCGCCTTCTTCTTCGTCTTCACCGGCTCGTCGCGGCGCGCTGCGCGACCGCCCTTCGCGCCCGTCGCGCGACCGCCGGGCGTCGCGGCGCCGCGCCTACCTCCGGCGGGCGCGCTCGCAGGCGCCGTCGCGCCGCTGCGGAGCTTGGCGCGGCGCGGCCTCGCGTCGCCGCCGCCGGCCTCTTCTTCCGCGACGGCCACGCGTCGCGCGTACACCGTGCGGCGGAGCAGCGCGACGTCGTCGATCTGCACGAGCATCGGGTCGCCGAGCTGGATGCGATCGCCGGAGCGCGTGCCCACCATCGCGAGGCCGAACTCGTCCGGCTCGTAGCTCTCGAGCCCCAGCGACTCGCTCTTCACCAGCACGTCGACGAAGGGATCCTCGAGCGTGACGAAGACGCCCGAGCCCACGATCGAGCTCACCGTGCCGGCGAAGCGCTCGCCGATGCGGTCCTTCATGAGGTACGCGCGGTAGGCGTCGGCGACCTCGCGCTCCACGGTCATCGCGCGGCGCTCTCGCTCCGAGGCCGTGCTCGCGGCGAGGCGCAGCGCCTCCATCGCGTGGTCGCTGCGATCGACGCGCCCGCCTCGCACGAGGGCCTTCACGGCGCGGTGCACGACGAGATCCGGGTAGCGACGGATCGGCGAGGTGAAGTGCAGATAGGCCGGTGATGCGAGGCCGAAGTGCCCGACGTTGGCGGTGTCGTAGGCGGCCTGCTTGAGCGAGCGCACCAGCAAGGAGTCGAGCACCGCGCGCTGAGGGTGCGCGCGCAGCTTCTTCACGAGCGCGCTCAGCTTCTTCGGGTCGCCTGCGTCTTCGGGCTCGAAGGCCACGCCGAAGAGCTCGCAGAGCGCCCCGAAGCGCGCGATCTTCTCCTCGGTCGGCGCCGCGTGCACGCGGTAGATCGTCGGCACGTTCCGCTCCACCAGGAAGCGCGCCACCGTCTCGTTCGCGAGCAGCATGAGCTCCTCGACGATGTGGTAGGTCTTCGCCACGCCCGGATCTTTGGCGCGGCGCTTCGCGTCGAGCGGGCGGCCCGTCTCGGGGTCGACGACGATCTTCGCCTCGGGCAGATCGAGATCGAGCGAGCCGCGTCGCATGCGCTTGGCGCGCAGGAGCGCCGCGAGATCGCGCAGCACGCCGAGCCCCTCGGCGAGCGCGTCGGCCTCGGGGTTGTGCGTGGCCTCGGAGGAGAGCCCGAGCGTGCGCGCGACGTTCTCGTAGCTCAGCTTGGCGGCCGAGCGCATCTGGCCGAGCGCGATGCGGTGCTTCAGCGGCTCGCCCGTGGCATCGAGGTCGATCTCGATGCAGACGCAGAGGCGCGTCACGCCCGGCAGGAGCGAGCAGAGCGTCGTCGAGAGCGCGCGCGGCAGCATCGGGATCGCGCGGTCCGGCAGGTAGATCGAGCAACCTCGCTCGAGCGCCGAGCGATCGACGGCGGTGCCGTCGGCGACGTAGTGAGAGACGTCGGCGATCGCGACCCACGCGCGATAGCTGCCGTCGTCGTTGCGCACGGCCCACAGCGCGTCGTCGTGATCGCGGGCGTCCTCCGGGTCGATCGTCGGCAGCGGGATCGCGCTGAAGTCCTCGCGGCCCTCGAGCGCCGCCTCGTCGACCTCGGCGCCGAAGGCCTCGGACTCGGCCACGGCGTCGGCCGGGTGGGGCTCGGTGACGGCGTGCAGCGTGAGGATCTTGCGCACCTCGACCGAGGGCTCGCCCGGGCGACCGAGCACCTCGACGAGGCTGCCCTCGGGGTTCTCCTCGAGCCGGTCGGGGAAGCGCTCGATGAGCACGACGACCACGTCGCCGTCGTTCCCCTCGACCTGGCCTACCTTCGCGGTGCGCAGCACGATCGGCCCACGGATGCGCTCGTCGTCGGGCTCGACCCACGCGCTCTTGCCACGCTTGCGCAGCGTGCCGGCGACGCGCGGCGGCCTGCGCTCGAGCACCTCCTCCACGGCGCCCTCGGTGCCTCGGTGCGTGCGCGCGACGATGCGCGCACGCACGCGATCGCCGTGCATCGCTCCGCCCATCGACTCGGCGGGCACGAAGACGTCGTCGGCGTCGCCGACCGTGGCGACGAAGCCGAAGCCGCGCGCGTGCGCGCTCAGGTAGCCCTCGACGAAGCGCCCGCCGGCCTTGCTCTGTACGCGCTCGCGCGTGGAGAGCTTGTAGCGGTGCCCTGGCATGGCGGTGACGGTGCCGTCCATCACCAGGTCGTCGAGCACGCGCCCGAGCGCCTCGTGCTCGGCGAGCTCGATGCCCAGCCGCGAGGTGATCTCTCCGAGGTGCAGCGCTCGTGGGTACGAAGCGAGCAAGTCGATCACGGTCGCGCGTCGGGGGGGCGTCTGGGCCATCGATCTCGACTCCTACACCCGCGTCGCTCTGCGTAGAAGCGCAGGCCACCTTAGGCTCGCCGCACGCCGCGTGCTAAACGCCCCCGACGATGTCTTCGGCGCGCCTCCTCGTGCTCGTCCGGGCGGCACTGCTCACGGCGGTGTTCGCCGCCGCGGCGCTCGTGATCGACTACTCCCACGCGGGCGATCCTGCCTTCTGTGGCGTCGAGTCCTCGTGCTTCAAGGTGCGGACGAGCGATGTCGGCCGGGCCATCGCGGAGCTGCTCCATCCTCTCACCCTGCCGCAGCTCGCGTTGATCGCCTTCGTGGTCGTGCTCGGGCAGAGCTTCTTCGTCCGCTCGCGCCACCAGCTCTCGATGCTCGCCGCGACGAGCGGCCTCGGTGGCCTCGTCGCGCTCGGCTTCATCGCCGTGCAGGCGAAGATGGGCTCGTTCTGCGCCTACTGCATGGTGGTCGACGTCTCGGCGATCGTCGCCGCGGGTGCGGCCTTCGCGCTCTGGCGCAAGCTGCCCGATCTGCGCCGCATCGACGCCGAGCTCGGCTCCGCGATGGCGCCGCAGATCACGATCCCCTGGGGCGTCGCGGGCTTCCTCGTCACCGTGCTGCCCTTCGTGTGGGCGCGCTACCCCGCCATCGCGCCTCTGCCGGAGCCGCTCGCGCCGCTGCAGGTCCAGGGCAAGACGACGATCGTGGCCTTCACCGACTTCGAGTGCCCCTTCTGTCGATCGCTCGCCCCACACTTCGACGCCGCCAAGTCGCGGGGCGACGTGGTCTTGATCCGCAAGATGGTCCCGCTCGACGGTCACCCGGGCGCGATGCCCGCCGCGCTCGCCTACCTCTGCGCGCCCGAGGAGCTGCGCGAGCCGATGGCCAAGGGCCTCTACGAAGCGCAGGCGCTCGACTACACCTCGGTGATCGACGTCGCGAAGTCCGCGGGTGTGGGCGACGCCACCGCCTTCCGCAAGTGCATGGCCGACCCGGCCACGAAGCAGCGCGTCGAAGACGACAAGCAGCTCTTCTTCGGTGCGCTCGGCGGCAAGGGTCTGCCGACCACCTACGTGGGCTCGACCATGGTGCGCGGTTTCGCGCCGGACAGGCTCGCGAGCGCGCTGACGCGTGGTCCGGGCGGGCTCGAGCTGCCCGTGTGGCTGCTCTTCGCGATCTCCGGCGTCGTCGTGCTCGGCACGGCCGGCTACCAGCTGCGCGGCCCGGCAGGCGAAGGCACGCGCCCAGAGGGCGCACCCGAGAGCGCGGCGCGCGCGGCCGAGCCGGCGCCCACCGCCAAAGACGACGAGGAGGCGGCGAGCTCGAGCGACGACGAGCAGCCCTCTCCCCCTTGAACGACCCCCGGAGGACAGCGTGAGCCAAACGGTAGACACCGACGAACTCGACGACGAGCGCGACAGCATCCCCGAGCTCGCGCCAGCCGTAGAGCTGCCGCCCGCGCAGCGCGGCCCGCGCGACGGCAGCCCGCTCTTGCCGCTCGCCTTCTTCGAGCAGCTGCCGAAGACGGATCTGCACGTGCACCTCGACGGCTCGCTCCGCCTCGAGACGATCATCGATCTCGCGAAGCAGCAGGGCGTCGAGCTGCCGTCGATGGATCCCGCAGAGCTCGCCGACGCGATGAACCTCGGCAAGAACTGCGGCTCGCTCGTCGAGTACCTGAAGGCCTTCGACGTCACGCTGCGTGTGCTGCAGACGCGCGAGGCGCTCTATCGCGTGGCCTACGAGCTCGCCGAAGACGCAGCGCGCGAGAACGTGCGCTACATGGAGGTGCGCTACGCGCCGATGCTCCACACCCAGAAGGGGCTCAAGATCACGAGCGTCGTCGAGGCCGTGCTCGCGGGGCTGCGCGCCGCCCACGAGAAGCTCGGCATCGAGGCGAACGTCATCGTGTGTGGCATCCGCAACGTGTCGCCCGAGTCCTCGCTCGAGATGGCCGAGCTTGCCGTCGCCTACAAGGGTCGAGGCGTCGTCGGCTTCGATCTCGCGGGCGCCGAGTACGATCACCCGCCGAAGCACCACCGGCGCGCCTTCCAGCTGGTGCGCGACAACAACATCAACGTCACGATCCACGCCGGCGAGGCCTACGGCCCCGAGTCGATCGCGCAGGCGATCCACATCTGCGGCGCGCACCGCATCGGGCACGGCTGCCGCCTCCGCGAGAACGGCGACCTGCTCCACTACGTCAACGACCACCGCATCGCGCTCGAGGCCTGCCCGTCGAGCAACGTGCAGACCGGCGCCGTGCCGAGCCTCGCGAGCCACCCGCTCAAGCTCTATTACGACCTCGGACTACGCGTGACGGTCAACACCGACAACCGCCTCGTCACCGACACGACGGTGTCGAAGGAGCTGTGGCTCTGTCACAGCGAGATGGGCATGGCGTTGGCCGACATCAAGTCGATCATCCTGTCGGGCTTCAAGAGCGCGTTCATGCCCTTCCACATCAAGCAGCAGTACCTGCGCTCGGTGTCTCAGGAGCTGGCGCGCTTCCACGCCGACGGGCGCATCGACGAACCCGCCGCCGCGCCGAGCAGCGCGCCCGACGGCTCGCTCCGCCCGCGCAGCTCCGCGAGCCTCGTGCCTTCGTCGATGGGCTGAGGCGCCGAGGGGACGATGGAGCGCGCTTGGCCCTGTGGCCGCTCGCTCCAGTCGGCCCATGCGCCGCCGTTACTTCTTCGGTTTGTCGCCCGCCTTCTTGTCCGACTTGGTGTCGGCGGGCTTGGCGGGCTTCGGCTTCGACGCGTCCTTCTTGTTCTTCTCGTCGGCCTTCGTGGACGCGGCGACCGGCTTCGCCGGGCTCTTCTTCTCCTCGGCCTGGGCGACGTAGGCGCGGCAGAGCGCCTCGAGGTTCGGCTCGGTGCTCAGCGTCGACTGGAGCTGCGCGCCCGGCTCCGGCTTCGGCTCCGGCTTCGCTTCGGGCTTGGGCTCGGGGGCCTTCTCGGCCTTCGCCTCGGGGCTCTCCTTGGCGCCCTCGGCCTTGGTCTCGGTCGTCACCGCGCCCTCGGGCTTCGCGCTCGTCTCGGCCTTCTCGGCCTCGGGCTCGCCCCAGGTCATGTCGTCGCGGATCCAACCGCCGTCGCCGCGCGCGTCGACGACCTTGAGCCACGGCCCCTCGCGTTTCTCGATCTTGAAGACCTCGCCGCGCTCGACCTTGAACACCACGGGCGCCGTGAGCGAGGGATTCGAGCGCATGTTCGCGCGCTCGACCTGGATGACGATCGAGGGCTGCGACTCGAGCGCCTTCGCGCTCACCCAGGCGACGTCGCCCTCGAAGTCCTTCACCTTCATCCAGCCGGCCTGCTTCTCGAGCACCTCGACCGGGTAGAACTTGTCGGCCGTGTACTTCACGGTCGCCTTCTCGTTCGGCGCCTCGCGGAAGTTCGCGGAGGCCGTCTTCACGCTGAGGATCTCCGCCTGAGCGGCTCCGGCGGCGAAGAGCGGGAGCAGGAACAGCGGCAGAGTGGTGGAGAGCAGCTTCAGGTTCACGGCGACACCTCGGAGTTGGATGACCTGTGGCCACCCTGTCCTACATGTCGCACCAGTGCCAAATTCTCGGGCCCGGGCCTTCAGGGCTCGAGGATCTTCTTCAACAATTGCTGCACGTTGAGCGGGCACTGCAGGGCGTCGGCGCGGGCCACCCAGCGGTGCTCGGCGAACTCGCCGTTCGAGACGACCTCCCTCGAGCCCACCTCGGCGAGGAAGCAGAAGTTCATGTGCAGGCCTTTGCTGCCCGCCAGGTGCTCTTCGTAGGCGAGCAGACCGGGCGGTGTGCCGTCGATCTCGCCCACGCGTTCGAAGCTGCCCTCGAGCCCGGTCTCCTCGAGGAGCTCGCGCCGCGCGGCCTCGAGCGGCGTCTCGCCGGGCTCGATCTCGCCGCCCACCGGCAGCCAGGTGCCGAGGCGCCCGTGCTGGATGAGCAGCACCTCGCCCGCGTGGCGCGCGAAGATCGCGACCGAGAAGGCGCGCCTGGTCGTGGCGCCGTGCGCTTCGCGCGCGCTCATAGCGGCTCCTTCGCCCACTCGGAGCGCTGCACGACCGGCAGCTGCAGCGCGCGATCGCGGTCGAGATCGAGCGAGCCTACGTGCAGCGAGAGCGGGGCCTGCACCCACTTGTAGATCGAGCGCGTGAAGAGGCGCGCGAACTTCGACGCGAAGCCCGCGAGCTGGGCCGGATCGCGCTCCGGGAAGCTCGCCGCGAGCGCCTTCTGCACCTCGTGCACGTCGAGCTTCTCCTGCGCGAACAGGTAGAGGCAGGCGTCGAGCACCTCGTAGGGCATGAGCTCGGCCTCGCCCGACTGATCGGGCGCGAGCTCGGGGCCGGGCACGGTGGCGAGCGTCGCGGCGATGCCGGGGAAGCCGAAGCGCGCAGCGAGTCGATCGAGCATCGCCATGACGACGGTCTTCGGGAGGTTCGCGATCACGCCGAGCGCGCCCTCGAGGTCGCCACCCATCGTCGTATAGCCGAGCGACTTCTCGCTCATGTTGCCCGTCTGCAGGAAGAGCGCGCCGCTCGTGTTCGACCAGTTCCACATGCGCTGGCCGCGGATGCGCGCCTGCACGTTCTGCTTGGTGAGCTCGGTCGGCTCCTCGCCGCCGAGCATCGCGCGCGTCGCCTCGAGCTCGCGCTCGAAGGCCTCCTCGATCGGCGCGACCACGAAACGCGCGCCCAGGTCGGTCGCGATCGCGCGCGCCGCGTCGAGCGTCGCGTCGCTCGAGTAGCGCGTGGGCATGTAGAAGGCGGTGAGCAGCTCCGGCATGCGCGCGCGCAGCGTCGCCGGATCGAGCTCGGGGTGCAGGCGCTGGATCGCGCGCCAGGCGACGAGCAGCGTGAGCACCGAGTCGCGCCCGCCCGAGAGCGCGAGGCCGATGCCCTGGAAGGCGCCCGTCTTGCGGTGGTAGCCCGCGATGCCCGTGGCGAGCGCCTCGTAGAGATCGTCGAGCAGCTCCTCGCGCGGCGAGAGCGTCGCGCGCTCCGCCGAGGGCAAGAAGTAGCTCGCGCCTCGTGGAGGGGCCGGGTAGGCGAGGTGCGCGGCGTCGACGGTGCGGCCGCTCGCGCGCACGGTGTGCACGGGCTGGCTCGTCGCGCGGTAGGCCTCGAGATCGCTGCGCCAGGTGGTCGCCTCGCGGCGGCAGCGGCTCGTGCGATCGAGGTCGACGACCACGGCCGCGTAGCCCTCGGTGAAGCGAGGTGCCTCGAGCATCGGGCGGCCGTTCTGGTGCACGAAGCCGCCCCCGTCGAAGACGAGCCCGTCGTTGGCGCCGACGAGGTTCGCGTAGGCGATCGTCGCCTGGTTGTCGGAGGCGCGCGTCGCGAGCATCTCGCGGCGCGTGGCGACGATGCCCGTGCGGAAGGGCGAGGCCGAGAGGTTGCAGACGACCTCGGCGCCGCTGTAGACGCGCCGCCGCATCGGGCCGTCGGGCGACCAGGCGTCTTCGCAGACCTCGAAGGCCACGGTGCCGAAGTCGAAGGCGAAGATCTGGTCGCCGAGCGGCACGCCGTTCGCGGCGAGCGCGAGGTGCGGCACGCCGCGCGAGAAGACACGCGCTTCGTAGAAGACGTTGTAGGTCGGCAGCTTCTCCTTGGGCACGAGCCCGAGGATCGTGCCGTGATGGACGACCGCGGCGCAGTTGAAGACGTCGCCGCCGATGCCCACCGCGATGCCCAGCGCATACACGGTGGCCTGCTCGCGGGTCGCCTGCGCGAAGCGCTCGAGCTCGGCCCACTGCGCGTCGACGAAGGCTCGCCACTGCACGAGATCCTCGGGGGCGTAGCCACCGACGACCTGCTCGGGGAAGACCGCGAGCCCGACCTCGTTCGCCGCCATCTCTCCGGCGAGCGCGATGCAGCGGTTCACGTTGGAGCGCACGGCGCCGACGGTGGCGTCGACGCTGGCGATGCCGATCTTCAAGAGACGCATGGCCCCGGGTGTAGTCCCTCGCGCGCCGCGCGCGAAGGGCGAGCGTGGCCTCGGCGCGGTTCAGCCAGCGCGCGCGAGCACACGCTCGAGGCCGGGCAGGACCTCGGGCGGCGCGAAGTCGATCGGCGTGCGGTTCCCCTGGGCGACCATGGCCCAGTAGACGTGCCCCTGGCGCACGAGCGAAGCGCGCACGAGCTCGCTCTTCGACGACGCCGTGTCGAGCCTCGCGACGATGCCGCGCAACACCGGGAAGGCGTGGCGCCAGGCGTGCTTCGGCACGTCGAGCTGATCGGCCAGCGCATCGCCGAGCATGTTGCGGATGATGCCCTGACCGAGCGGAGCGAGCCGCTGCGCGCGCTGGCGCTCGGCTTCGCTCATGTCGGCGCTCTTGGCGGCGCTGAAGAGCGCGCGGCTCAGCGCGCGCGAGTCGTCGTCGGGAGGGCCCTCGGTGGCCTGGATGAGATCCGAGTAGCGCTTCGCCTCGCGCGCGCTCGTCGGCAGCACCTCGGCGTCGACGCCCATGAGGTGGTTCGCGTAACGCCAGAGCTGCATGTAGAGGTCGACCTCGAGCTCGTCGAAGCGAAAGCCCAGCTTCGAGAGCGAGTCGACCACGGCGTAGGAGAAGAGGATCGCGGTGCCGGACATGTCGTGCTGGTTGATCGGCACGCCCCAGGTCTCGACGTCCCAGGCGGAGCGCAGGAGCATGCGGCGCACCTGCGCATGCACGATGCGCACCTTCACCGCGGCCGCGAAGCCCTCGGCCTGGCGCGCGAGCCCGCCGGGCCTGCACACCGACTGCACGAAGTGCGAGGTCTCGACGAGGCGGCGCGCGGCCTGCTCGGTGAGGCGGCCCGAGGCCACGAGCGGTTTGTTGCCGCCGGGCGAGGCGTAGCCGAGCACGAGCGAGGTGCCGAGCGCGAGGCCGCCGAACCAGCCCGCGCGGAAGAGCAGCTCGCCGCCGCGCGTGAGCGCCTCGCGGTCGACCCAGGCCGGCACGCGCTCGACCTCGGCGAAGAAGGCGCGCAGCGCTTCGGGCGGATCGTCGACGGAGTCGATGCCGGTCTCGAGCGCGCGCTGCAGCGCGGCGCGCCCGCTTCCGCCGGGCCGCCCGGCGTAGGCCTCGACGACGGCGTCCGCGAGCGGATCACCGACGCGCAAGAGCTCGCCGAAGCGGTCCACCGCGGGGCCGAAGCGCTCGCGGGCGGCGTCGATGCCGATCATGCGTCGAGGAGGAGACGGTTTCACCTTGGGCCCCGATGTAGGGTAGCCGAGCCGCTCGTCGATGGCCCGTGGCGCGCGCGCGCTCGATCAGCGGCGCATCGCCATCTCGGCGAGGCCGAGCAGCTGCGAGAGCTCGGAGGCGCTCAGGTCGACCTCGGTGAGCACGCGGCTCTCCTCGCTGCGGAAGGGGATCGTGCGGAAGACCTTCATGCGCACGAAGCCGAGCTGCACCGTGGTGGCGCGATCGATCGAGGCCTGGAGCGCGGCCGCGTCGAGCTCGGCCTGCTCCGGGCTCGCGCTGTCGCCCTCGGCCCGCAGGAGCGCGCCACCGCCGCTCTGCAAGATCACACGCGCGCGCGCCACCGCCACCGAAGCGGGCACGGGCGGCGCGCCGTGCGCGCGCAGCGAGTCGCTCGGCTGCCAGGCGACGATCGACGCGGCCTCGTCGCCCTCGGGCCCGGGCAGGCCGCCGGTGCTCGCGAAGTCGTCGATCTTCGCCTCGAGATCCTCGGGCACCACCACCACGAAGCGCGGCGGCAGGAAGGCCACGAGGCCGCTGCCGTCGCCGCGCTGAACGCGCACGACCGGGTAGGGTCTGCCGAGCACGAGCTGGCCGCGCGGCTTGCTCTTCTCGACGAGCTGCTCCACCGCGCGATCCACCCTGGCGTCGTCGAGCTTGTGCTCGGCGAAGACGATCGCGCGCCTCTCGCTCGCCGAGGGCCCGGTGACGTAGACACGCTCGAGATCGACCAGCGGATCGAGATCGCTGCCCTCGAGCAGCTCACGCAGCTCGCCGAGCCCGAGCAGGCGTTTGCCGAGCGGGTGGCCGCGAAGGCGCTCGACGTGGAGCAGGCCCCCGATGCGCCCTCCCACGAGCTCGCTCGCGATCTGATGAGCGTCGCGCGCGCGCTCGGCGGGCTTCGCGCCGCCCTCGGGCGCAGCCACCTCGGCGGGCGCGCCGCCGCAGGCCGCGAGGAAGAGGCTCGAGGCGAGCGCGAGCGTGGCGCCCACACGACTGGCGAGGGTGGACCGGGTCATCGATCCCGAGTCTATCCTCGCGACGCGCCCGCTCGCAGCTTCCGCCCCGCCGCGCCTTGCGATACCCCATCGAGCACGGTGTCCAGCATCCCCCCCGCTCCCCACGCGAGCGCTCGCCCCTCGGCGGCCAGCGCCTCCACGCCACCTCCCGGGCCCTCGGTCCGGCTGCTGCGCTCCGGGCTCGACGTCGGCGGCGAGGAGGTCCCGCTCTACGTCGGCAGCGTGCACTACTGGCGCCTCGACCCGAAGCACTGGTCGGCCTGCCTCGACGCGACGAAGGCGCTCGGCCTCGACGTGGTCGACACCTACGTGCCGTGGAGCGCGCACGAGCGTGCGCCGGGCGTCTTCGACTTCGGCAGCCACGATCCCAAGCTCGACGTCGCGCATTTCGTGCGGCTCGCCGCGGAGAAGGGGCTGCGCGTGATCGTACGCCCTGGCCCGCACATCAACGCCGAGCTCACGCACTTCGGCATCCCGGAGCGCGTCGTGTGGGATCCGGCCTGCCAGGCGCGCTCACCGCGGGGCAACCCCGTGATGCTGCCGATGTTGCCGGTCGCCTTCCCGGTGCCGAGCTACGCGAGCGAGGTCTTCCTCGACGAGGCCTCGCGCTTCTTCCGCGCGCTCGGCGAGGTGCTCGCGCCGCTCGTCCATCCGCGCGGGCCGATCGTGATGATCCAGGTCGACAACGAGGGCGCGCTCTACTTCCGCGACGGCGCCTACGATCAGGACTACCACCCCGACGCGATCGCGCTCTACCGGCAGTTCCTGCGCGACAAGTACAAGTCGCTCGACGATCTCGCGGCCGCCTACGGCCACGATCCGAGCGGCGCAGACGCACCCCGCTTCGGCGACATCGCGCCGCCCACGCGCTTCGACGCCGAGAGCCCGACGGATCTCGTGCGCCACGTCGACTGGGCCGAGTTCCACGAGGTGCTGCTCGCCAAGGCGATGCAGCGCTTCGCGAACGCGCTCACCGACGCGGGCTTCACCGGCATCCCGCGCTCGCACAACTTCCCCCCCGGCCAGGAGGCGACGCCGCTCAACGCGGCGCGTGTGCGCGGCAGCATCGATCTCGTCGGTTACGACTACTACTCGAAGGCCTCGGAGACGGCCCGAGCGATCATCGCGCGCCGCACGAGCGAGCTCGCCGTGCGCTGCGAGGCGCTCGGCGTGCCGGCCTTCGCCTGCGAGATCGGCGCGGGCTTCCCGCCCTTCTTCCCGCCGCTCGACGAGCGCGACAGCATCTTCACGATCCTCACGACGCTCGCCTACGGCCTGCGTGGCTTCAACCTCTACATGGCCGTCGAGCGCGATCGCTGGATCGGCGCGCCCATCGATCCGGAAGGTCGCGAGCGACCCTTCGCGCTCTTCTTCAAGAAGCTGCGCGCCGCGCTCGATCGCGTCGACTTCACGCACCTCTACCGGCGCGCGCCGGTGCGTCTGCTCGTGCCGCGCAACGAGCGGCGCCTCGCGCGCGTGATGCACGCCTTCGGCCCCGTGTCGGCGGCCTTCTTCTCGGTCGCGGGCGCGGGCGCGCGCGAGGCCTGTCTCGAGGACGAGCTCGGCCTCGGCTATCCGCCGGTCGTCGAGGCCGACACCTTCGTGCGCACCCTCGCGAGCTCGCTCGAGCAGCGGGGTGTGCCCTTCGCCTACGTCGGCGGCGAAGACCGCGACGTCTCGCTCGACGGCGCCTCTTGGATCGTCTGCGTGAGCTCGGGCGGCCTCAGCCCCACGCTCTTCGAGCGCCTCGCCGGTTCCGCCGACGCGGGCACCCTGGTGACGCTCGGCCCGCGCTCGCCCTCGCTCGGCGGCGCGCGCCGCAGCCTGCTCGAGCCGCACGATCTCGAGCGCCTGAGGTCGCGCCACGCGGGGCACGAGGTCGTGCTCGGCGCCGACCCCTCGAGCGTCGAGGCCGCGGTCGCCTCGGCGATCACCAGGCTCGAGCTCGGCACCTACGCATGCGACCCCGACTTCGTGCACGCCACGGTCCACGAAGACGAAGCCGGCAAGGCGCGCGTGCTCTTCCTGATCAACGGCACCGAGCGCGACACGAACGCGCGCGTGAGCGTCGGCCCGGGCCCCACCGAGGCCTTCGACCTCTTGAAGGGCGAGACCTTCCCGGTGCGCGACGGAGCGCTCGAGCTGCGCATCAAACCCAAGACGGTGCGCATGCTCGCGCTGGGCTGAAGAACGCGGAAAGGCGAGCTCCCCAGAGCCCGCCCCATCTGCGCGCGTCGTCGTTCCTTCAACGACCGGAGCGAACGACCCTTCCCGGCCGTGCGGCCGTCGTCACGCCGTCGCGTCGCACCACTTCGCCCGCGACGAGCGTCGCGCGGTAACCGTCCGCCGTCTGCACGAGGCGCTTTCCGCCGGCGGGAAGGTCGGCGACGAGCTCGGGCGAGCGCAGCGAGAGCGCCGGCAGGTCGACGACGTTCAGATCGGCGCGTTTGCCGACGGCGATCACGCCACGATCCTCGAGCCCCATCCACGCGGCGCCGTCGTGCGTGAGCATCTGCACGGCGCGCTCGAGCGGGATGCGATCGTGATCGCGATCGCGCACCCAGTGCGTGAGCAGGAAGGTCGGGAAGCTCGCGTCGCAGATCGTGCCCACGTGCGCGCCGCCGTCGCCGAGGCCGAAGAGCGAGAGCGGGTGCCGCAGCATCTCGCTCACCTCGTCGAGCGAGCCGACCGCGTAGTTGTAGATCGGGAAGTAGAGCAGGGCCTTGCCGTCGCGCTCGAGCATCGCGTCGTACATGGCCTCGAGCGGCTTCACGCCTCGCCGCATCGCCTCACCGAAGAGCGAGTCCTCGCGCTTCGGCTCGTAGTTCGGGCGCTCGCCGAGCCTGAAGAGGCTCATGCTCACGAAGTCGAGGTTCGCGAGCAGCTGGTCGGCGAGCGGCGGGATGGGGCTGCCGTCGCCGGCGACCTTCTCGGAGGTCTCGCCGAGCATGCGCGCCTTCACCTCGGGGTTCTTCAGGTGGGCGACGCGCTCCGCGAGCGGCAAGTGGCTCACGGCCTTGTAGGAGGGGAAACCCATGAAGGGGTGGAAGGTCGCCTCGAGGCCGAGCAAGACGCCGATGCCGCGCGGCGCGACGACCGCGCGGAAGGGCAGCCCCTCGGCGGCGGCCTTCTCGATGCGCGCGAGCACGCGGCGCCACTGTTCGCTGTCGCCGAGCCGCTGGATGAGCGACACGCTGAAGGGGCGGCCCGAGGCGCGCGCCATGCCCTCGAGCAGATCGAACTCGGCGTCGAAGCGCGCCGGGCCTGCGGCCATGTCGAAGTCGCTCACGGCCTGCACCACGCCGTGTTTCAGGCCCTCGAAGGCCTTCACCACGCCCTCGAGCTCGCGCTTCGTGGCCTCCGAGGCGGGCGTGGGGCTGCCGTCGTTCACGCGGTGGTTGTCGCTGCGGCCGGTGCTGAAGCCGATCGCGCCCGCGTCGAGCGCGGCGCGCAAGAGCCTACGCATCTCGGCGATGTCCTCGTCGGTCGCGGCCTCGGTGGCGACGGCGCGATCGCCCATGACGAACATGCGCAGCGCGTCGTGGGGGACCTGCGCCGCCACGTCCATCGTGCGCGGCATCTTGTCGAGCGCGTCGAGGTACTCCGGGAAGCTCTCCCAGTCCCAGCGGATGCCTTCGGAGAGCGCCGTGCCGGGGATGTCCTCCACGCCCTCCATGAGCGCGACCAGGCGGTCGCGATCGCTCTTCTTCACGGGCGCGAAGCCCACGCCGCAGTTGCCGATCACGGTCGTCGTCACGCCGTGGCAGATCCCGGGCGCGAGCTCGTCGTCCCAGCTCACCTGGCCGTCGTAGTGCGCGTGGATGTCGATGAAGCCGGGCAGCACGAGCGCGCCCGCGGCGTCGATCGTCTCCTTCGCCTCGTCCTTCACCTCGCCGACGGCCACGATCTTTCCGCCTGAGACGCCGACGTCGGCGCGCCGCGCGGGCGCGCCCGTTCCATCCACCACGGTCCCACCGACGATCTTCAGGTCGAGCATGCGCGCACTCCTCCGCTGAGCGCCCGAGCCTATCCGATCGTCGCCGCGAGTGTCGCTCGCAACTGGTCGGGCCTCAGCCGATCGGGTCGATGCGCTCGATGCCCTTGCGTGAGACGACGACGCGGATCCGGCGCCAGGGCACGTCGGAGCCTGCGCGTCGCAGCCGGTAGACGACGTTCAGGTTGTAGACGCGACGCGCCTTCGCCGTGCACACCGCCGCCGACTCGGGATCGGCGAAGGAGATCGTGCGGTTGGGATCGTCGGTGTGGGCGAGCCAGGGGCCGAGGTTGAGCCGGAAGATCTCCGTCATCATCGGCGAGGGCAGCGTGCCCTTGCGGCGCGGCTCGAGCGCGACGTGCTTCTGGTGCCAGAGCACCGCCTCGGGGCGGGCGAACTCCTCGAGCGCGTGCTCACGCGTCTTGCGGCGGGCCTCGAGCACACCCTCGGGCAAGCGGCGGAAGGCGCGGAAGCCGGCGCTCTCCTCCACGCGCCCCACGTCGTGCGCGCGCTCCTCGTCGCGGATCGTCCACGCGCGATCGGCGAAGCGGCGCTGTGCCCAGCTCGAGAAGTAGGTCTGGAGGATCGCCTTCATGCGGTCTTTGACCGCGTAGGAGGCGACGAGCACGAAGAAGTAGAGCGTGAGGTAGCCGTCGGCCGCGCCGCTCTGGGTCACGCGCAAGGTCGCGATCACGGCGAAGGCCATCGCGACGGCGGCCGCGATCGCATAGAGGCCGTGCAGCGCCCAGGTCGCGCCGTCGCGCACCTCGTGCTGCAGCCAGAGCACGCTCGAGGTGAAGCGCTTGAGCACGTGGCGGCGGAATTCGATGTGCTCGACCTCGCGTGGGCTCGCGCTGCCCGAGCCGACCGAGGGGTAGCCCTTCGCGGCGCGGAAGCGCGCTTGCTCGACGGCGTCGCGCGCGAGGCGGGCGGCGACCTCGGCCCAGCCGGGATCCTCCACCGTGCGCTGCTGCACGCGGATGCTCGCCGCGGCCGCGAGCGTCTCGAGGAAGAGCGAGAGGTCCTCGTCGACCCAGCGCAGCGCGACGCCGAGCTCCTCGGGCAGGCCCGCGGACTCACCCGCCTGAGACTCGACCAGCTGCCGGAAGCTCGCCGAGATGCGGCGCGCGGCGCTGCTGAAGGCCGAGACCGCGCCGAGCCCGGCCGCCGGCTCCTCCGCTTCGGCGATCGCCGAGAGCAGGCGGCGCTGCGCGTCGAGCCCCGAGGCGCGCACCACCGAGGCGAAGACACGCGCTCTGCGGATCGCGAGGCGCGAGGCCTCGCTGCCGTCGCTCGAGCCGCGCGCCGCCTCGATGCTGCGCCGCAGGTCGGCGAGCAGGCTCGCGCCCTCGGCGCTCGCCTCGGGCTCGCCCTCGCTGGAGCAGGCCGAGGCGAGCTCCTCGAAGGGGATCTCGGGCACGGCGAGGCGCACGTAGCTCAGCAGATCGTCGTAGATCTGCTTCTTGTCGTAGGTGGTCTGCGCGAGCCGGAAGCTCTCCGGCACGAAGAAGTACGCCTCCCAGGTGTACTCGCTCTGGCCGTCGCGGAAGGGGTAGTCGATCGCGAACTCGAGGTGCGTCTTGTCGTGGATGCGCCACTCGACGTCGAGCTCGGAGCCAGGCGCGCGGTGCCTCGACAGGTCGCCGAGCAGGGAGCCCCACTCGCTCGGCGCCTCCTCTTCGGCCGCCTGGACCTGCGCTTGCGGCCGCTTTCCGCCGCGCACACGCGCAGGTTCGAGAGGGCTGAAGGGAGCGTCGAGGGGCACCAGAGTCACGATTGTGTGACAAACGCGTGACGACGCAAGCTTTGCGAGCATGCGCCCCGCCGCGGAGGCGCCCCAGGGGCGCTCCGCCGGGCGGCGCCGGTGCACCCACCCGCCAGCCGCAGCGCGCTGGAATCATGCAGCAGCAGCGAAACTGGGGCTCCGGCGTTGACCGCGTGGGCTGCCCTGCGACGATGGAGCGCGTGGCACCCCGGACACGCGCCAGGCGCGCGAGACTCCCCGTCGCGGCCCTCCTCTCCGCTTCGCTCCTCACTTCGATCGCGTGTGGCGCCCTCGCAGGCTGTGTCGGCGAGATCGGCGACGGCGGCGCGGTGTCGACGGGCCCCTCACCCGAGATCGCCGCGCAGGTGGCGGTGAGCGGCGCGAGGCGGCTGAGCGCGGTCGAGTACCGCAGCGCCGTGTTCGACCTGGTCGGCGTCGACGTCTCCGACGCGGCGCTCGTCTTGCCCACCGACGAGCGCACGCCCTTCGACAACGACTACACGAAGCAGACCGCCTCGCAGGCGCTCATCGACGGCGTGGAGCTGCTCGCGGGCGAGATCGCCGCCGAGGTCACGAGCGATCCCGGCCTGCGTGGCGCGGTCGTGCCCTGCACACCCCAGTCGGTGGCCGACGAGGCCTGCTTCCGCGAGTTCGTCACCGTCTTCGGTCGGCGCGCGCTGCGCAGGCCGCTCGGCGACGACGAGGTCGAGGCCTTCACGACGGCCTTCCTCCCGCACGCCGTCACCGACGACGACTTCTGGACCGCGGTCGACTCGGCGCTGCGAGCCTTCTTCCAGCACCCGAGCTTCCTCTACCGTGCCGAGATCGGCAGCCCCGTCGCGGGTCAGCCCGAGCTCGAGTCGCTCGACGACTTCGCGGTCGCCTCGCGCATCTCCTTCCTGCTCTGGGGCACGACGCCGCCGGACTTCCTGCTCGACGCCGCCGCCGCGGGGGAGCTCCGCGACGAGGCGCGCCTGCGTGAGCTCGCCGAGCTCATGCTCGCCGACGAACGCGCTCTCGCGCGGCTCTCGCGCTTCCACGCGATGTGGCTCGCCTACGAGGAGCTCAGCGCGGGCTCGAGCCTCGCGGTCGACATGGTGCGCGAGACCGAAGCGCTGCTCTCTCGGCACATCCTCGAGGAGCGCCTGCCCTGGACCTCGCTCCTCCGCGCGAGCGAGACCTTCGTGACCCCCGCGCTCGCCACGCACTACGGCCTCGAGGCACCGGCAGGCGGAGGCGCGGCCTGGGTGAGCTACGGCGACTCGGGCCGCCAGGGCCTGCTCTCGCACGGATCCTTCCTCTCGGCGGTGAGCAAGTTCGGCGATACCAGCCCCACGCAGCGCGGCCTGCTCATCCAGACGCGGCTCTTCTGCCAGATGATCAACCACCCACCGCCCGAGCTGATGGTGAACATCGACATGCCACCCGAGGGGCCCGACCCCAACGCGTGCAAGTCGCAGCGCTACGACATGTGGAAGACCGACGGTTGCGCCTCCTGCCACACGCTCATGGATCCGGTGGGCTTCGGCCTCGAGAACTACGACGCCATGGGCGCCTACCGCGAGACCGAGCCGAACCGGCCTGACTGCCCGATCGAGGGTGTGGGCTCGCTCGTCGGCTTCGGCGAGTTCCGCGGGCCCGCCGAGCTCGCCGAGCTGATGATCTCGGCCGGCGACGTCGACGCCTGCGTCGCGCGCACGCTCTACCGCTACGCGGTGGGGCGCTTCGCGCTCGACCGGCACGACGAGGCGCTCGTCGCCAGGCTGGTCGAGGCCGCCGACCTCGGCGAGGGGCTGCGCATCGACCGCGTGATCTCGGAGTACGTGTCGTCGGAGCCCTTCCGGATGCGTCGACAGGAGGTGATCGGTGAGTGATCGCAAGCCGGGCGCCGACCGCGGGTCGAGCAGCGGGCCCACCCGACGTCGTTTCCTGCGTGGGCTCGGAGGCGTCGCGCTGGCGCTGCCCTTCCTCGAGCTCTACGCCGACAAACCCGCCGTGGCGCAGGCGACGACGAAGCCCAAGCGCTACGTCTTCGCCTTCGGCGGCACCTCGCTCGGCATCGCGGGCATCGACCGCGTCTCACCCTCGGCCGAGGGTGCGCTCGCCGGGCAGCTCTCGCGGGGCCTCGCGCCGCTCGGCACCGCCGGCGTCGCCGACGTCACCTCGATCGTCTCGGGCCTGAAGATCCCCTGGGGCGCCGACGGCGCGATCCCTGCGGGTGGTCGTTACGTCGCCTTCCACAGCTCGACGCCCTGTCCGCTCGCGAGTGGTGTGCGCACCTCACCCGGCGACGAGCGGCTCAAGGGGCCGACGAGCGACTGGGTGCTCGCGCCCACGATCGCCGGCGATACGAAGAACCCGGTGCTCGCCTACCGCGTGCAGGCTGCGTTCTACCGCGGCAGCAACGGCACCGGCGGCACACGCGGCATGCTCTCGGCCCGCATGAACGGCGCGACGCTCGAGGAGGTGCCGCCGGTGTCGAGCCCACGCACCGCCTTCGCCTCGCTCACGACGGGCTTCATCCCTCCCGACCCGGCCGACGCCGCGCGCGCGCGCTTCCTGCTCGAGCGCCGCGCGAGCGTCGCCGATCTCGTGCGGGGCGACACCGAGCGGCTCATCCCGAAGCTCGGCGCGGCCGACAAGATCCGCCTGCAGCGCCACCTCGACGAGCTGCGCGCGCTCGAGAAGCGCCTCGAGGCCGTCGACCTGCCCGAGAGCTGCGTCGTGCCGGGCGACCCGGGCGACGATCCGGCCATCGGAGGCCCCGTCGAGAACGGCCAGCAGGGCTCGGGAGGCGGCTACGACTCGATGGCCGCGTACAGCGACGAAGAGAAGCGTGCGTCGGTCTTCGTGGATCTCATCCACTTCGCGATGGCCTGCGACATCTCGCGCATCGCGAACCTCATGTTCACCTACTCGCAGTGCTTCCTGAACATGAACCCGATCTACGGCTACCCCACCGATCTGCACGAGATGGGTCACTACAGCATGGGCGGCGGTGAGACGGGCGCGAACGCGGTGGCCGACGGCGTCGCTTGGCACGTCAAGCATTGGGCCAACCTCATGAAGAAGCTCCGCGAGACGGAGGACTTCGACGGCACGAGCATGCTCGACTCCACCGCGATGATCCTCTGCTTCGAGGGCGGCCTCGGCTACGACCCCGAGCAAGACCAGCAGGGCTCGGTGCACTCGAGCGAGAACATGGTCGTGCTGATCGGTGGCAAGGCGGGCGGGCTGCACAAGAGCCCGGGCCAGCACATCCGCAAGCCCGACCATCACCCCGTCGAGGTCATCAACACGGCGATGAAGGCGCTCGGTGGGCCGAGTCAGCTCGGCGAGGTCTCGGGCACGATCGACGAGCTCTTCGTCTGAGGCGCGCCTCCGGGCGCGCGCGAGCCGAGGCCCCGAGCGAGCGAGGCCCGCCGCCGAGCGACGTCTCCGTCGCCGCCCAGCGGGCCTCGTGCTCACACGGCGCGGCCCCTCAGAAGCCGGGGCGGAGCGAGTTGCCCTGCGCGTCGGGCAGCTTGCCGAGCCCGATGAGCACCAGATCGATGAGCGCCCAGATGCCGAGGCCACCGCAGGTGAGCAGCTTGGCGATGCCGAGCCCCGTCTGCCCGAGGTAGAAGCGGTCGAGGCCGAGCGTGCCGCCGAAGTAGGCGAGCAAGAACGCCGTGCCCTGGCTCTTCGTCGGTGTCCCAACCGACGCAGACGGCCTGAGCATGCGGCCCTGCGCGTCGCGCAGGCCTCCGGCGCCGGCCATGATCATGTCGACCATCGCCCAGATGCCGAATCCACCGCAGGTGAGCAGCTTGGCGATGCCTAGGCCCGTCTGCCCGAGGTAGAAACGATCGAGGCCCAAGGTGCCGGCGAAGACCGACAAGAGGAAGAGCGTCGACTGGTCCTTGTCGGAGTAGCCCGCGAGATCCGCCGGCTGCGCCTGCACGAGGCCAGGTGCGCCCCAGGCAGGCGGAGGCGCGCCGAAGCCGCCCGCGGGTGGGCCGCCATAGCCGCCACCCGGAGGAGCGTAGGCGCCACCGGCAGGCGGAGGCGCGCCCGCGCCACCCGGAGGCGGATATCCACCGCCCGGAGGAGCGCCCGCGCCACCCGGAGGCGGGTAGCCGCCACCGCCGCCGCCAGGCGGGGGGCCGTAGCCACCCGAGCCGCCGTCGCCCCAACCACCCGAACCACCACCCCAGCCGCCACCTTGCGTCATCGTGCCTCCAGCCCTGCCTCTTCGTTCGAGGGGGTGTCGTTCTTGCAGTGAATCGGATCTTTCGATCCAGACAAGCTCGATAGCCGTGCAGCGCCGAGCGGCGCAAGGGGGCTTCGCCGCGCGCTCGACGCGCTCGGCCTGCGAGGGCCGCTCAGCCTCAAGGCGCGCCGCCGAGCCCGTAGGCGCGCGAGAGCGAGGCCGAGAGCAGGTTGCAGAGCGCGTGGAATACGAAGGCCGCGCCGATGCCGCCCGTGCGCGCGCGCAGCCAGCCGAAGAGCAGCGAGGGGAAGAACACCGCGAGACGCGTGGGGTTCACCAGCGTGAGCAGGTGGCCCGCGGCGAAGACCGCCGAGGTGATCACGAGCGAGGGGCCGATCTCGGCGCCCCCGAGCGACCATCGCTTGGTGAAGCAACGATCGAGGCGGCTCTGCAGGTAGCCGCGGTAGAAGGCCTCCTCGGGCAACGCGATCACGAGCAGCTGACCGAGCGCGAGGTCGAGCGAAGGCAAGAGCGCGAAGGGATCGAGGGCCTCGCGGGGCGAGAACCACACGCGGAAGCCGATCCAGAAGGGAGGCAGGATCACCACGAAGGCCGCCACGGCCCAGGCGAGCGCCTCAGCGGCCTCGCGCAGCACGCGGCGAGGATCGATGGGCTCCGGGTCGAGCAGCCCGCCGAGCGAGAGCCCGTGCGCGCGCAGGCCTTCGGCGTCTTGTCGCCCGAGCAGCGCGAAGCTCATCGCGAGGAAGCAGAGCCCCACGGCGGTCGCGGCCCACTTGTCGGGCACGCCGTAGCTCACCGCCGTGACGAGCGCCGTCGCACCCGCGGCGACGCCGAGCTCCCTGAGCAGGTCGCCCCTGCGCGCATCGCGGCGTGCGGCGTGGGGGGGCTCGAGCTCGTGGGGAAGGGGCGGCACCGGAGCGGGAAGACGCGCGCAGCGAGCGAGCGCGCGGGCAGCGTAGCGCGAAGGCGCTCGTGTGGCGCGAGGGCTCGCCGAGCGGGCGAGTGCGCTCGGGCTTCGGCCTCGCGGAGGCGCGCGTGCCGCCCTGCGCCCCTGTGCAGGTCGGTGCTTTTTCTGGCCTTCTCACCCGAGCGAACTATGGTGACGGCGTGCGTCATGGCTCCCAGACGGCCAGAGGGCCGCGCGGCACGCGTCCGAGCGCCCCGAGCTTCGGTCGGGGCCTGCTCGCCGCCGCGATGGGCTTGCTCGGGGTCTTCGGCGCCGCCGATGCGCTCGCGGCCTCGCCCTTCCTCGAGGTGCCGCTCCGCGAGGAGGCCGAGCAGACGCCGGCGTACCGCTACGCCAACATGACGAACGAGGAGGCCTTCGCCGAGCTCGATCGGCGCGGCATCCTCTACTCCAAGCTCGGCTCCGTCACGGGCGTGCGCGCGCCGATCCGCCTCACCGGTCGGCTGCACGGCGTGCTCATCCGCTCGAGCCTGCCGCCCGAGCAGCGCGCGTCGACGCCCTTCGAGATCCTCGACGCGCGTCTCGCGCTGGCGCTCGACGACTTCGCGGTCCTGCTCGCGAAGCACGACGTCGAGGAGCTCATCCACTACACGATGTACCGCCCGAACGTGCCCGTGCTGAGCGCGGCCGCGCCCGCGGCGCCCACGCAGGCAGCCCCCGCGGCGGCGCCCGGCAAGAGCGCCGCGGCCGCGCCGAGCGAAGCGAAGGCGAGCCCGGCGGCGAAGCCCGACGGTCGCCGAGCCTCGGCGAGCCGCGGCGGCTCGGCGAAGCGCCGCGCCAGCGTCGACGGCAAGGCCGTCAAGTCGGACAAACCGCGCCCCGCCGCGCCGTCGAGCAAGAACAAGAGCGGCGCCGACGAAGCGCCGGAGCTCGAGCGAGCCGCCGAGCTCGAAGAGGCTGCGCTCCACGGCGCTGCGCACGCCGACTGCGATCACGATCACGGCGAGCTCGACGCGCTCCCGCTCGACGTCTCGGAGCTCGCCGCGAAGGCCGCGCGCCCCGCGAAGCGCGCCACCCCGAAGCCCGGCGCAACCTCGGCGAAGCCGGCTGCGCCGAGCCGAGCCCCCAACGTCGGCGCGACGGGCGCAGCCCCCACGCGCCCTGCGCAGAAGCTCCGCGCCGCGGCGCTGCTCGACGAGAAGCCCCACGGCAAGTGGGCGCCTCCGGGCACGCGCCACCCAGCCGGGCTCGCGATCGACGTCGGCGCGCTCATCAAACGCGACGGCAGCGTGCTCAGCGTGGCCTCGCACTTCCGAGGAAAGATCGGCGAGCGCACCTGCGGCCAGGGCGCGCCCGTGCCCGAGACGGCCGGCGCACGCGAGCTGCGCGAGATCGTCTGTGGCGCGCGCGAGGCGGGGGTCTTCACCTACGCGCTCACGCCCAACTACGACGCGCCGCACGCCGACCACTTCCACCTCGAGATCAAGCCGGGCGTCGCCTGGTTCCTCTACCACTGAGCCTCCGCCCGCTTGGTTCGCGCTGATCGACGCCTCTCGGTCGATACCACGCAACCCGGGCCCGCTCGCGTCGATGTGATCGCGACGTGTCCGCCGCGCTCGGGCACGCCGCATCCATCCAGCGCGTCGCTCGTGGAGGTCCCATGTCTGGCTCGCGTCGTTCGTCTTTCCTCGCCAGCAGCACGCCGCGCCCCGGGCGCGGTCTGCGCATCGTGCGCACGCTCGCCCAGAGCCCCAGCAGCACCGTCTACGAGCTCGTCGACGGTCGCGCGCAGCGCTTCGCGCTCAAGCTCGTCGCAGGCCCCGACGGCGCCGAGGCCGTGCGGCGCTTCGAGGCGGAAGCGAGCGCGCTCCGCAGGGTCGACAGCCCCTACGTGGTGCGCGTCTTCGACGCCTTCGTCCGGCCCGGCCCGATCTACGCGCTGCTCGAGCCCTTGCTCGTCGGCCCCACGCTCGAGGCCGAGCTCGCGCGCCTCGGCCGACTTCGCCCCACGGTCGCGCGGCGCATCCTGCTCGAGCTGCTCGAGGGGCTCGAGGCCATCCACCGCGCAGGGCTCGTGCACCGCGAGGTGTGCGCCGAGAACGTGATCCTCGGTCGCGAGGCGGGTGACCCTCTCTTCGAAGAGCGCGCCATGCTCATCGACCTCGGCCTCGCGCTGCCGCACGGCGAGGGGCCCACGCCCGGGCACATCCGCTGCAAGCCGAGCGGTGTCTCGCCCGAGCAGATCCTCTCCGGGCGCCTCGACGCGCGCACCGACGTCTACGCGGCCGGCGCGCTGCTCCACGAGCTGCTCACCGGCGCGCCGCCCTTCGCCGAGCAGAGCGTCGCCGCCACGCTCGCCGCCCACCTCGATCGCCTCCCGCCGCTGCCC
>CALKVW010000259.1 GCA_938004785.1 uncultured Polyangiaceae bacterium
GGGCTGCGCCCCGCCGCAGCCGACCGCGCAGGGCGCGAAGCCCGCGCCGAGCAGGACGGCGCAGCCGATCACGCCCGAGCGGCCGAGCACGCCCGAGCGGCCGAGCACGCCCCAGCGGCCGAGCACGCCCCAGCGGCTGAGCACGCCCCAGGGGCTGAGCACGCCCCAGCGGCCGAGCGCCTTGGGGCCGGTGGACTGGAGCGGGCGACGTGGTGGGTTTCTCGAGGTTCGCACGTGGGTGGCTCGGGGTAGGAGACGCTCCTCGGGCCCGGTCCGGCTCGGAGCCCTTGCGAGAACGCGCGAGGGGCGCGAGCGCTGACACCCATGCTCACCGAAGCATCGTTCCACGGGAAGCTCCGTCCAATCCACCATGACGCCGCGCCGCGGGTTCGGCTCGAGCGCACCCGGCGCCCAGCCCGCTCTCTCTCACGAGTCCCCCCGGAATCCACTAGGATGAGCTCGATGTTCCGACGCGCCGTGGTCCCCGCTCTGTTCGCTGTCACCCTGGCCGCCCACGCGGGCTGCGAGCGCCCCGCTTCACGCGCGCCCGCCGGGTCTGCGGCGGGCAACTGGCAGGCGCCCGGAGCGCAGGGACCGTGGCAACCCGGCCCTGGCACGGGCCCGCAGGGCCCCGGCCAGGGCGGTTGGCAGCCCGCGCCAGCGCAGCCTGCGCCCACGCCTCAGCCCGCACCCGCCACCTCGTCACCCTGGGGGCTGCCGTTCCCGATCCCGGAGCTCGGCTGGCCCTTCCCCACGGGGGGCGCACCCGCCACCGGAGGCACGGCTGCACCTCCACCCACGGTGCCGTCGCTCGGCACCGCAGACGCGCTCCCGATCCAGATGGTCGACGTCGGCTGGATGCGTCAGCGCGCTCAGCTCGTGCTCTCGGAGCTCGTCGCGGCCCTGCCGGCCCAGAAGCGCGCGATGGTGCAGGGCATCCCGCTCTACGCCGACCCGACGGTCGGTGAAGTGAACGCCTTCGCCGCCTGCGACGAGCGCGGCGCGGCGCTGATGGCGATCACCGATGCGCTGCTCGAGGTCATGGCCTACTCGGCGCGCACACGCGCGACCGACGAGCTCTTCGGGACGCGGCTCTTCGACGGCTACGTCGAGCTGGTCGCGCAGCACTACAGCCCTGGCGCGCCGCTGCCGAGGCCATCGGCGGCCTTCTTCGACCCCGGGCGAGACGCCGACCCACGCAAGCTGGCGCGGCAGGTCGTGCTCTTCGACGGGCAGCTCGCCTTCGTCATCGGGCACGAGCTCGCCCACCACCACCTCGCTCACACCGGCTGCGCCGCCGGCGGCGCCGGCGGCCTCGGTCGCGTGCTCTCGCGGGCGGTGCCGATCTTCAGCCAAGGCGCCGAGGCGGGCTCGGATATCGAAGGCACCTACAACCTGCTCGCGGCCGGCTCACGCCGGAGCGCGAACCCCTACAACGAAGACGGCGCGGCGCTCTCGCTGGCCTTCTTCGCCGGGCTCGATCGGCTCACCCCGACGAAGATCATCTTCGCCTTCGAGAACAGCCACCCGCACCCCTCGGTCCGCCAGCCCATCGTCAAGCAGGCGGCGGCCACGTGGCGCCAGACGGGCGGCAATCCGCCGCCGACGATCGCGTTCTGAGGCCCTTCAGGCGAGCGGCGGCAGGCGCGCGCCGCATTCGACGCAGAACACGTTCGCGCCTTCGCGCGCCGCCCCACACTTGGGACAGGGCGGCGAAGCTTCGGCGCTCTGCTCGCCTCCGAGCTCGGCGTCGAGCTGCGCGGCGTCGAGCTCGGAGCCGAGCTCGACCTGCACCGCCTCGATGTCCGGGGCGTCGCTCTCCTCCCAGGGGCGGATGCGCACGAGCAAGGCGCTGATGTTGTCGTTGCCGCCGTTGTCGTTCGCCATCGAGACGAGCTGCTCGGCGGCCTCACGCAGGTCCGAGACGCCATCGAGGATGAGCGCCATCTCGGGCTCGTCGACCAAGCCCGAGAGCCCGTCGCTGCAGAGCAGGTAGACGTCTCCGGGCTGGACCTCGACCGAGCGCACGTCGACCTTGACCTCTTCGCGCATGCCCAGCGCACGCGTGATGATGTTCTTCGGGAGGCGCGCGAGCTCCTCGGGGGTGAGGTCGGGCTTCAGGGCGAGCGCGTCGTTGATGAGCGAGTGATCGTGCGTGAGCAGCTCGAGCTCACCGCCGCGCAGCCGATAGCAGCGGCTGTCACCGACGTGCCCGATGTGGAGCGTGCGCACCCCTCCGTCGTCGTCGTGGGCGCCGTCGCCGTCTCCTTCGTGGTCGAGCGCCGCCGCGACGACCGTGGAGCCCATGCCGTGGTGCTGTCGGTAGGTGCTCGAGATCTCGAAGACGTCGCGGTTGGCCTTGCGGATCGCCGCCGCGAGGCGCTGGCCTCCGCTGCTGAGCGCTTCGTGCCCCTCACCGAGCGCGCCCTCGGGCAGCGTACCGTCGAGCGTCGCTTCGTAGAAGTTGCGGATCGACGCGGTCGCGAGCCTGCTCGCGATGTCGCCCGCGTTGTGACCGCCCATGCCGTCGGCGACCACGAACAGCTCGAGCTCCGGGCGCAAGAGCATGTGGTCTTCGTTGTGCTTGCGCTGTCGACCGATGTCGGTCACGCCGACTGCGTCGAAGGCGAGCTTGGTGCTCTGGCTGGCCGAACCGACGCTCGCGGAGGCGTGCTCGACGTCTCTCTGTGGAGAGGGCACGGCAGGCTCGGGCTGGAGTCCTCGATCGGCGGTGGTCATGCCGGGCGGGATTATAGCGGCTCGCGGGACCGAGTTACGACCGCCGATTGCACGGGCGGTCGCGCGAGCGCGGCGGGCAGGGCGGCAGCGCTCGGCAGCGCCGACGGAGCAGCGGCCACGGAACGCGCGCTCCGGTCGGCGTCGGGGGCATCCCCCCCGAACCAGCGCCGCGGATCGAGCTCGAAGCGCATGCCGAGCTGGAAGAGCGCGTAGGTCGCGCCCGTGGTCCCCACGATCTCGCCGGCCGCGCTCACTCTGCCCGGACGCTCGAGGAAGGTGCCGAGATCGAGGCCGATGAAGGGGCCGAAGCCCACACCGGCGACGGGCGCGAAGCTCGCACCGAAGGCGAGCTGGACGACGTCGAGGCCCAGGTAACTTCCGCTGCCGGCGACACTGCTCGAGGTGGCGCTCGAGCTGTCGAGCTCCGCCGAACGGAAGCCCGAGCCCAGGCGGATCCAAGGGTCGATCGCCACCCCCTGGGCGAGGTGATAGCTGAGACCCAGGCTCGCGGAGAAGCTCTCGGCCGTGCAGTCCACGCAGCGCTCGGCGCCACCGAAGAGGGCGTACGACGCGCTGAGGTCGAGCACGGCGTGACGCGAGAGCCCCACGCCCAGCGAGCCCCCGAAGGCCGCCCCGGCGGACGCCACGTCGCCGAAGGCGGCGTCGCCCGCCACGCTCCCCGCCGGCGCAGCGAGTCCCGCCGCGCCGCGCACGAGCACGTGGCCCGTGCGCTCGTCGTCTGCGTAGGGCTTGGGCGTGCCTTCATCGGCGGCGCGCAGGCTCGGCGCGAAGTTCTCGGCACCGGGCACACCCGCGGGCGCCTGTGCGAGCGCCCTGCCGCTCGAGAGCGAGACGAGCGCGAGGGCCATCGCGGCGCACGGCGCGACGCTTCGAACGCGAGCGGGGAGGAGCCGAGAGCGCTGCGGCACGGCGAGCACCATCGCCGCGGTCCTCCCCGACGTCAACGTCTCGTCCCGGAATGCGCGCCCAGGGTGCGGGCCCACGCAACCACGGGCGGCTTCGGGTCGATTCACCAGCATGCAACACCTCAGCGGATCGGGGCAGGCATGTGACGTCGACATCGGCCGTACGGACGCCCTTCCACTCGAGCAGGCACCCGGCCCAGCCCAGTACCGGGTGAGGGTCCGCCACGCTGACACGGGTCGAGTCCTGGCGGAGTCTGCCGTGCTCGACGGGGTCGAGCTCGTCGTGGGGAGCGCCGAAGGGGTCGGGCTCCGTGTCGCGGAGCGTACGGTGAGCAGGCGCCACGCGCGGCTGGTGGCGAGCGCCTCGGGCCTGTGGATCGAGGACCTCGGCGCGACGAACGGGGTCGAGATCGCCGGCGTCAGGGTCTCGAGCGCCCAGCTGCAGGAGGGCGACCACGCGACGCTCGGTCGCGTGAGGCTCGAGCTCTCGAGCGCACGAGGGCGTGAGCCCGAGCTCGCCGAGCCCTTGCCCCTGCTCGTCGGAGACTCCACGACCATGCGAAGGCTCGCCGCGCGCGTGCGCCGCATCGCGCCGCTCAAGCTCCCCGTGCTGGTCCGTGGCCCGAGTGGCAGCGGCAAGGAGCTCGTCGCCCGCTCGCTGCACGAGCTCAGCGGTCGAGCCGGCCCCTTCGTGGCGATCAACGCCGCGACGATCGGGCGCGATCTCGCGGAGAGCGAGCTGTTCGGCCACCTGCGGGGAGCGTTCACGGGAGCCGCGAACGACCGTCGAGGCGCGTTTCGCGAAGCGAACGGTGGCACGCTGTTCGTCGACGAGATCGGCGCCCTGCCGCCCTTCGTGCAGGCCAAGCTCTTGAGGGCGGTGGAGGAGGGGCGCATCCGGCCCCTCGGCGCAGAGGGCTCGATCGCGGTGGAGACGCGCATCGTCGCGGCGACCTGCGAGCCGCTCGAGCACATGGTCGCGAGAGGCGATTTCCGCGAGGACCTCTACGAACGCCTCGCCGCTTGCGTCGTCGTCGTGCCCGCGCTGCACGAGCGCCCCGGCGACATCCCCGCGATCGCGCGGCACCTGCTCGCGTCGATGGGGCTGGGCGCGGTGCGGATCGAGCAGGCCGCGCTCCGAGACCTGCGTGGTCGCCGCTACCGCGGGAACGTGCGCGAGCTACGCAACCTCCTCGTCCAGGCGCTGGTGCTCGCCGCGGGGCACGACGAAATCCGGCTCGACGATCTGCGCGCGGCCATCGAAGAACGCGAGGGCCGCGAGCCGCCGAGCCGGCTCGACCTACGGCGTGTGTTCGACGCATGCGGAGGCAACGCCAGTGAAGCGGCGCGCCGGCTCGGGCTGCCTCGCTCGACCCTGCGCGATCTGCTCCAGCGAGCCGACGCGCAGTCGCGTCAGGCCTAGGCGCCCGACGCGCGCCGGGCTCAGAAGGTGCCGATGACCCCGGCGCCCTGGAGGGCAGGGCTCAGCACGGGAGCGACGTCGATGCGCGGGAGCAGCTCACCCTTCGCGTTGCGCTCGGCGGAGCCTCCGCGCCAGTCGACGATCGCGTAGGTGACGGTGGCGCCGAGCGCCACGCCCGCGGTGACCCAGCCGACCACCGCGACCGCCACGTTGGCGTCGTAGACGTCGAGCTGCTCGCGCAGCGCATCGCAGGACGTCGAGAAACCCGAGGCGTCCTGGCCGCCGTCGCGTGGCCCGCACGGCGCGCGATCGAGCCCGCGCCACGCAGCCTCCTCGCGGATGCTCGCCGCCGTGTCGTCGGCCGTCGAGGCCGACGACGACGCGGCTGCAGAGAAGCCGATGCCGAGCCCGAGGCCGAGCGCGAACACACCCGTGCCCACCCAAGCGAGCGGCTTGCGCGTATACCAGTCGAAGAAGGGCTCGCGCCCGCTCCGGGGCTGCTCGACGGGCGGCTGAGGGCCGAAGAAGCTCACCGGAACCGGAGGCGGCGCCACCGCTTCGCCCGGCCCACCCGTGACGGGCTGCGGCGTGGGTCCGCCAGCGGACGGGTCGACCGGCACGGGCGTCGGACCGGGCGCCGGAGCGACACCGGGCTGCGCACCGAGCCACACCGAGGCAGGCTCGTTGCCACCACGCTTCGCCTCGACCCGCGTCATGGCGTTCTTGCCAGCGAAGCTCGCCACGATCGTGCGAGGGCCGGGCTCCACGAACACCGGGTCGAGCAGCGGTGACTTGCCGACGGCCACACCATCCACGCTGACGTCGGCGCCGGCTTGATCGACGCTGATCGTGAGAAGTGCGACGCGGCGCTTGCACTCGTCGAGCGCCTGCGTCGCGGTCGCGCGCTGCTCGGGCGTCATGTCCTTGTGATCGCGCATGAACTGGTGGAGGTGGTTGCCCGCGTCGACCACCTTGCCGCTGCGCAGCTCGGCCAGGCCGAGGTTGAGCAGGACGGCGGGGTGCTGTTTGAGCGCGTAGGCCTGGAAGAACGCCGCTCGAGCCTCCTCGAAGCGTCCGGCGTCGAAGGCGCGCACGCCGTCTTGGTAGCGCTGGCGCGCGACCTCGGTCACGGCGTCGGGCGCGGGCTGCGCGGCCGGCTGCGCGTGGAGCTCCGTCGCGGAGGCGGCGACGAGCAGCAAGGAGGCGAGGGTGCAACGGAGGGACGGTTTCATGGAGCTCGCGTTCGCTCGGCCAGCGCACGGCTGGGCGCGGTGGGTCGGTCTGGGGACGAGGTGCGCGCGACGACTCGAGCTCGTGCGCTCCTCGACGAAGGGTTCGTCAGAACGGTGAGTCGCGGATGATGCCGCCCGGCTTGCCTGCGGGCGGCTTCGTGGTCGTGGGAGGCTTCGGCGTGGCCGGTGCCGTCGTGGTGGGGGGCTTGGCCGTCGAGGCGACTGGCTGCGACGAGGCCTTGGGTGCGCTCGTGGGCCGTGCCGACGCCTGGGCCGAGGCGCTGGCTGGCGCAGCTGGCGTGGCGGCGCTCGCCGCCGCGGATGCGGTGGGCAGACTCTCGGTTGAGGCGCCGAGCGGCGCGGTGGGCGGCGTCGCCGGCTCCGTGGTGGCGGTCGCGGTGGCTTTGGCCGGGACCTCTGCCACGGGCCCCGCGCTCGAGGTGGCCTTCGTGGGGGCTTCGTCGCCGCCGCCGAGCCAGAGCGCGCCGCCGATCAGCACGACCGCGGCCGCGGAGGCGATCGCGATCCAGCCGACGAGCTTGGAGCGCTGCTCCACCGGAAGCTCCACCGGATCCTCGTCGAGCGCGGCGCGCACCGCGCGCGCAGACACGGGGCCGCTCGCGCGCGTGCCGCCGGACTCGGAGCGCCCGGCCTTCGCCTCGAGCGCAGGCGAGGCGCCATCGGCGTCGGCGCGCGAGGACGAGGCTCTCTGGCTGGGGCGTGCGCCCTTGGAGATCGGTGCAGACTCGGCCGTATCGCCGCCGAGGCCGATCTTCGTGGCGCTGACCTTCTTGCGGCGAGCGCTCGGCGGCGCCGCGTCGGTCGTCGCGGCGGGGGCCTTGGCCTCGTCGGAAGCGGCAGCGAGCGGCGGTGTCCCGTCGGGGGACGTCCGGCTCGGCGAGCTCGCTCCGATCTGCACCGCGGGCACGCCGTCGACCGCCGTGTCGCGCACGTCGATGGGCTCCGCCGAGCTCCTCACGCTCGGCGCGCCGAGCTTCGCCTCCGAGCGTGGATCGAGCGCATCCTCGAGGGAGCCGTCGAGCCCGCCTCGAGCGAGCGCGGCGCCCGAGGGCTCGAGCGCGGCTGCGTCTCCGGCCTCGACCTGTCCTTCGTCGAGCTCCCAGACGGGGCGGAACCGAGCGGCGATGCGATCGGCTTCGTCGGGGCTGAGGCTACCTCCGGGGGTGGTCTTGGCGGCCGTGTCGGAGGGTTCGGACATGCTGGGACTCGGGTGGTACGCGAGCGAGGGGGGACGCGAACAGCGTACCACCTCGCTGCGCACCGCTGCAAACCGAGCCTGGGCCGGCGCGCCGGAGAGCGGGACAGCTTCGAGGAGCGGTGGCAAGATGTGCACGCGTGCACATGAGCCCTCCGCCGACCGCAGCGATTCGCCCCGGCCGAGCTCCGGGCTGCGAGCGAGCGCGCGCGACGGCGTGGCGCGCGGGGCTCGCGTGCCTCGGCAGCCTCGCGTGGGTCGCCTGCGCCGAGCCCGGTGATCGGCAGTCCGAGGCTGGCGCGGCGAGCCCGGCTGGGCCCGTGGCCTCCGCGGAGCGCTGGCTCGCACGCGACACGCCGCTGCCGCCGCGCGAGGAGGTGGTCGCGCTCAGCGATCAGGTCGCCATCTCGGCGTCGCGTGAGGCCGACGCGGGCACGCAAGCGAAGCTCTACCGGATCGCCGCCTCGCTGCGCGCGCGGCTCTACCGCCTCGACGCACGTGAGGCCGACGCTCGCGAAGCGCTCGAGCTCTACACGAGCGCGAGCAGGCTCGACCCCGCGCCCGAGTCGGCCTGCGCGACCGAGAGGGACCGCGCCTTGCTCGTGGGCGAGCTCGCGCGCTCGGCGAGCGCGAGCTTCCGCGAGCTGTACCTCGTGAAGCGGCGCTTCGAGCCCACGCTGGGGAGCTCCGAGGGCAGCTGCCTCGCGTCGGTCGGGCGGGATCTCGGGCTTGCGGCGGGCTTTCGTCCCAGTGAAGCCGAGCTGGCGGCGCTCGACGCCGAGGCCGGGCGGCGCGAGCTCCGGCCGCCCGCGCCGACGCCGGCGCTCGGCTCGGCGCAGGCCGAGGCTGGGGCTGCGTCGGCCGCTGCGACGGCGGGCTCGCCGATCGTGGTCTCGCCCGAGGGGCTCGAGCCGGCGCGCGCACCGGTCAAGCTCACGAGCATCGATCACTACGCCTCCGATCACGGCGCTCGCGTCGTGATGCACCTCGAGGGGGCCACCACCTTCCAGGTGGGTCAGCTCGCGGGTGACGAACGCGCTGGAAAGGGGCCGAGGGTCTTCGTCGACATCGACAAGGCCAGGCTCGGCAAGGTGTCGCGCGAGATCGAGGGCAAGGGCGTGCTCGAGCGCATCCGCAGCGCCCCGCGAGACGGCGGTGCGCGCGTCGTGCTCGATCTCGACCGGGAGCTGACCCGGCGGGTCTTCTACCTGCCGGAGCCCTTCCGCATCGTCGTCGACCTCAGCTCCCGCGCGGCCGAGCCCGTCGCAGAGAAGACGGGGCCCCGACGAGTGAGGCGCGTGGTCATCGATCCTGGGCACGGCGGGCACGATGCGGGCGCCGTGGGGCCGACTGGGCTCGCCGAGAAGACGGTGACGCTCGACATCGCGCACCGCATCGCGCCGCTGCTCGCGCACGAGCTGGGCGTGGAGACCTTGCTCACGCGTGATCGCGACGTGTTCGTCCCGCTCGAGGAACGCACGGCGCGGGCCAACGCCTTCCAGGCGGATCTCTTCATCTCGGTGCACTGCAACGCCTCCGAGAACGGCGACGCGCGAGGCGTGGAGGTGTTCGTGCTCGACAGCCTGAAGGACACGAGCCGCGCCGCCGCCCGGGTCGCGGCGATCGAGAACGGCCTCGGCAGCTCCAAGACGCTCGATCCCGCCGCGCTCGACGCGCACATGAGCCACGTGCTCGCAGGGCTCAGCACGGGCGCCACCTCGACTCGCTCGCGCAAGCTCGGCGATCTGCTCCTGCGCTCGACGATGGCATCGCTCGGCGAGCGCTACCCGGACACGCGCGACCACGGCCTCAAGTCGGCCGGCTTCTACGTGCTCGCGGGGGCGGAGATGCCCGCGGTGCTCTTCGAGACCTCCTTCGTATCGAACCCCGACGACGAGGCCCGCCTCGCGAAGGCCGACTACCGCCAGAAGCTCGCCGACGCCGTCGTGAACGCCGTGCGGGCCTTCCGCGAGGGCAAGTAGCCCCGCAGGGGCGCGTTCAACCCTCTTCGCTCACGAAGCGACCGTCCCTCAAAACGAAGCGCGTGGGTCCGTCGACCCGCAGTTCGGCGAGCTCGTGCGCCGGATCGCCCGGCAGCGCGAGCGCGGGTGGATCTCCCGGCACGAAGCGGGGGCAGATCGGCAGCAGGCTCTGGCGCTCGGCGAGCGCCAGAGCCTCGTCGATGCGACGCACGGTGGCGAGCAGCTCGAGGCAGCGCGTCGTCGGAGGCGCGAGCTGCACCTCGCCGCGCGCGAAGGCCTCGAGCGCCGCGCTCGGCCGGAAGAACGCGCCCTGGGTCGTCTCGTGTGGATCCGCGCTCGGCTCCTGATCGCTCGGCGCCGCGAGCAGGAAGAAGCGAGCGTCGAAGCGGCGGGCTTCGGCCTCCGGCGTGATCCAGCGAGCGAAAGGCCAGAGCCGTTCGAGCTCGACGTGGACCCCCGCGCGCTCGAGCACCTCGGCGAAGCGCCGCCCCTCCCGGACCTCGCTCGTCAGTGCCGAGGCGAGATCGCGGCCCACCTCGGCGGCGAGCAGGCCCGCCTCCTCGAGGGTCTCGCGAGCCGCGGCGACGAGCAGCGCCGTGGCCCGCTCGCTGGAGTCCGCGAGCTCGTGGACCCTCGGGTGGGGGCTGCCCGCGACGCGCGAGAACGCCGGGGGCCGGTCGGCCTCGTCGACCTTGCCGCCGGGGAAGACGAGCGCTCCGCCCAAGAAGCCCGAGCGCGGGTTGCGCACCACGCAGTAGACCTCGAGCTCGCCGGCGCGCTCGCGCAGCACGAGCACCGTCGCGGCGTCGCGCGGGACCGACGGGGCGCGCCCCTCTTCGAACGAAAGACCCAGCGGCTCGGCCATGGCCGCGAGGCAGTAGACCCCGCCCGAGCTCGGCGCAACGCCTCGCGTGGCCGCCACTCGCAGTCGGTCCGGTTCGCGTTGACGGTCGGTGCCTTGGCGCCTACCTTACTGCGCCCCCGGTTCGCGGGGGTGGGGTAGTATGTGGACCGGCTCGTGGCTCTGTTCCAAGGAGTCGGCGAGGGCGAAGGGGCTCAGCGTGAACAAGACCCAGCTCAAGAAGTTCAAGGCACTGCTCGAGAGCAAGCGCGACGAGATGCTCAAGCGCGCCAAGCAGACGCTGAACGACGACATGGCGCTCGACACCAACGAGCTACCCGACGAGATGGACCTCGCCTCGAGCGAGTACCTCCAGTCGTTCACCTTCCGCCTGCGCGGGCGGGAGAAGAGCTTCCTCGACAAGATCGAGCGCGCTCTGCAGAAGATCGAGGAGGGCACCTACGGCGCCTGCGAGGAGTGCGAAGAGGAGATCAGCGTCAAGCGCCTCGAGGCCCGCCCCGAGACCTCGCTCTGCATCCGCTGCAAGGAAGACCAAGAGCGCGCCGAGAAGGACTTCGGCTGAGCTCGACCTCTCGCGCCCCGGGTGATGGTGAGCGCCTCCCACGTGGGAGGTGCTCTGCCTCCCGCGGCGCGCGGGCGGCGCCGAGCTCGGGCGTGGCGCGCGACGATCCTCGTCGCGGCACGGCGACTCGGTGCGTGGCGGCCCGCGACCCTCAGCGGCGGCCGGAGCGCTTCGCGGCCGGCTTCGCAGCCCGAGCCGGCGCCTCGTTCTTCGGAGGCTTCGGCGTGGTCGCGGCCCCCGGCTCGAGCACGCTCCGCAGGTAGCGGCCCGTGTGCGAGCGAGGCTCGGCGGCGACGTCTTCGGGCGTGCCCGCGGCGACGAGCTCTCCGCCTCGTTCGCCTCCCTCCGGTCCGATGTCGATCACCCAGTCGGAGCTCGCGACCACCTCGAGGTTGTGCTCGATGACGACGACGGTGTTCCCGCTGTCGCGCAACCCCGAGAGGGCCTCGAGCAAGAGCTCGACGTCCTGGAAGTGCAGGCCGGTCGTCGGCTCGTCGAGCACGTAGAGCGTGCGGCCGGTCGCCTTGCGCGCGAGCTCGCGCGCGAGCTTGACGCGCTGTGCTTCGCCGCCGGAGAGCGTGGTCGCGGGCTGGCCGAGCTTGAGGTAGCCGAGCCCCACACGAGAGAGCGCGCTCAGCTGATCGCGGAGGCGAGGCACCGCCTCGAGCTGTGCACGCGCCTCGTCGACGGTGAGATCGAGCACGTCGGCGATCGACATGCCGCGGTAGAGCACCTCGAGCGTCTCGCGGCCGTAGCGCTTGCCGCCGCAAGCCTCGCAGTCGACGAACACGTCCGGGAGAAAGTGCATCTCCACACGCAAGACGCCGTCGCCCTGGCAGGCCTCGCAGCGCCCGCCCTTCACGTTGAAGGAGAAGCGCCCGGCCTTGTAGCCTCGCGCGCGCGCCTCGGGCAGCGTCGCGAAGAGCTCACGCAGCACGGCGAAGGCGCCCGTGTAGGTGGCCGGGTTGGAGCGCGGCGTGCGGCCGATCGGCGCCTGATCGATGCTCACGACCTTGTCGAAGTGCTCGAGGCCGACGATGTCGTCGCAGGGGCCGGCGGTGTCGCTCGCTCGGTAGAGTCGGCGGCGCGCCGCGGGCAGGAGGGTGTCGACGACGAGGCTCGACTTGCCCGAGCCGGAGACCCCGGTGACGGACACGATGAGCCCGACGGGGAACTCGACGTCGATGCCGCGGAGGTTGTGCGCGCGCGCGCCGCGCACGCTGAGCGCGCGACCGTCGGGGCGCTTGCGTTTGCCGGGTTTGTAGACGCTCTTGCGGCCCGCCAGGTAGGGCCCGGTGACGCTGTTCGGCGCCTCGAGGATCGCCGCGGGCGGGCCCTCCGCCACGATGGTCCCGCCGTGCACGCCAGCGCCCGGGCCCATGTCGACCACGTGGTCGGCGCGCAGGATCGCCTCGCGATCGTGCTCGACGACGAGCACCGTGTTCCCGAGATCGACGAGCCTGCGCAGCGCCTCGAGCAGCCGATCGTTGTCGCGCGCGTGCAGTCCGACCGTCGGCTCGTCGAGCACGTAGAGCACGCCGACGAGCGCGCTGCCGATCTGCGTGGCGAGCCGGATGCGCTGGCCCTCGCCGCCGGAGAGGGTCAGCGCCGATCGGTCGAGCGTGAGGTAGTCGAGGCCCACCTCGATGAGGAAGCCCAAGCGCGCGACGACGGCCTTCAAGAGTGGCTCGGCGACCGCGCGCTCGCGTGGCGCGAGCGACTCGGCGGCGAAGCCCGCGAGCACCTCCCTGAGCGCCGAGAGCGGCATCGAGCCGAGGTCGGCGACGTTGCGCCCGGCGATCTTCACGGCGAGCGCCTCGGGCCTGAGGCGCCTGCCTTCGCAGGCCTCGCAGACGCGCGTCACGACGAAGCGTCCGAGCTCGTCGGCCCCGGGCTCGAGCTCGGCGTCCGGCTCGGGCTCGTCGCCGGCGCCGCCGTCGGCCTCGCTGCGGCTGAGCTGCCCGGTCTCGAGCGCCTGCTCGAGGCGCGGCACGATGCCTTCGTAGGCGACCCGCGCGCGCTTGCGAGCGCGGGAGGGTCGCGCCTCGGGCTCGGCGCTCGCGTCTTCCGCCTGCTCGGGCTCGCCTCCGCGGCCGAAGAGGATCGCGTGCCGCTGCGCCTCGGGCAGCTTGCTCCAAGGGACGTCGGCCGCGACCCCGAGCTGCTTCACCGCTCGATCGACCTCGACGGCGAGCTCGACCGAGCCACGCCGGCCCCAGGCCGCCACGGCGCCCTCGCGCAGGCTGCGCTTCACGTCGGGTACGACGCGCTCCGGGTCGACGCGGGTGCGGTGCCCGATGCCGTCGCAGCGCGGGCATGCGCCGTGCGGGCTGTTGAACGAGAACATCCTCGGCTCGATCGGCGGGAAGGAGATCCCGCAGTCGACGCAGGCGAAGCGCTCGCTGAGCCAGACCGGCTCGCCGTCGCCGCGATCGACCAGCATGCGCCCTTCGCCGAGGCGCAGGGCGAGCTCCACCGAGTCACCGAGCCGGCCCCGCACCCCCTCCTTCACCACGATGCGATCGACGACGACGTCGAGATCGTGGGGGCGCTTGCCATCGAGCACGAGCTCATCGCCGAGGTCGACGATCTCCCCGTCGATGCGCGCCCGCACGTAGCCCTCGCGCCTCAGGCGCTCGAGCTCGAGCCGCAGCTCGCCGCGGCGCGCGCGCACGATGGGAGCGAGCAGCGTCGCGCGTGTGCCCTCGCCGAGGCCGAGCAGGGTGTCGACGATCTGAGGCACCGTCTGCGCTTGGATCGGCTTTCCGCAGGTGGGGCAGTGCGGCACGCCAGCCCTCGCGAAGAGCAGGCGCATGTAGTCGGCGACCTCGGTCACCGTGCCGACGGTCGAGCGCGGGCTCTTCGCGAGCGCGCGCTGCTCGATCGCGATCGCAGGCGACAGCCCCTCGATCGACTCGACCGCCGGCTTCGCGAGCTGCTCGAGGAACTGCCTCGCGTAGGCCGACAGGCTCTCGACGTAGCGACGCTGCCCCTCGGCGTAGATGGTGTCGAACGCGAGCGAGGACTTGCCCGATCCGCTGGGCCCGGTGATGACGACCAGCTGGTCTCTCGGCAGAGAGCAGCTCACGTCCTTCAAGTTGTGCTGGCGGGCCCCCCGCACCACGAGCCGGCTCATCGACGGCCGGACGTAGCACGATAGTCGCGCGGCATGCCACTCCAACCCACGAGATTCACTGGCCTCGCGCGCCGGGCTCAGGGCACCCAGCCGACGAAGCGCTGAACTTCCCGCGAGCGCGGTGCTACGCCAGCACGCTCGGTGGCTGCCCTCGGCCAGAGCTCCTCTTTGCCGTTCGTCGCCGCGGCGCTCGCCGCCGTCGCTCTGGGGGCGGCGCTGGTCTTCCTCCGGCCGCCGCCGGCGCGTGGCCCCGCGCCCGCGCCGAGCGCGACGGCGTCGAGCGCGCCCTCCGAAGCGTCCGTCGTCGAGGCGCCGAGCCGCAGGGAGCCCCCGCCCGCTGCACCAGCGCCACCGGAGCCACCGCCTGCCGCGCCGGAGAGCTGTCCGAGCGGCATGGTGCTCGTCGAGGGCTGGCGATGCCCCTTCGTCGCGCACCGCTGCGTCGAGTCCCGGGCGAACCTCCCGGGCGACCCGCCGACCTGCCTGCGCTACGCGCCCGAGGTGCTCTGCGAGGGCGCCTACCGCTTCGAGCGCTTCTGCATCGACGCCTACGAGTACCCGAACCAGGCCGGGGTGCTGCCGGCGGTGATGGTCGACTTCGACGAGGCCGAGCGGGCCTGCGAGCTCGAGCAGAAGGCGCTCTGCACCTCGGCGGAGTGGTCCTTCGCCTGCGAGGGTGCGGCGATCTTGCCGTACCCGACTGGGCTCGAACGCGACGCCTCGGCGTGCAGGCTCGACGTCGGCCCGGAGGGCCGGGTCCTTCCGAGCCGTGGTCCTTCGGTCGCCGAGCAGCTCGGCCGGCTCGACGCGCGTGTGCCCGCCGGTGCGCTCGCTCGGTGTCAGAGCCCCTACGGCGCGCGCGATCTCGGCGGGAACGTGGCCGAGTGGACACGCGATCCGACGGGTGGTCGCAAACGAGAGCCCTTCGTGTCCGTGATCGCGGGCAGCGGCTGGGGGCATGGGCCCGGACACTGCCGCGCGCTCGACGCTCGGCAGCCGCCGACGCACCGCGCCCCCTCGCTCGGCTTCCGTTGCTGCAGTGAGGCTGCGCCTCGTCGCACCGAACCACCTCCCGCACCGAAGCGACGCGGCGGCTTCCAGGCGATCGATGCCACGCGCCATCCAGGGCTTCCATGACTCGCCGCGTTGGACTAGCGTGCCGCTCGTGGCGTATCGACCCGCCTCGCGCTCGACCCAGGAAGCTCCCAGGTCGAGTCGCGTGCGTCGTCCGCGTCGCTCCGAGCGCGGCGTCCTTCGTCGCGGCGCTGCCGAGTCTGCTCCGTCGGCCGGACGTCCGGTGACGCAGCAGGTGCGTCGCGCGCTTCATGCACGGGCCCATAGCTCAATCGGTCAGAGCCCCCGGCTCATAACCGGGCTGTTCCTGGTTCGAACCCAGGTGGGCCTACC
>CALKVW010000260.1 GCA_938004785.1 uncultured Polyangiaceae bacterium
AGATGACGGCGAGGTTGTTCTTCACGCGATGGTGGATCTCGCGTAGCAGCACGTCCTTCTCCCGCAACAGGAGATCCTTCTCGCGCAGCGACTCCTCCAGCGCGCGCGCGGCCTCCCGCCGCGAGGAGCAGCGCGCCGCCGGCGGCGACGTCCCACACGTGCACGCGGCGCTCCCAGTAGGCGTCGTAGGTGCCGTCGACGACGAAACACACGTCGATCGCCGCAGAGCCGCAGCGTCGCACCGCGCGGGCGCGCTTCTTCACCGACATGAAGGAGTCGAAGTTGTTCGCGGGTGCGGTGGAGCGATCGGGCGGAAAACCCGTCGCGACGAGCGCGCGGTCGAGGCGTGTGGTGGCGCTCACCGCGCAGGGCACACCGTCGCGCAGCGCGAGCCCGGCCGAGCCATCGTCGCAGGGCGCGTGCCCGTGCCAGCGCGTCGAGAGCGCAGGCGCGACGACCGCGCCCGCGATGGGCACCCCGTCGAAGAGCGCTGCGATCGCCGTGCACCAGAAGGGGTGCCCGTGCGCGAAGTTCGTCGTGCCGTCGATCGGGTCGACCGTGAAGGAGAGCCCGGCGGGCATGGGCGCGAGTGGGTCGGCCGTCTCCTCGGCGACGAGCGCGACACCCGGGTAGCGCTCGCCGAGCAGCGCCACGGCGAGCTCTTGCGATTGGAGATCGTACTTCGTCACCAGATCGTGCGCGGCCTTCTCCTCGACGTCGGGCCTCCGGCGGTAGCCCGCGAGGGCGAGCCTCGAGGCGCGCTCGGCGATCTCGAGGCAGTCGGCGGCCAGGCGGACGCGGTCCCGCGCGGAGGTGGAGGCGCTCATGGCGCGCACCATGCCACATCGCTCGCGCGGGGACCGACCGCCGCGTGCCCGCGCCCAGCCCAGGCGGGGCGCCGGCACCAGAGGAGCTGGACAGCCCGCTTTCGCCCTCCTACGGTCCGCGCCCCATGTCTTCGAAGCGTGACCTTCTCCTCGAAATCGGCTGCGAAGAGCTCCCGGCATCCTTCGTCGACGCGGCGGTGCGCGCGCTGCCCGAGCTCGCCAAGCGCAAGCTCGAGGCCCTGCGCCTCGGCTACGCGAGCGCGCGTGCGCTCGGCTCTCCGCGCCGCCTCGCGCTCGTGATCGAGGGCCTCGACGCAGAGCAGGCCGATCTCTCCGAGGAGGTGCTCGGCCCGCCGGTGCGCGCAGCCTTCAAGGACGGCAAAGCCACGCGCGCCGCCGAGGCCTTCGCCGAGAAGCTCGGCCTCGGCGTCGAGGCGCTGCGCCGTGTCGACACGCCCAAGGGCGAGTACCTCGCGGGCACACGTGAAGAGAAGGGCAAGAGCGCCATCGCCTTGATGGCCGAGGCCCTGCCCGCGCTCATCGCCGAGATCCCCTTCCGCAAGTCGATGCGCTGGGCCGACCTCGACTTCGCCTTCGGCCGCCCGATCCAGTGGATCGTCGCGCTCTTCGGCAGCGAGACCGTGCCCTTCGAGCTCGCGGGCATCACGAGCGGGCGCGCCACGCTGGGGCACCGCTTCCTCGCCCCCGAGGGCCGCGAGCACCGCGACGCGCCGCTCTGCATCGAGCTCGCCTCCGCGGCCGACTACGTGCCCGCGCTGCGCGCCGCGCACGTCTACGTCGACCCCGAGGAGCGCCGCGCAGCGCTCGCCAAGGCGCTCGATGCCGCGGCCAAGCAGGCCGGCGGCGCGCTCATCGAAGACGAGTTCCTCATGGGCGAGAACGCCTCGCTGGTCGAGGAGCCGCACGTGATCGTGGGGCGCTTCGAAGAGAGCTTCCTCGAGCTGCCGGAGCAGGTGATCCTCGAGGTGGCCAAGGGCCACCAGCGCTACTTCGGCGTGCGCCTGCCGAACGGCAAGCTCTTCCCCGGCTACCTCGCCGTGGTGAACACCGCGCTCGAGCCCGCGCTCATCCAGAAGGGCAACGATCGCGTCATGCGCGCGCGCCTCGCCGACGCACGCTTCTTCTATTCGACCGATCTCGCGCAGCCGCTCGTCGCGCGGCGCGAGAAGCTCGCCGGCGTCGTCTTCCAGAAGAAGCTCGGCACCGTGCTCGAGAAGGCCGAGCGCATCGAGAAGCTCGCGGGCGCGCTCGGCCAGCTGCTCGGGCTCGACGCCAGCACGATCGCGGCCGCGACCGAAGGCGCGCACCTCGCCAAGTGCGATCTGGTCTCGCTCATGGTCGGCGAGTTCCCCGAGCTGCAGGGCGACATGGGCCGGAGCTACGCGCTCGCGCAGGGCGTGCGCGCCGAGGTCGCCGAGGTCATCTCCGAGCACTACCGCCCCAAGGGCGCGAGCGACGCGACCGCGCCGAGCGACGCCGCCGCACTCGTGGCGATCGCCGACCGCCTCGACACGCTCGTGGGCTGCTTCGGCATCGGCCTCGTGCCGAGCGGCACCGCCGACCCCTTCGCGCTGCGCCGCGCTTGCCTCGGCATCCTGCGCACCTTGCTCGACCGCGGCTTCGACCAGCCGCTCTCGGCGATGATCGCGCTCGCTCACCAGGGCTACGCCGCGGGCGTGCTCGAGGCGAGCGAGGCCGAGCTCGTCGCGAAGGTCGGCGAGTTCGCCGCCGAGCGCCTGCGTGGTCTGCTCAGCGATCCTTACCCGGCCGACGCCGTGCGCGCCTGCCTCGCGGTCGGCAGCGACCGCCCGATCGACGTGCGCGCTCGCGCCGAGGCGCTCGCGAGCCTCGACGACGCGACGCGTGCGCAGGTGGGCGAGGTGTTCAAGCGCGCGACCAACATCGCCAAGGAGGCGCCCGCGGGCGCCCCTGGTGCGCCTCCGGCCGACGCGCACGCGAGCGAGCTCGCGCTCTTCGAGGCCTTCACGCGCTTCGACGCCCACGCGGCGAAGGCCGCCGAGCGTGGCGCCTTCGCCGAGCTGCTCGCCGAGGTCGCCGGCATCGCGCCCGTGATGCAGCGCTACTTCACCGACGTCTTCGTCATGACCGACGACCTGGCGGTGCGCGAGACGCGCCTCCGCCTCATGCGCGCCATCAGCGAGCGTGTGAGCTCGGTCGCCAGGCTCGAGCTGCTCGCGCAGTGAGCCTGAGCGCGGCGCGCGCGGCGAGCTCGGCGCTGCCTCGCCGCGCCTCCCGCGCTCAGCGCGCGCGCACGAGCTCGAAGAGTTTGTTCATCATGCGGTAGGTGAGGCCCCACACGATGCGGCCCTCGACGTCCCAGGCCGGCAGCGTGTAGCTCTGGCCCTTGTAGGGCACCGTGATCGAGCTCGCGCGCGCCCCCCCATAGAGCTCGGGCAGCGGCGCCCACAAGGCCTCGCTCACCTCGTGGCTGAAGCGCAGGCTCACCTCGTCGCGCAGCTCGAAGACGTAGGGCCGGATCGGCAGCGCGCCCTTCGCGCCGCGCCCGCCGGCGTCTTCGTCTTCGAGCACGCCGACGAGCTCGCCGTGGCGCTCGAGATCGAGGCCGATCTCCTCCACGGTCTCGCGGAGCGCCGTCGCGAGCAGGTGAGGATCCCGGTCCTCGCGCCGCCCACCCGGGAAGGCCATGTGGCCCGACCAAGGGTCGCCCTCGCGCTCGGAGCGTTTGATGAAGAGCACCTCGGGGTGATCCCCTGCGTGGCGCAGGATCGCCGCCACCGCCGCGGCCTTGCCCTCCGGCTCGACCGGTGCCGCGGCGAGCGAGCCCTCGAGGGCGCGGCGCACACGCCCGAGCGTGAGCTCGCCCTCCGCCCTCTTGCCGTCGCCCAGGCCCACGCGGTGAGTCGTAGGTCGCGAGGCGCGGCCGCGCAAGCAGGGCGGCCTCGCGTGGGCCGCCCCGGCTGGGTAGGATGTTCGGCGATGAGCTTCCGAGTCGCCGTCGAGAGAGCCCTCCGGGGCGTGCCCGCCTTCACCCGCGCGAGGACGGAGGCGATCCTCGAGATCGCCTACCTGACGATGGCGGTCGACGAGAAGCTCCAAGACGAGGAGATCGAGGCCTTCAGCATCATCGCCGCGATCCTGCTCGGCAAACGCGACCCCTCGAGCGACGAGCCCGGCCTCGAGGGCGACGCCCTGCGCGGCTGGCTCGATCGCTTCGCGATCGCGCTCGATCGCGCGAGCCTGCACGAGCGCCTCGAGGCCGCCGTGCGCTCACTCGGCGGCGACCAGGCCGCGCGCGAGGCCTCGTACCGGGTCGCGTGCCTCATGGCGATGAGCGACCTCGACGCGCACGACCGCGAGTTCGAGTTCGACCTCGACCTCATCGCTGCGCTCGAGCTCGAGCAAGACGTCGCCGATCGCATCGCCGACGAGCTCAACGCCGCGCTCATCGACGAGCCGAACTGAGCTGCGTCGAGCCGCGCCAGCGAGAGCGCCCGCCAGGCCCGAGCCCACGAAGCACCAACGCCGCCGTTCCCCATGGGAGCGGCGGCGTCGGTCCATCCATCACGCGGCTCGCGCCGCGTCGCGGAGCTTGCTCAGACGACGCAGGTCACGGTCACCGAGTGCGAATGCTCCGGGTTGCCGTCCGCGGTCGACGTCTTCTGCACGCTGCCGCCGTTGGCAAGCGTCGTGAAATCCGCCTGCGTGAGCGTGATCGTGTGCGGGTGCTGCGAGGTGCCCTGGATGCTGTAGTCCCTGTCGTTCGAGTCGGCGGCGCCAGCCGCCACCTCGGCCGCCGACAGATCGAAGGAGTGACCGTGGTTCGTGCCGATGTTCGAGCTGCACGTGAGGTTCGCCGTCCCGCCACCCTCGCCGCCCGCGCCGGTCGTGGTGGTGGTCGTCGTCGTCGTGCTGGTCGTGCTGCTCGTCGTGCTCGTCGTGGTGCTGCCCGAGCCACCCGTGCCCTCGCCGCCCGTACCACCGCCGCCCGTGCCGCTGGTGTCGTCGCCGCAGGCGCCGAGCGCGGCCGCGCCCGCCGAGGCGACCGCCAACTGGATGAACTCTTTACGCGTAAGCTTCATGGACCACTCCTCCTGAGAGAGGCCCTGAGCTAAGCGCGCTTCCGCAACGGAAGCGAGAGGCAAGCAAGAGCGAGGCTCGCAATTCCTCGGCGGATCGCGACCTCGTCCGCTCTCACGGCAAGCTTCCGCTCACTTCACGAGCTCGCCCGTATACACGGCCTCGAAGGCGTCGCCGGTGATGCTCTTCAGATCGCGCAGGTTGGAGTCGCTCCAGCGGGGATCGGGCGCGCCGGAGACGTACCAGTCGGCGCCGTTGTCGGCGAGCAGCATGCCGTACTTCTTCAGGCCTGCGCAGATCACTTGCACCTCCTGCGAATAGCCCGAGCAGTCGTAGCTCGCCTTCATGCGCAGGCGCAGGCCCATCGGCGGCGCGGCGGGGTCGGTGACGGTGGAGGCGTAGTGGCGCGCGGGGAAGACGTAGGCGCGCTGCGTGCGCTGCACCGTGAAGCGCAGCGCGTGCCGGAGCTCGCCCTGCTCGACGATCTCGTCGTAGCGCGCGAGTCCGGGGAAGATCGGCAGCCCGGCGGCGTCGGCGCTCGTCCACCCGTCGGGGTGGTGATCGTTGATGGTCAAATCGAACTCGGCGCCGGACTCGGCCTCCCAGCGCGCGCCTCCGTCGACGGGGAAGGCGCGGTAGAGCTCGTAGAGCTTGCAGGTGTCGGTGTCGACCACGAGCACGTGACGATCGCCGTCGCTCGAGGGGCCGCCCTCGACGGGCGCATCGGCCGGCACGGGGAAGGGCCCAGGGTCGCTCTCGTCGCCGTAGGCCGTGTAGTCGATGGGCACCAGCGGATGCTCCGCGTCGACCGTCACGTAGGGGATGCCGATCGGCGCGCCCTCCCACTCGGTGCCGAAGTCGGGGTGCAAGGCCTTGCTCCGCCCGATCGACTCGATGAAGGCGTCCGAGTCGGGGTGCACCTCGAGCCCGGAGACGTCTTGGTTCCAGGGGTTGTCGGCAGGGAAGACCTGACAGCTCCCGACCTGCGTGCCCCCGCCCGAGCCGCTCGAGGAGCTCGTGCTCGTGCCGGCGCCAGCCCCGCTCGGGCCAGGCCCCGTGGAGCCCGCGCCGCCGTCGCCTCCCCCGACGGAGCCATCACCACAGGCGAGCAGCAAACCAAGCAAGGGCGTGGGGAGAGCGAAGAGCGGCGATCGGAAGTTCATGCGCGTGGGCCTCATACGTGGCGGACGCGGAAAGCTGCCACGAAATAGCCGTCGGTGCCGCCCAGCTGGGGCAAGAGCCGGAGGCTGCTCGTGGATTCCAATGGAATTGCGGGGCTTTCGGCCGAGGCTTCGCCACCACCCTGCGCCGCGCCGCGCGGCAGTTCGAGCCCCGGCGCAGGCTCGAAGCACGCCTCTTCGAGCCTGACCCCGGGCGCGGCCGGCTCTCCGAGCAAGCGCTCCACGACCGCCTCCGCCTCCTCACGCAGCACGCTGCACACCGCGTAGACGAGCATGGCGCCGTCTCGAGCACGCGTGGCCGCAGCGCGCGTGATCGCGACCTGCAGCTCCGCGAGCTCGACGACGTCGGAGGGGCTGCGGTGGAGCGCGATCTCGGGACGGCGCCGCAGCGTGCCCACGCCCGAGCAAGGCGCGTCGACCAGCACGCGATCGAAGCCGGTGGGCACGTCGCCCGGGCCGACCGTCCAGTCGACCGCGTGCGTGCTCATCGCACCGGACCAAGCCCGCCGCTCGAAGGCCGAGAGCTTGGCGGGGTACTTGTCGGCGAGCGCGACGCGACCCTCGGGCCCGACCTCGCCGCCGAGCAGCCAGGACTTGTTGCCGCGACCAGCGCAGGCGTCGAGCACCGCCTCGCCGGGCCTCGCGCCGAGCAGGAGCGCGATGAGCTGCGCCCCCTCCTCTTGCACGATGAAGCGCTCCTCGAATCCTGGCAGGCGCCGAGGGTCGCCCAGGCCTCGGGCGAGCAAGGCGCGCGGCGAGGCGAGACCGAGCGCGATCTCGGCGCGCGGGAAGGCCTCGCGCAGCTCCGCCGCGAGGACCTCGCGCTCGACCCCGGGAGCGACCGCCAGACCGAGGGGCGGCGGCACGGGGCCGGCCGCGAGGTAGCGCTCCGCGGGCCCGCGACCGATCGAGCGACGGAGCGCGCCGCGCAGCCAGCCCGGCGCCGAGGCGACGATCGCGTCTTCGAGCGAGGGGCGCTTCGGGGCGGCGAAGCGCTCGGCGAGGCCACGCAGCACCGCGTTGGCGTAGCGGCCGGCGCCCTCGCCGGCCTCTGCGCGTACGCCGTCGACCGCCTCGGAGACCGCGGCGAAGCTCGGCACGCGGTCGAGGAAGGCGAGCGAGTACGCACCGATGTGCAGCTCCGCGCGCGCGCGCGTCGAGCTCAGGCCTCGGCCCTTGCTCGAGTGCTCGGTGATGCGCTCGTCGAGCCAGGCCTCGGTGCGCAGCACGCCGTAGACGAGCTCGGTCGCGAGCGCCGCGTCGCGTGGGTCGAGCCCGGCGGCGCGGCGCAGCTCCGCGTCGAGCGCGGCCGAAGCGAAGGCTTGGTCTTCGTGGACCCTGACGAGCACCTCCGCGGCGATCGTTCGTGCGCTCGGCTTCTCGTTGCGGCTCATCGCCTCAGCTCCTCGAGCTGCGCTCGGATGACGTCCCAGCGGCGCTCCACGTCGTTCTTGAAGGCGATGCCCATGATCAGGAGCAGCGCGAGCATGCCCACGAGGCTCGCGATCTCACGCACCCTGAGCGGCAGAGGCCGGCGCAGCACGGCCTCGAAGAGGAAGAAGAGCAGGTGCCCACCGTCGAGCACCGGCACCGGCAAGAGGTTGATGAGCCCGAGGTTGATCGAGATCACCGCCATCGCCCACACGAAGTAGCTCACGCCCTTGGCGCGCTCCTCGCCGACGACGTCGTAGACCGTGATCGGGCCCCCGAGCGTGCTGAGGCTCACCTTGCCCTCGGCGATGCGCACGATGCCGACGACGATGAAGCGCGCGACGTCGTAGGTCTCGCGGAAGGCGCCGACGATCGCGTGGCGCACCGCGCGCGGGTTCTCGACGGCGGGCTCGGGCACCACGGGCGCCCAGTTGCGCGCGCGCAGCGAGTACTTCGGGCGCTCGCGGCCGTACTCGTCGAGGTAGACCTCGCGGCGGAGCTGCAGCACGCCGCTCTTGCGCAGGCCCTGCCGCTCCCAGCTCACGACGTGCGGCTTGTCGGGCGCGGCGAAGAGACGCTCCTCGAAGCTCACCCAGGCGCTCACCTCCTGCTCGTCGACGGCGACGATGCGGTCACCCGCGCGCAGGTCGGCCTGCCACTCGGCCGAGCCCTCGGGCACGTCGGCGACGTAGAGGTCGGCCGGCTCGATGCCCGTCTTCTTGAAGAGCGACACGACGCCGGTGGGCTGGGTCGTGCCCCCGGAGATGGTCGCCTCGGGCGTGAGCGCCGCGACGCCCGACTCGTAGACGGACAGCTCCGCGAGCGTGCCGACCGCGTTGCGTACGCGCACGGGGCGCAGGTAGGCGACCGGCACGGTCTCGCCACGGTTCTCGGCGAGCGCGGCCTCGAGCTCGCTGAAGCGCTTGATCGGCTTGCCGCGCACCTCGATGACGACGTCGAAGCTTCGCAGACCCGCGCGGTACGCCGGCGAGTCGGAGCGAGGCACGCCGATGACGGCGGCGGGTTGGCTCGGGCCGATGCCGAGCTCACCGATGACGTCGACGATCTCGAGCGGCTTCTCGACGCGCTTGGCCTGCGGCACGACGCCGACCTCGATCCGCTCTCGCCCGCGAAAGACGCCGAGACGCATTTCGCGCTCGGGGCTCGCTTGGATGGCCTCGCGCAGCTCGGCGTAGGTGTAGATCGGCTCGCCGTCGACGGTGAGCACACGATCGCCCGGCAGGAGCTTGCCGTCGGCTGGGTGGCCGGGCTTCACGAAGCCGATGGTCGCCGGCGGCCCCTGTTCGTCGCCGAGCAGCACGCCGAAGTAGAGCAAGACCGGGAAGAAGATGTTCATCGCCGGGCCCGCGAGCACGATGATGATGCGTTTGTAGAGCGCCTGCGCCTCGAAGGTGCGGCCGCGGTCTTCGGGCAGGACCGCCTCCTGCCGCGTCTCCTCGAGCATCTTCACGAAGCCGCCGAGCGGCAGGATGCCGACGCAGTACTCCGTCTCCCGGCCGCGCAGGCGCAGGATCTTCGGGCCGAAGCCGATCGAGAAGGTGATGACCTTCACCCCGAAGATCTTCGCCCAGACGAAATGCCCCAGCTCGTGCACGAAGATGAGCACGCTGCAGAGCAGGACGAAGTAGACGAGATCCACGCCGGAGCGTGATTAGCCTCGCTCGCGCCCGCTGACGAGCGACAGTCGACGTCGGCCACGGAGTTCTCCCCGGACGCGCTATCTTCGCGAGCCTCGACCATGCGCGAAGCCCCCCTGCCCGAGCCTCTCGCCGCAGAGCTCGAGGCCGCCCTCGGGAAGCGGCCCCTCCGCGCGCGTCGGCTCTCCGGCGGCAGCATCGCGGAGGCGCGCCTCGTCGAGCTCGACGGAGGCCCGACGATCTTCGTCAAGTCGCTGGCCACGCTCTCGCCCGGGGCCTTCGAGCTCGAGGCGCGTGGCCTCGCGTGGCTCGGCGAGGCCGGCTGCGTCTCCGTTCCGGAGGTGCTCGCCTGCTCCAGCGCAGGCTCGGCCGGGCCGGGTTTCCTCGCGCTCGAGCTCGTCGAGACCGGCGGCCCACCCGACGCGCTCGCCGAGGAGCGCCTCGGGCGCGGGCTCGCCGAGCTGCATCGCTACGGCGCGCCGAGCTTCGGCCTCGACCACGACAACCTGCTCGCCACGCTCCCGCAGGACAACCGCCCGCGCGAGGGCTGGGCGGGCTTCTATCGAGCGCGCAGGCTCGAGCCGCTCGCCGCACGCGCACGCGCGAAGGGCCTCTGCGGGCCGCGCATCGAGCGGCGGCTCGAGGCGCTGTACGCGAGGCTCGACGAGCTCGTCGGCCCGGCCGAGCCCCCGGCGCGCCTGCACGGCGATCTTTGGGGCGGCAACTGGCTCGTCGGTCGGGGCTCGGTGCCCTACCTCGTCGATCCGGCGGTCTACGGCGGCCACCGCGAGATCGATCTCGCGATGATGCAGCTCTTCGGGGGCTTCGGGCCGCGTGTGTTCGCGGCCTACGACGAGGTCTACCCACGCGCGCCCGGGCATCGGGAGCGCGTGGCGCTCCACCAGCTCTACCCGATCCTCGCGCACGTGGTGATGTTCGGCGGAGGCTACCTGGCCCAGCTCGACGAGGCGCTCTCCGAGTACGTCTGAGCGAGCGTGCGACCCGAGCTCAGGCGCGCGGCTTGGCGAGGCGCTCGATCGCGACGAGCACCGCCGCGCCGATCGCGAGCGCGATCGCCGCGAAAACCGCCTCGGCGCGGTTCGCGCCCGAGAGCAGGGCGACCGAGCCCAGCGCGCCGAGGATCGGCAAGACGGGGCCGAAGGGCACGCGGTAGCTGCTCTTGGCGCCGGGCTCGCGACGACGCAGCACGGGCACCGCGAGGCAGGTGAGCCCGTACTGGAGCACGACCATCACGTTGGAGAAGCCCACGAGCTCTCGGTAGGTGTAGAGCGAGCCGAGGCCGGCCGTCACCAAGGTGGTGAGCGCGATGGCGACGTGCGGCGTGCCGAAGCGCGCGTGCACCGAGGCGAGCGCGATCGGCAGCTGCCCGTGCTCGGCCATGGCCTGCGCGTAGCGAGGCGAGCCGAGTGCGCTTCCCGCAGTGAAGCCGCCGACGCTGACGATGCTGCCGACGAGCACGACGAGGCCGATCGTCGGACCCAGCCGCTTCGCCGCGTCGACGAGCGGCGTGCCCGAGACGACCGCGATGTCGTCGTAGCTCGAGGCGAGCACGGCCTGCACGATCACGAACAGCACCGCGGCGAAGAGCAGCGAGCCGACGGTGCCGATGGGGACCGAGCGCTCGGGATCGCGTGTCTCGCCGGCGGGCACGGGCACGACCTCGAAGCCCTGCAGCGGGAAGAGCGCGAGGTAGATGCCGTTGGCGACGCCCGAGGCGCCCTCGGGCAGCGGGCCCCCGAGGCGCGAGGGATCGACGTGCCCGAGCGCGGCGATCACGAAGCAGAGGATCGCGAGGACCTTGCCGATCACCATGAGGCGCACGACCAGCGCACCCGGCCGTATGCCCACGTAGTTGATCGCGCCGAGCAGTCCGACCACGCCGATGACGGCGAGCTTCGAGAGCGGTCCCGAGAAGCCGACGAGCTCGACGAAGAGCGTGGCGTTGGCCGCGAAGGAGACGAAGGCGTTGAGGTACGACGACCAGCCGACGAAGAAGCCCACGCGTGGGCCGAAGGCGCGCAAGGCGTAGAGGTAGGGCCCGCCGCTGCGATCGCTCGAGCCGGCGAGCTCGGCGAAGCAGAGCGCCACGGGCAGGAGCACCACCGCGCAGAGCAAGAAGGCGAGCGGCGACCATCCGCCCATCGAGCGCTGCATGTCGTCGGGGATCGAGAACACGCCCGAGCCGACGATGGCGTTGACGCCGATCGCGAAGACGTCGAGCAGACCGAGGCGCCTCGCGACCTGGGGCATCGCGCGGCATCGTACGCATCGGCGTCGGGAAGGCGAGCGCGCAGGGAGGCGGGCGCTCAGCGCGTCTTGCGCATGATCTCCCAGTAGCGTCGCAGCGTGGCGTCGACGGCGGCGTAGACCGAGCCCTCGGTGTAGCCCTCGTCGCCCGTGGGCGCCCCGGCGGGCACGCCCGTGAGCAGCTCGATGCCCTCCTCGACCGTCTGCACCGCGTAGACGTGGAACTTCCCCGCGGCGATCGCCTGCACGACGTCCTTGCGCAGCATGAGCGAGTCGATGTTCGTCGACGGGATGAGCACGCCCTGCGTGCCGGAGAGGCCGCCCTTCGCGAGGCAGACGTCGTAGAAGGACTCGATCTTCTCGTTGAGCCCACCCACCGGCTGGATGCTCCCGCGCTGGTCGACCGAGCCGGTCACGGCGAGATCCTGGCGGAGCGGCAGGCCCGAGAGCGCGGAGAGCAGGCCGTAGAGCTCGCTCGACGAGGCGCTGTCGCCGTCGATGCCCTCGTAGGTCTGCTCGAAGACGAGCGAAGCGCTGAAGCTCATCGGCCGCGTGCGCGCGAAGCGAGAGGCGAGGAAACCGGTGAGCACCATCACGCCCTTGGAGTGGATGGGGCCGCTCATCTCGACCTCGCGCGCGATGTTCACGGGCCCCTCGGTGCCCGGGTAGACGACCGCGGTGACTCGACACGGGCGCCCGAAGGTCACGGGGCCGTCGGAGAGCACGCTGATCGCGTTCACCTGCCCCACGATCGAGCCCTCGGTCTCGATGCGGATGGTGCCGTCGCGCAAGAGCTCGTGCAGGGCGTCGCGGAAGTGGCTGCCGCGGCGCTGCGCGTCGTCGATCGCCTGCATCACGGTGTCGCCGTCGATGAGCTCCTTGCCCTGCTTGGTGGCGAGGTACGAGGCCTCGACCGCGACCTCGCCCACGAGCCCGAGCTGGCTCGTCACCTTGGTCTGGCTCTCGCCGAGCCGACCGCCGTGGAAGATGAGCGCGGCGACGGCCTCGCGGGTCATGTGCAGGAGCCCACGCTTGCGCACGAGGCCCGAGAGGAAGGCCGGATAGGTGTGGCGGGCCTCCTCGAAGGGCAGCGTGGGCTCGAAGCGCGCCTGCACGCGGAAGAGCTGCGAGAACTCCGGATCGGCCGCGTGCAACTCCTGGAAGAGCCCCGGCCCCGCGACGAGGATGACCTTCAGATCGATCGGGATCGAGGGGAAGAGCAGCTCCTCGGCCGTGCCTCGGTAGTACGAGGGGTTCTGCTCGGGCACGAGGAAGCGCGAGGCGAGCAAGCAGGCCTTGAGCTGCTCGTAGAGGCCCTCGTTCTTGAGGATCGAGACCGCCGGCAGGATCAGGAAGCCGCCGTTCGCCTCGTGCAGCGCGCCTGCGACGGCGAAGCCGGGCTCGGGCGGGAAGGCCGCGTCCGGCGGCGAGTGGCTGCGCCCGAAGAGCGACGCGACCGTGGGGTGCGCGACCTCGACCACCGGCGCGCCCTCGTCGGGGGCGTGCTCGGTGAGCAGCGTCGGCACGACGAAGCCTCGGGAGAGCGTGCCGCCCGACTCGTCGCTGCGCGGCTCGTCGATGAGGCGGTTCATGCGCGAGACGACCGCCTGCTCGAGCGCCTTCAGGAAGTCGACGATCTCGACGCGCGCGCTCCAGTCGGGCGCGAGCGCGGCGAAGTGCCCGGCGACCGCGTCTGCGAGCAGCTGCTTGATGGCCGCGCGCAGCTCGATCTCCACCTCCTCGTGCACGTCGGCGAGCGTGCCCTCGAACTCCTCGATGGCGTTCTTCACCGCTTCGAGCCCCTGCTCGGCCGCCTCTTCGGCCTCTTCGCCGCCTTCGACCGGCTCGAGCGCCGTGACCTCGACCTCGTCGCCGTTGCGATCGAGCTGGTAGCCGTGCTCGCGCGCCGTCTCGACGAGCGTCTTCTCGAGGCGAGCCTCCTCGCTGCGCGCCTTGCGCTGCGCGCGCGTCTGCGCCTGCTTGAAGCGCTCGCCCTCGGTCGCCGCGTGTAGGCTCTCGAGCAGCTTCGCGTGCAGGCCGCTCATCGCGTCGCAGAAGGCGCGCCCCTCGCCTGCCGGCAGGAAGAGCGCGATGGGCTCGCTCGGCACGACGGGGTTGGGCAGGAGCAGCAGGTCGTCGGGGGTGGGGCGCGATTTGGCGATGCGCTCGGCGACCGAGCGGATGCTGAAGCCGCGCCCGGAGCCCGGGCTGCCGACGACGACGACGTGGAAGCGCGGCTGGAGGATCGTGAGGCCGAACTCGAGCGCATCGAGCGCGCGGCTCTGGGCGACGACACCCTGGGCGGGCTCCACGTCGCGGGTCGTCTCGAAGGCGAGGTCCCCGGGGGCGAGCACACGACGGACTTCGAGGGAGGAGAGCTCACGCGCGGCCATGGAGCGCGAACCCTATCACCTGGAGCTGCGCTTCTGCACGCGGGGCTTGGCCGCCGCGGCGCGCCTCGCGCGAGCCGGCGCGGCCTCCGCGGCGCGCCTCGCTGCCTCGACGAGCTCGTCGATCGCGAAGCCGTCGATGACGAGACCATCGATGCACGCGTCGGTGACGACGACCCTCGAGAGGTCGACGTCGTGCAGGCGCGCGCCACGCAAGCTCGCGTCCGAGATGCGCACGCGCTCGAGCGACACGTTCTCGAGCCGCGCCCCGCGGAGGTCGCAGTCCGAGAGGCGTGCCTTCGGGAGCGCGGCGTTCCTCAGCTCCAGCCGCTTCGCGCTCAGATCGTCGAGGACCGCGTCATCGAGCGCGAGGTTCTCGAGGTGCGCCCCGCTCGCGTCGGCGTCGTCGACGACGAGACCGCGCAGGCTCACGTTGGACAGGCGCGCGCCGTCGAAGCTCCGGTCCTCGTAGACCCTCCGCTCCTCGGAGCGCCGAGCAGCGGCCGCAGCCTCGGCGGGGCGGGCACGCTTCGATGGAGCTCGCTTCGCGGCCATCGGGCGAGAGCGTAGCTCGACACCGCCCGGCGGAGTAGAACGGCCGGCGTGAGCGAGCCCTCGATCCTCCACCACACGCGCGTGCACGCGCCGGGCGTCACACCCTCGGGCTGGATGCTCCTGCTCCACGGCGTCTTCGGCATGGGCACGAACTTCCGCAGCTTCGCGCAGAAGCTCGCCGAGCGCGTCCCGAGCTGGGGCTTCGTGCTGGTCGACCTGCGCGGGCACGGGCAGTCACAGGGCCTGCCCGCCCCCCACGATCTCGACGCCACCGCTGCCGACCTCGACCGCCTGGTGGACGCGCTCGGCCTCGAGGTGCGTGGCATCGCGGGCCACTCCTTCGGTGGCAAGGTGTCTCTGAACTGGCTGGGGAAGCGACCGGGCCGCGTGAGCCACGCGATCGTGCTCGACTCCATGCCCGGCGCGAGGCCCCGAGACGCCGAGGTCGACGGCGCCTCACGCGTCCTGCTCGCGCTCGAGGCGATGCCCCCATCGCTGCCGTCGAGGGAGGACTTCCGCGCGCGGCTCGAGGCGCAGGGTTTCTCGAGCGCGATCATCGACTGGCTGGCGATGAACCTGCGCCGGCACGGCGACGGCCTCGCGTTGCGGCTCGACCTGCCCGCGATCCGCTCGATGTTGCTCGACTACTACGCGCGTGACCTCTGGCCGCTGCTCGACGACCCGGCGCTCGCCCAGCACGTCCTGCTCGTGATCGGCGGCGCCTCGACGGTGTTCCCTCCCGAAGCACGCGTGCGTGCGGAGCGCGCGAAGGAGCAGAACCCCGGGCTGCAGCTCGCCGTGCTCGAGGGTGCGGGACACTGGGTGCACGTCGACGCGCCCGAGGCGCTGCTCGGGGCGATGGCCAGCTTCCTGGCCGAGCCAGCCTGAATCACGCGCTCGATCGGCCCCGTGGCGCTTGCCGGGCGGGGACGCCCTCGGGCCCGCGTGGGGAGCCCCGCGGCAGCGGACTGGATTCTCGGCGCTCGAGCCTGCTATTCCGTTAGGGTGAGAGCAGCGAGCGATGTCGCGCATACGTGAGATCGTCGGGCCCAGGAGGGATCCACGCGCCGAGGAGGACGACGCCCCGGCTGCAGCGCCCCCTGGTGCGTCGAAGCTCGCCCCTCCGCCACCCGCGCGCGCGCCGCTGGCCCCGAAGCCCGGCGCGCCGAGGCCGCCCGGAGCGGGCGCCTCGCCCAAGCCGAGTCCGCCGCTACGCGCCCCGGCCGCGAGCCCCGGGCTCCGACCGCCGGGCCTCGCTCCGAAGGGCCCGCCGCCTGCACCCGGCGCGCCCGCGCTCGATGGGCTCGAGCTCGAGCTGCCCCCCGTGCCGCCCGCGGCCTCCAGGGGCGAGGCCGAGCTCGAGCTGGGCCGCCGCAGCAGCAACCCTGGTGCAGAGCGGCTCAGCGCGCCGGGCGACGCGCGGGCCTCGGATCCGAGCGCCAAGCTCGGTGACCCCTTCGGCATCGTCGGCACGGTGCAGGCCGGCACCTTCCAGGTCGAGAAGGTCGTCGCGCACGGCGGCTTCGGCGTCATCTACCGCGCGAAACACGCCGGCTTCCGCGCCCCCGTGGCGCTCAAGTGCCTGAAGATCCCGGAGACCCTGACGGGCGCGGAGCGCGATCAGTTCCTCGAGCGCTTCCGCTCCGAGGGCGAGGTCATGTTCCGACTCTCGACGTCGATCCCCGAGGTCGTGAGGCCGCTCCAGGTCGACTTCATGAAGCTCCCGAAGGGCGCGGTCGTGCCCTTCATCGCGCTCGAGTGGCTCGAAGGCGAGACCCTGAAAGACCTCATCGTGCGGCGCCTCGACGCAGGCAAACCGCCCATCCGCATCGAGCGGGCCGTGCCCTACCTCACGCCGGTCGCGCGCGCGCTCTCTCGCGCCCACCGCTTCCCGGGCCCCGACGGCCAGCCGCTCGCGATCGTGCACTGCGATCTCAAGCCCGACAACGTGTTCGTCGTGCGCATGGATGGCGGCGAGGCCTTCAAGATCTTCGACTTCGGCATCGCGAAGGTGCGCCTCGCGGCCTCGCGCGAGGCGGGGGGCTTCACGCGCGCCGGCTCGAACATGTTCACCCCCGCGTACGCCGCGCCCGAGCAGTGGGCGCCCGACCGCTTCGGTCAGACCGGCCCGTGGACCGACGTCTACGCCTTCGCGCTCACGCTCGCCGAGCTCGTCACGCAGCGCCCTGCCATCGACGGATCGCCCGCCTCGATGCTGCGTCAGGCGCTCGACGAGGAGAAGCGCCCGACGCCACGCAGGCTCGGGCTCGACATCCCCGAGGCGGTCGACCGGGTCTTCGAGGCGGCGCTCGCCGTGTCTCCGAAGAACCGCACGCAGAGCATCGAAGCGTTCTGGACCGCGCTCGAGGACGCCCTGCAGCTGCCGCAGAGCTTCGGGGGGCGCAGCTCGATGGCGGCGTTGCCTGCCGTCTCGCTCGGGCTCGACGACGACGCGCCTCCGCCGAGGACCTCGCAGACCACGCAGGCGCGCGGGCCCGCGGACGCGCGAGCCGCGGCCAAGGGCTCGACCGCCAGTGCCGACTTCGAGCTCGGCGAGCTCCCCGGTGCCTCGCCTCCCCCGTCCACGCTCGGCTCCATCGCGGTCGCGGCGACGCCGGGCGCAGCGCTCGCCGCCGCCCCGCCGCCCGTGCCCTTCCCCACGCACGCCGAGCCGCCGCTCGCGCCGCTCGCGCCTCCGCCGCCGTCGGCTCCGCCGAGCCACCTGCTCGCGCCCGATGCGGCAGCAGCGCGCGGACCGCTCGACTCCGATGCGCTCGGCGAAGGCTCGCTCTCGCTCGACGTCGATCGCCCCGCCGAGCCGCCGATCGCAGCGAGCGCGCCCGGGGGCGCGACGGCGAGCGGGCTCCCGAACGTGGGCGCGGTGCCCCAAGCTGCGCCCAGCGCCGGCGGCATGATCGCCGCGCCCGGCGGAGGCACCCTGCTCTACCCGCCCGAGAGCGCCGAGGCCGACGCGGCGCAGGCCCCCGTGAGCGCGCGCCTCGGCGCCGCCGCTTCGAAGGCCGGCGTCGTCGCGTCGAAGGCGGGCGTCGTCGCGGCCGGCGCCGCGAAGAACCTCGCTCAGAAGGCGCTCTCGGTCGAGCAGCACCAGCGCATCCAGCTCGACAAACCCGAGACCTGGCTCAAGCCCATGATGGCGCCGATGATCGTGATGGGCGCCGCGGTGCTCATCACGCTAGGCGCGATCATCGCGAACCGCTTCCTCGAGGAGCAGATCAAGGTGAGCTGGATCAGCGCACCGCTGATCGTCATCGCCGTCGCCTTCGCGGTCTACCGCTGGATCAAGCTCCAGGAAGACTGAGCCCGCGCCCCGGCCGGGCGCGCGGCCAGCGAGCCACGCCGACAAAGCAAACGAGCCCTCGACATGTCGAGGGCTCGTTTGCCTACACGCCCGACGATTTCGTCGTCGGGCCAGCAACGCCCGACGATTTCGTCGTCGGGCCAGCAACGCCCGACGATTTCGTCGTCGGGC
>CALKVW010000261.1 GCA_938004785.1 uncultured Polyangiaceae bacterium
CACCGAGAGCCTGGGCTGAGCCGGGCTCCGTGCCACCGAGAGCCTGGGCTGAGCCAGGCTCCGTGCGACCGAGAGCCTGGGCCGAGCAGACGAGAGGCGCTCGGCGCACGATGCGATCACCCGGGCCGGTGGGGAATCCCGGCGACACCACCAGACGTTGAGGGGTGAGCGACCATGACCGGCGAAGCGACGACCAGCACGACGATGCTCCGACGCTTCTTCGTGTGGACGCGGCGGCTCCTGCTGCTCGTGCTCGCGCTGGCAGGGCTCGGCATGATCGGCGTCGCGCTGCTCGTGCGCCACCACGAGCGCGACCTGCCCTCGGTCGACGAGCTCAAGCGCTACTCACCGCCACAGGTCACGCGCATCCTCGCGCGCGACGGCTCCCTCCTCGGTGAGGACTTCGTCGAGCGGCGCACGGTCGTGAAGATCGGCGACGTGCCCGCGCAGGTGAAGCTCGCCTTCCTCGCGGCGGAGGACGCCTCCTTCTTCGAGCACGAGGGGCTCGACTACGCCGGCATGCTGCGCGCGATGTGGGTGAACCTGCGCTCGAGCTCGAAGCAGGGCGCGAGCACGATCACGCAGCAGGTCGTGAAGAACGTGCTGCTCACGCAGGACCGCACCTACGAACGCAAGATCAAGGAGGTCATCCTCGCGAGGCGCATCGAGCAGAACCTCTCGAAGGAGGAGATCCTCGAGCTCTACCTGAACCACATCTACTTCGGCCACGGCCGCTACGGCGTCGAAGAGGCGAGCCGCTACTACTTCGGCAAGGGCGTGGCCGAGCTCACGCTCGCCGAGGCGGCCTTGCTCGCGGGCGTGCCCAAGGGGCCGACGCGCTACTCGCCGCGTGAGAACCTCGCGCGCGCCACACGGCGCCGCGAGTACGTGCTCGATCAGATGGTCCAGAAGGGCTTCGCGAAGAGCGAGCTCGCCGAGCTCGCCGCGAAGCAGGCGGTGGTGCTCGCGCCGGAGCCCGAGCACACGGCCGAGCTCGCGCCCGAGGTGGTCGCCGAGGCGCGCCGCGTGCTGCGCGAGGTCGTCGGTGAGCGCGCCGCGCGAGGCGGCTACGTGATCCACACCTCGATCGACCCGAAGCTCCAGGCGGCGGCGCGGAAGTCGCTGCGCAGCGGCCTCGAGCAGTACGACGCGCGCAAGAAGCTGGTCGCGCCGCTCACCAAGCCGAAGAAGCCTCCGCCGCTCTTCGAGGGCAACCCGCTCGAGAAGAAGCAGGTGAGCTACCTCGGCGAGATCACCGGCGCCGACGACGCCAAGAACGAGCTCTTCGTGCGCGTCGGCGTGATGCGCGGGACCGTGAACCTCTCGCACGCCGAGCGCTACAACCCGAAGAAGCTCCCCGCGAGCAAGTTCGCCGAGATCGGCGCGCCCGTGCGACTCGCGCTCGTCGAGCGCGGCGAGCCCGACCACGCGGGCAAGTTCACGCGGGCGCGCTTCCGGCTCGAGCTCGGTCCGCAGGGCGCGGTCGTCGCGATCGACGTGCGCAGCCGCGAGGTGCTCGCGCTCGTGGGCAGCTACGACGCGCTGCGCGGCGGCCTCGATCGCGCCTCGCAGTCGCGCAGGCAGCCGGGCTCGACCTTCAAGCCCTTCGTCTACAGCTACGCGATCCACGCCAAGAGCTTCACGCCCGCCTCGCTCATCCCCACCGACCCGGCGATCATGGAGCCGGGCTACCGACCGAAGAACTACGACGGCAGCGTCGCGGGCGAGCCGAAGCGCATGCGCGAGGTGCTCGCCAAGAGCGTGAACGTCTCGGCCGCGTGGCTCATCTCCGAGCTCGGCCCGGCCAACGTCGCGGCGTGGGCCGAGGCCGCCGGCATCGAGTCGAAGCTCGGCGCCACACCCTCGCTCGCCCTCGGAGCCTACGAGGTCGGTCCACGCGAGCTCGCGAACGCCTACGCGACCTTCGCCGCGGGTGGCAACTGGGAGCAGGCGCATGTGGTCACGCGCATCCTCGGGCCGGACGGCGAGGAGCTCAGGCTGCCCACGCGGCCCGCAGCGCGACGCGCGATGAGCGAGGCCGAGGCCTACCTCACGACCGATCTGCTCAAGAGCGTGATCGACGACGGCACCGGCAAGGGCGCCAAGGTGCTGCGCAGGCCGATCGCCGGCAAGACGGGCACCTCGAACGAGGCGCGCGACGTATGGTTCGCCGGCTACTCCACCGACATCGCCACGGTCGTGTGGGTCGGACACGACGACCGCCAGCCGCTCGGCGCCGGCGAGTCCGGCGGGCGCACGGCGCTGCCCATCTTCGTCGAGCTCATGCGCGTCGCGCACCAGGGCAGCCCGGCGACCGACTTCCCCATGCCGCCCGGCATCGTGCGCGCGCCCATCGATCCGGTGACCGGGCTGCGCGCGCGCCCCGATCAAGAGGACGCGTTCCCGGAGGTCTTCCTCGCGGGGACCGAGCCCACCGAGACGGCCCCGGAGCCCGAGACGAGCGACGACGGCGCCGGCGGCGGCGACGCGGCAGCAGCGACCGAGCCCAAGCCGACCGACTCTGGCGAGACCGTGCCCGTCGAGGAGCCGCCACCCCCCCCTCCCGACAAGCCCGTCGAAGCCCAGCCGCCGGTCGCGGGCGAGGCGCCCGGTGCGCTCGAGGAGCGCCCGCCCTTCTGATGCGTGTCGCGGTCCTCGAGCTGCCGGCGAGCTACGACCGCCGAGGAGCGCGCGAAGCCGAGCTCGAGCGGCTGCTCGAAGCCGGGCCTCCCTGCGATCTCGCCCTGCTCGGCGAGGCGGTCCTCACGGGCTACGTCTCCCCCTCGGGCGACTTCGACCTCTCGCGCTTCGCGGAGCCGCTCGACGGCCCGACGCTCGGGCGCGCTCGCGCGCTCGCCCGGCGGCACGGGACCGCGCTCGGCCTGCCGCTCGTCGAGCGTGGCCCAGATGATTTGCTCTACAACTGTTACGTCCTGCTCGACGCGACCGGCGAGCTCGTGCACCGCTACCGCAAGCGTCACCCCTGGTACCCCGAGGCCTGGGCGACCCCGGGTGAGCAGCCCTTCGAGTGCGTCGAGCTCGGCGGCATCTCGCTCGTCGTGGCGATCTGCTTCGACCTGCACTTCCTCACGAGAGAGGCCTCTCCGGCGCTCTCGCGCGCCGACCTCCTGGTCTTCCCGAGCGCCTGGGTCGACGACGACGCACAGGACGCACGGGCCGCGCCGCTCGGCGGGCTCGAGCGTCGCTTCGGAGTCGCCATCGCCAACCCGAACTGGGGGCCGGGCGACCCCGCGATGCGAGGCCAGGGCGCTTCGCGCATCCTGAGGCCTGGGCAGGCGCCGCTCGTCGCCCAGAGCTCCGCGCACACGCCCCTGCGCATCGACGCCGTGATCGAGCCCCGCAGGCGCTGAGGCCCAGCTCGCGGAGTGGCTCGGGCGGGGGCGGCCCGACCTCAGTCGACCAGATCGTCGATCGGACCGGCGCCCTCGCGCACGACCTCGACCTGACCGCCGCTCAGATCGACCACCGTCGTCGGCACGCTGCCGCAGGCCCCGCCGTCGAGCACGAGATCGAGCACCCGGAAGTGATCGCGCAGCTCCGCCGGATCGACGAAGGGCTCTTCGCCCGGCGCGGCCGCCGTGGTGCTGATGATCGGGCGGCCCAGCTCACGCGCGAGCGTCGTGATGACGGGGTGCGCGGGCACGCGGATGCCCACGGTCTTCTGCTTCGTCATCACCATCTTCGGCACCTCGCGCGTCGCCTGCAGGATGAAGCAGTACGGGCCGGGCAGGTGGTGCTTGAGGATGCGGTACGCCCAGTTGTCGACGACGGCGTACTTGGAGATGTCGGAGAGGTCGTTGCAGATGAACGCGAGGTTCTTGTTCTTCTGCATCGATTTGACCTGATACAAGCGCTCGATCGCCTGCTTGTTCATCAGGTCGCAGCCCAGACCGTAGACGGTGTCCGTCGGGTAGGCGATGAGGCCGCCCTTCTCGAGGACTTCGAGCGCGCGCTCGATCTTGCGCGGCTCCGGGTGCTCAGGGTTGATCGCTAGAAGCAAGGGAGGTCTCGTCGGTTCGGCCGGCTCCGGGTGGAGTCGTGTACTCGGCCTCGCTCCGCGAGGCCCCGGTGTCGTGCAACACGGCTCCGAGCGATGCGCCTCCCCTCGCCTCGCTCCGCTGCGCCACCACTCCCGAGAGCGGCGGCGCGGCGTGGGTGCTCAGTCCTTGATGGCCTCGCTGCCGCCGATGATCTCCATGAGCTCCTTGGTGATCGCGGCCTGGCGGGCCTTGTTGTACTCGAGCGTGAGGCTGTCGATCATCTCGGTGGCGTTCTTCGTCGCCGAGTCCATCGCCGTCATGCGCGCGCCGAGCTCGCTGGCCATCGACTCGTAGAGCGCGCGCAGGATCGAGATGTCGACGTAGAGCGGCGCGAGGTGCTCGAGCAGGGCCGTGCGCGAGGGCTCGAAGCTGAAGGAGCCCGAGTCGAAGCCGTCGGTGTCGGGCACCTCCGGGACGGGCAAGAGACGCTCGACCGTGAGCTGCTGGGACATCGCGCTCTTGAACTCGTTGTAGACGAGGTAGATCGCGTCGACCTCGTCGTTGAGGAAGGGCTCGAGCACCTTCTGTCCGACGACCTTGGCCGTGTCGTGCGAGAGCTTCTCCCACACGCCGGGCAGCGGCTCGACGGGCGCGTTCCTGCGCGTGAGGTACTCACGCCCCTTGCGCCCGATCACCAGCATGCGGACCTCCTGGCCCGCCTGGGTCCGGGTCTTCCACTCGCGCTCCGCCGCCTTGTTGATGTTGGCGTTGAAGGCGCCGCAGAGGCCGCGATCGCTCGTGAGCACGACGAGCAGCACGCGCTTCTCCTCGCGCGTGGCGAGCAGCGGGTGGAGCTGCTCGTCCGCCGAGAGCACGCCGTGCGACTGGTCGCCGTCGGCGTTGTCCTTCGCGACGTTCTGCGCGCGCGCAGTGATCTCGCTGAGGATCTCGGCGGTCTTGAGCGCGTAGGGGCGCAGCTCCACGATGCGCTGCTGCGCGCGGTTGAGGCGCGCTCCAGCGACCATCTTCATGGCGCGCGTGATCTTCTGCGTCGATTTGACGCTCGAGATGCGGTTACGGATCGCCTTGAGCGAAGCCACGGATCACTTGCCCTTCTTGTCGGCCTTCTTGTCCGCCTTCTTCTCGTCGAGCACGAACTTGCTCTTGAAGGCCTCGATCGCCTTGTCGAGCATCTTCTTGAGCTCGTCGTCGAGCGTCTTCTTCTCGAGGATGCGGGCGGTGATCTCCGGGTGCTTGGAGTCGAGGTAGCTGTAGAGCTCCTGCTCGAAGCGGCCGAGCACGCTGACGGGCAGATCGTCGAGCGCGCCGGTGGTGCCGGCGTAGATGATGACGATCTGCTTCTCGACGCCGAGCGGCACGTACTGCCCCTGCTTGAGGATCTCGACGAGGCGCTCGCCGCGGGAGAGCTGAGCGCGCGTACGCGCGTCGAGGTCGGAGGCGAACTGCGCGAAGGCGGCCATCTCGCGGTACTGCGCGAGGTCGAGGCGCAGCGTGCCGGCGACCGACTTCATGGCCTTGATCTGCGCGTTGCCACCGACGCGGCTGACCGAGATACCGACGTTGATGGCCGGGCGGACGCCGGAGAAGAAGAGGTCGGACTCGAGGAAGATCTGACCGTCGGTGATCGAGATCACGTTCGTCGGGATGTAGGCCGAGACGTCGCCGGCCTGCGTCTCGATGATCGGCAGCGCCGTCAGCGAGCCACCCGAGTGAGGGTCCTTCTTGATCTCGTGATCGCTGCCGAGCTTCTTGAGGCTCTCCTCGGCGGTGTGCTTGCCGGTGGCGCCCACGTGCGCCTTGCCGTCGGCGCCACGGAAGGACTCGTCGCCGGCCGGGATCTCGGTGCCCTTCTTCACGACGTAGAAGACGTCGGCCATCTTCGCGGCGCGCTCGAGCAGGCGAGAGTGCACGTAGAAGACGTCGCCCGGGTAGGCCTCGCGGCCCGGCGGGCGGCGCAAGAGCAGCGAGAGCTGGCGGTACGCGACGGCCTGCTTCGAGAGATCGTCGTAGATGCAGAGCGCGTGGCGCCCGGTGTCGCGGAAGTACTCGCCGATGGTGACGCCGGTGTAGGGCGCGATGAACTGCAGCGGCGCGGACTCGCTCGCGGTCGCGGCGACGACGATGGTGTAGTCCATCGCTCCGTGCGCCTCGAGCTTGTCGACGACCTGACGGATCGTCGACTGCTTCTGCCCGATGCCGACGTAGACGCAGTAAACGCCCTTGCCCTTCTGGTTGATGATCGTGTCGATCGCGACCGCGGTCTTGCCGACCTGGCGGTCGCCGATGATGAGCTCGCGCTGACCGCGCCCGATCGGGATCATGGCGTCGATCGCCTTGAGGCCCGTCTGCATCGGCTCGGTGACCGGCTGGCGCTTGACGATGCCGGGGGCCTTGAGCTCCACGCGGCCGCGCAGCTTGCTGTCGATCGGGCCCTTGCCGTCGATCGGCAGGCCGAGCGCGTTGACGACACGCCCCACCACGGCGTCGCCGACGGCGACCTCCATGATGCGGGAGGTGCGCTTGACCGTGTCGCCCTCCTTGATGAGGCTCGTATCGCCGAAGAGCGCGACGCCGACGTTGTCCTGCTCGAGGTTGAGCACCAGGCCGCTGACGACGGCGCCGGTGGTGCCGGTGACCTCGACCATCTCGCCTGCCATCGCCCCGGCGAGGCCGTGCACGCGCGCGATGCCATCGCCGACGGTGAGGACCGTCCCGGTCTCGGTGACCTGGGAGGCCTTGTCGATGTTCTGGATCTGCTTCTTGATGATCTGGGAGATCTCTTCGGCTCGAAGCTGCATCGCGGGATCCTGTCGGATGGGGAGGTCGGGCTGTGGGTGCGCTCGGTACGAGCGCCGGGGAACGGAGTGTGTCGGGCCTGCGCGCGAGGCGCTGGCCGTCGTGGCTGAGGTAGCGGAGCTCAGGTGGCGGGCAACGCCGCCTCGCGCAGGAGCGCGAGCCGGGTGCGCAGGCTGCCGTCGACGACGCGGTCGCCGATCTTGGTGACGATGCCGCCGAGCAGGCTCGGGTCGACCGAGCTCTCGAGCACGACCTTCTTGCCGGTCGCGCGCTCGATCTCGCTGCGCAGACGCGTGAGGTAGCCCTCGGCGACCTTGCCCGCGCTCGTGACGTGCGCGCGCAGCACCTGGGCGTCGTCGTCGACCAGGCGCGAGAGCTGCCGGGCCACGTCGGGCAGCGCACGCAGCCTGCGGTTGCGCGTCACGAGGCGGAGCGCACGCTTGGTGGTGTCCTTCGCGCCGAGACGCGAGGCGATCTCGAGCACGATGGCCTCGCGATCCTCGACGGCGACGAGCGGGTTCTCGAGCACCGTCTGGAGCTCGGCGCTGGAGACCCAGGTCGCGGCGAAGCGCTGGAGATCCTCGGAGAGAGCGGCCACTTGGCCCTCCTCCTTGCCGATGTCGAAGATGGCGCGCGCGTAGCGCCGACCGATGGCTTCGTAGCTCACGACAACGCCTCCTGACGCCCGCGGGGCTTGGCGTCGGCCTTGCTGATCGCTTCGCCGATGCCGGCGAGGTACTCGTCGGCGAGGCGGTCGAGGTCCCGCGACTCCACCCGCTTCTCGAGCAGCTGGGCCGCGGCCGCCATCGACGCGTCGATGGCCTCGGTCATCAGCTCGAACTCGGCCTGCTTGAGCTCCTGCTCCACGCGCAGCTCGGCGTCGCGGCGCATGCGCTTGGCCTTCTCTTGGGCCTCGGCGAGCACGCGCTTCTTCTCGTCGGCGAACTGCGCGCGGAACTCCTCGCGCAGCTCCTTGCCTCGCTCCTCGATGCGCGCGAGCTGGCGCTCGTAGTCCGCGAGGCGCTCCTCGGCGTCGGAGCGGAGCTCTTGAGCCGCGTCGATCTCGTGCATGATCGACTTCTTGCGCTGCGAGAGCGCGCTGGTGATCGGGCCCTTGCCGAAGCGGTAGACGATGAGCGCGACGAGCGCGAAGTTGATGAACTTCGCGAGGAAGGGCGGCTCCTGGTTCTTCGGATCGCACTCGTCTTTGTCGTTCTTGTAACGCCAGAGGAGCCGGTCGACGAAGGACTGCGACTGGCTCTTCTCGTTGTCGACGCCGAGCAGGCCCTGGTACCAGTTGATGTGGTGGGGCGAGTCGTTCGGGCCGTGGCCCGGGCAGTGGTGCGCCTCGCCGTGGCCGCCACCTGCGTGGCTGTCGGCAGCGGGCGCCGCGGGCGGCATCTGCAGCGGGCGAGGCTGCATGCCGGCCCCGGGCGGCAGGCGACCGGGCAGGCCCTCGGGCCCACGCGGCATGCGCGGCCGGGGCGGCGGGCGCCGACCGGGCATGTTGGGATCGTCGGGGTTGGGGATCGCGCCGGGCTGCGCTTGGCCAGGCTGCGCACCGGGCTGAGCTTGGCCGGGCTGAGCTTGGCCAGGCTGCGGCAGCGCGCCGGGCTGGGCCGGGCGCACGGGCACGGGCTGCGCTCCAGGGGCCGGCTGCGCGAAGGCCCCTTCGCCGATGGCGAGCGAGCCGAGCGTGGTGCCGCCGATGGCGAGCGTCAGCGCGAGCGTGCGCGACAGGACCCTGCGGTGGGAGGTGACGCTGCGGTCGGAGGCGCTCACGACTGCACCTCGCGGCCGAGCAGCTTGCCGGCGATCTCGGAGGCGAGCGCGGGGCGGGAGCCTTCGAGCTCCTTCCTCAAGCCCTGGACTTCGTTTCGGATCCTCTCGCGCCCCTGCTCGAGGATGCGCGCGGCGTCGCGCTTGGCCTCGTCGAGCACGCGCGTCTCGAGCTCACGCGTCTCCGCGCGCAGCTTGTCGCGCTCGGCGGCGGCTTCGCGGCGCACGAGCTCGATCTCCGCTTCGAAGCGGGCCAAGAGCTCGGCGGCCTTCTCGTCCATCTTGCGGGCCTCGGCGCGTGCGCCATCGGTCCGGCGCTCGCGCTCTTCGAAGAGGCGCAGCAGCGGGTCGAAGAGCACGGGCTTGAGCACCGTGATGAACAGGGCGAAGAGGGCGATCTGCGCGACGACGGACAGGTCGAAGTCGACGTTGACGTCGGCGCCGGAGGCGAAGAGGGCTGTCATGCCTGAGGGGGTCACGTTGGTCGCCTGTTTACCCTGGAATCTCGGGGACTGGGAGCAGTGCTCGGGATCTCGAGCTCACCCGGAGCCCGCGTCCGTTTCGCCCAGCCAGCGGAGTGGAGTCCGCTTGCCGGGTCGGTCGAGCGAGCGGGGCCCTCTGGGAGCCGCCCTCGCCTCGCGGGCGAGCGGCACCTAGCACGCATCTCGACTCGGCGGAAGGGGATGGGTCCGCTTGGGCGGTGATCCTTCGCGTGGGCGGTGATCCTCCGCGGGGATCACGCAGCCTACGCGCTCAGACCGTCCAGTCCTCGAGGCGCAGGTTCGGGAACACCGCGTAGTGCTGGCTGCGCTTGGTGACGAGCGTCATGCCGCTCGAGGCCGCGATGGCGGCCACCATGACGTCGTCGGCCTCCATCTGCGTACCCACGGTGGCTCGGAACTTCGCGAAGGACTGCGCGGCCGGCAGATCGAAGGCCGCCACGCGGATGCCCGCGACCAGGTTCACGACGTCTTGCATGAGCCGGGGCTGCTGGGTGCGCCTGGCGGCGACGAGCAGCTGGCTCACGGTGACCACGCTGGTCCAGCGCTCCCTGCTGGGGATGGTCGCGAGCCGGCGCACCAGCGCACGGGAGGGCGAGGAGCGGAGGACCTCCGCGAGCGTCGGGGTGTCGAGCAGGTAGGGCAAGGCGCGGCCTGTGGTGCTGTGGCTCGGGTCGGAGTGCGTGCTCAGCCGGGGATGCGCGGCGCGCGGTAGTAGAGCGAGGTCTTGTCGGGGTCGAAGGAGAGCGAGTCGACGAAGTCGTCGTGTTTGCAGGTGCCCGCGAGCGCGAGCAGCGGATCGGTGCCACCCGCCGAGGGATCGGGTGGGTCGATGCGATCGAGATCGCTCATGGGCACGATCGCCGCGACCGCGTGGCCCTCACGGACGATGAGCGTGCGAGAGAGTGAGCGTTCTGCCGCGTCGACGGCGTCGAGGCAGTGCGTCGGCAGGTCGGCCAGCGGGATGCCGTACTTGTTCATGGCTCGCTTCGCTTCGTCGCACCGGTGTGGAGCGCCCTCGGCCCGAACGGTAACAGAAGACCCGGAGCCGGGGCGACGTCCTCAGCTGCCGACGCCGAGCTCGTCCAGCCAGGCGACGAGGGCCGGCACGGCTCCATCGAGCGGCAGGGCTGCCGTGTCGGGCGCCGCGAGGGGCTGCGCGTGCTCGTGGCGCAGCGCCTCGTGGGCGCGGGGGTTGCGCCACCAGTCCTCGTCGTGTTGGTCGCGCAGCGCGCTGCGGTCGAGCACGCCGAGCAGGATGCCCTGCCACTCGAGCCGCAGCCCGCGTGGGTAGCGCAGGACGACGCCCGCGAGCGCCCCCGGCACCGACGAGCCGAGCGCACGCAGAGTCGCTTCGGCGTGGGCGTGCATCGCCTCGTCCTCGTCGAGCTCGATGAAGGCGTCGAAGGCGTGGACCCGCGCGGCGAGGTGGCGCAGATGGACGACGAGCGAGCTCGCGACGCGCCGGGCTTGCTCTCGCGAGGCGCTACGCCCGAGCCCGAGCACGTGCCGATGGAAGCTCGGCTCGGCGACGAGCGAGGCGAAGAGCGCGGCGCGCCTCGCGGAGAGCGGCTCGAAGGGACGCCGGCCCATGGCGAAGGGGCCCAGAGGGAGATCGACGTCGACCAGCGCTCGGCCGAAGCACGCGAGCGCGCGCGCGAAGGAGCTCGCTCCGATGGCGCGTGGCAGCGGAGGCAGGGAAGGGCGCAGGCCCTCGACGAGCACGCTGCCGTGGAAGATGCCCTCGATCCAGCGCGCGTTCGGAGCGACCGGCCAGCCCTCCCCCGCCTCGCGGCCGAAGCCCTCGGAGACGAGCTCCCACCAAGGCCGAGCGCCCGCGGAGGGCCGGAGCGCGTCGGTCGACGCGAGCATCTCGCCCGCTGCCTGCCCGAGCGCCTCGCGCGTGCTGCCAGGATGCTCGAGCGCGGCGAGGTCGAGCCCCTCGAGCAGACTCGCGGCCTCGACCCAGCGCGCCGACGCGAAGCGCGCCGCGCGGCGCAGGGGCCGAGCGGCCTCGACGAGCTCGGCGGCGGCGCGCGCCGGCTCGCGAGGGCGGAGCAGCACGCTCTCGACGAGCTCATCGAGCGAGACGAGCTCGCCGCGCTCGGTGCGATGTGCGCGCGCATGTCGCAGCTCGGCGGCACGGAGGTGGTCGCGCGCGGTGACGCGCTCCAGCGTGAGGTAGGCGACCCAGCCTCGCAGCGCCCGAGCCCAGGGATCGGTCGCCAGTCCGCCCAGCTCCTCGTGCAGCTCGCGCCTCGAGACCTTGCGGATCGACGCGAGCGGCGGTGGGCCCACGCGCTCCTCGTCGGGCTCGCGCAGCTCGCCGTGGAAGGCGGCGACGAGCCTCTTCGCGGTAGCGACGTCTCGGTCCAGCGCGTGGAGCTCGATCACGGGTGCACCTCAGCCATGGATGGTGGCGCTCGTACCGAGCGCGCTCACGATCGAGTCCTCGATGCGGACGATCTCGGCGAGCCGAGCACGCACGCGCGCTTCGTCGCGCGCGATCCGTATGGCGAGCTCGACGAAGGTGCGGTGGTGCCGCGCCTCGGCGGCGAGCAGGCGCTCGTAGAACGCAGAGAGCTCCGGATCGCGCTCGCGCAGCGCCTGGGAGAGCAGCTTGAAGCGCTCGCAGCTGCGCGCCTCGATGAGCGCGCCCACGAGCAGCCGATCGACGAGCACGTCCTCGAGCAGCGGAGAGCCACGCTCTTTGCTCACACGCCTGCGGAGCTCGGCGGCGTACCAGTCTTCTTCGGGCGGCCCGAGCGAGAGGCCACGACGCTCGAGCTCGTCGAGCACCTCGCGGAAGTGGGCGAGCTCCTCCTCGGCGAGCTCGACGAGCGCGCGCACGAGCTTCGGGTCACCCGAGCAGCGCGCGCTCAGGGAGAGCGCGTTGCTCGCAGCCTTCATCTCGCAGTGGGCGTGGTCGACGAGCACGCGCTCGACGTCGTCGAGCGCGCGCAGCGCCCACGAAGGATTCGTCGGTCGGAGGAGGCCGAGCACGAGGCGACGGTAGCAAACCCACCGCCCCGCGCGGACGTCGATCTCAGAAGTCTTCGCCGCCGCGCCCGGTGAGCCCGCTCGACTCGAGGAAGTACCCCACCCCGAAGAAGATCGTCGTCGCCTCCGGCCCGACGAGCGTGCGCCGCACGCTCGCTTCGATCGAGAACTCCGGCGAGATGAAGCCCAGACCGCCGGAGAGCGCGTGCGAGTCGGCGCCTTGATCGAAGCGGTAGCCGAGCCGCACGGGCACACGGTCGGCGATGAGGTACTCGCCGCCCGCCATGACGCGCACCGCCGCTTCGCTGTACGAGGTGAAGTCGCCGACGGTGTCGACCTCGATCGTGAGGTCCTTCGTCGCGTAGGCGATGCCGCCGCCGAGCGTCGTCGGGAGCAGGCCGTCGTCGGGGAAGGTGAGGTTCTGACCCGCCAGGCCGATGACCACGCCGCTGTCGCCGGCGCGCACGTTGAAGCCAGCGTCGAAGCTCGCCTCGTTCACCATCGCGAGCCGCCCGCCCTGCGGGTCGGGCAGGCCACCGGAGGCCTTGCTGTTACCGAGTGGGCCGAGGCCGTCTTGCGTGAGCTTGAGGTAGCGCCCGCCGAGGCCGACGCTGAGCACGTCGGCGATCGGGTAGGCGAGCGCCAAGCGCATGTCGAGCCACGAGCGGTCGATGCCGCTCGGATCGAGGAAGCCACCGGTGATCGTGAGCCCGCCCGCGAGGCGGTTGGTGATCGAGTCGACGATCGCGCCGCCGTACACCTGCCGACCGCTCTCGGGGCTCACCAGACCGAGCGCCTCGATGTGGTAGACGCGCGTGAGCGTCAGGTTGGCCGGGTTCAAGAAGGGCGCCGTCGTCCCGTTGCCGGCGGCGCGCATGGCGCCGCCCATCGCGCCGGCCCGGGTCGTCTCGACCTCGCCGTAGCCATAAGCGAAGGGGCTCGGGACCTCGCCGGTCGTGAGGGGGCTGGGCTCCTCCTGCGCGTGAGCCGAGGGGGCCGCGAGGGCGACGAGCCCAAGAGCGGCGGCACCGAGGCACCGCAGGTCGAAGCCATGCACCATGGGGGCCTGCCGTACCCGTCGTCGCGCCGGAGGGCCAAGTTCCCGGCGCTCGGCAGCCAGGCAGGAGGAGTTGACATCCGCAACCCGCGAAGATCGTTCGAAACGTTGGGTCTTGATCTGCGCTAGGCCGACACGGCAAGCGGATCTGGCGCCCGCCGCAGCGCGTTGCAGCGTGTTTTCCGAGGCCCCGTCGAGCTCGCGGTCGAGGCGCTCGGGAAGCCCCACCCGGGCGCGGCGCGATGGGCCCATCTCGTAGGACTTTCCATTAGCAATATCGGTAATTTACGCCAATGTGACAAGTTCGGGATGGACGCCCGGTCGGGCTCGGTGCTACCTCCAATTTCGTCGAGGCGGCGCCCCCCGGGTGGGGGCATCCACCCCTCCCGGCGCGGCCTGGCCGAGCCTACGGAGGGCGAGCTTCGACAGCAGTTTTCGGCAGCAGATTCCAGGTGCAGCACCCCAAGCCTCCGCCACCTCGGCGGGGGCTGCGATGTCCCGCCTCCGCCGCCTCGGCGGGGGCTGCGATGTCACGAGGTGCTAGCCGCGCGGTCAGGGTTGTCCGACGGGTTCGGACAGCAGTGCTCGAGCGCGGCGCTGGCGAGAGGGAGGCGCTTGCTCCCTCGGCCACACGAACGAGTCATACGCGCCGAGCTGCACTGTAGCGATGTTCAGCGCCGGAGTCGAGCTCCGGCGGGGGTCGCCTCGTGCACAGCCCGACATCGATGTGGGAGTCACCTGTGGAAAACCCGTTCACACCCGTGCACACCGTGGATCGTTTCCACCCCCTCCGCGGCTTCGCATTCGCGAATTCGCGGCGCAAGAGCGCCGTCGGCCACCTCGGAGCGCCGACGCCAAGGCCTGAGCCCAGGCTGTGGACAAGCCGTGGACGCCACGACCGTCCGTCGCGCTGATCCCGAGCGCCTCTCCCCTCGAGACACCTCACCCGAGCTCGCACCGTGGAGCCACGTTCCACGGTCGGCCGAGCCGTCTCTGCTTCGACCCCTCCCGAAGAAAGAGCTCCTACGATCCCCATGATCGCGAAGACCAGCGCTCCTCAAGCCTTCGCCGAGGCCCTCGCGCACACGCGCACCCGTTCGCCAGCCAGCTTCGAGAACTGGTTCTCGGGCATCCAATTCGACGACCTCACCGACGGCGTGCTCACGCTCCGGGCGCGCGACGAGTTCGTGCAGGACTGGGTGGGGCGGAACTTCCTCCCTTCGCTCGTCGACAAGCTGCGCGAGCTGACCGGCTGGTCGATCCAGGTCGCCTGGATCATCGACCCGGCCCTCGAGCGCCCGCTGGCCGACGGCCCGAGCGCGCCGCCCGTGCGGCCGCGCCCCATCAGCACCCGCGCCGCGGAGCCCGAGCCCCTGCCGCGCGCGAGCCAGCCTCCGCCGAGCCCACCCGCGCTCCGCAACGTCTCCGCCGCGACGCGCACGCCCTTCGTCGCGCTCGAGGACCTGAACCCGAAGCAGACCTTCTCGAGCTTCGTCGTCGGCCCCTCGAACCAGCTCGCGCACGCGGCCGCCATCGCCGCGGCCGGAGGTGGCGGGCGACGCTACAACCCGCTCTTCATCTGCGGAGGCACCGGCCTCGGCAAGACCCACCTCATGCAGGCGATCGCCCATCGCATGCTGAGTGATCGCCCCGGAGCGCGCATCCTCTCGGTGTCGGCGGAGCGCTTCACGAACGAGTTCATCCACGCCATCCAGCACCACAAGATGGATGAGTTCCGCGCGCGCTACCGCACGAACTGCGACCTGCTCCTGGTCGACGACATCCAGTTCCTCGCCGGTCGAGAGCAGACGCAGGAGGAGTTCTTCCACACCTTCAACTCGCTCCACGGGCTCGATCGGCAGATCGTCGTCACGAGCGACAAGTACCCGCAGAACCTCGAGCGCATGGAAGAGCGGCTGGTGTCGCGCTTCTCCTGGGGCCTCGTCGCCGACGTGCAGGTCCCGGAGCTCGAGACGCGCGTGGCGATCGTGCGCAACAAGGCGGCGATCGAGGGCATCGACCTCGACGACGACGTAGCGCTCTTCCTCGCGCAGGTGGTCCGCTCCAACGTGCGAGAGCTCGAGGGCACGCTCATCCGGCTCGCCGCGAAGTCCTCGCTGACCGGGCGCACGGTCGACCTGGCCTTCGCGCGCACGGAGCTCGCGAACAGCACGAGCCAGCGCGCCCAGACGATGAGCGTCGAGGACGTGCAACGCCTCGTGTGCCACCACTTCCACATCCGCTCGAGCGACCTCGTCTCCAAGGATCGCCACAAGACCGTCGCCTTCGCGCGCCACGTCGCGATGTACCTCTGCAAGCAGCGGCTGAAGTGCAGCTTCCCCGAGCTCGGGCGCGCCTTCGGCAACCGCGATCACACGACCGTGATGAGCGCGGTCCGCAAGATCGAGGCGCAGCGCGACGTCGACCCTCAGGTGCGCGCGCACCTCGAGGCGCTCGAGAAGAAGCTCGCCGACGGCTGAAGGCGCGGCCGTCGAGCTCTGCCGTCGAGCTCTGCCGCCGAGCTCTGCCGTCGAGCTCTGCCGCCGAGCTCTGCCGCCGAGCGAGGGGCCGTCGAGCTGGGCGCGCGACTCAGCTCGGCCGCAGCGCCCAGCCGACGAGCACGAGGATGCCGAGCAAGGCGAAGAAGGCGATCCACGTGAGGATGCGCTTCGGGCGATCCGTCTCGACCGGGGCGCGAGAGCTCTCGAGCTCGAGCATCGCGAGCGTGACGATGCTCGAGAGCTTCTGCTTGGCGAGCACGGTGCGCGCGTCGACCTCGTCGTCGGCGCTCGCGACACCTCGATAGAGCGCGGCGACGTCGGCGAGCCTGCCCTGCTGACGCGCGTAGTCGAGCAGGGAACGGTGGCGCTCCTCGTTGGACCAGTCCTCGAGCACCTTGGCCCAGAGAGCTTCGAGCGCGGGATCCACGGGCCGCTCAGTGTAGCGCCCGCTCAACGCGGACGCGAAGCGAGCCGACGCGCGCTCGAGGCGATGCGCGACTGACCGAGCCTCGAGGCGCGCAGCTCGAGCTCGGAGGCCGGCTCGAGCTCGCCTCGCCGCGCGGCGTGCTCCGCGACGAGCAGCGCGAGCTCGAGCGCCTCGTCGACGAAGCCCGCGGCCTCCGCGCGCGCGCGCGCGGCCTCGAGCTCGACCAAGGGCGCGTCGCTCGTCCGCACCGTGGCTTCGAGGTGCGCGACGTAGCCCCTCGAGAGCGCTTCGAGGCGCGCGAGCCCTCGCTGCGCGGCTTCGTCGCGTGCGGCGGCGAGCACGCCGAGCGCGCGCAGGGGCTCACCCGCAGCGAGACAGGCCTTCCCCAGCTCGAGCAGAGAGAGCGTGCGCTCCTGCGGCAGCTCGTCGGCGCGCGCGAGCTCGAGCGCACGCTCGTAGAGCGGCAGCGCGCCACGAGCGTCGCCCGCCCAGCACCGGAGGCGCCCGCGCAAGACGGCGAGCAGCGCCGTCTCGCGTGCGTCGAGCTCGTGGGTGCTGGCCGCCTCGAGCGCGCGGAAAGCGGCCTCGAGCTTGTCCGCGCGGGCGTGGAGATCGGCGAGCGAGAGCGCGGCGCGCGCGTCGAGCGAGAGGCCCGAGCGCTCGAGCTCTCCGGCCAGCTCGAGCGCTCGCCCGACGTCGCCGGAGCTCGACGCGACGGCGAGCTCCGCGAGCAGGCGATCGCGCGCGTGCTCGGTGCCCGCCTCGACCTGCGCGAGCAGCACCCGCGCGGACTCGCTCGCGCCGATCGCGGCGAGCGCGCGCGCTGCGAGCACACGCGCTCGCCCGGCGGCGCCTGCGTCGCCCATGCGATCGATCGCGGCGAGCGCCTGCGGGAGATCGTCGACCAGCTCGGGCAGGCTCGCCGTGCGCTCTGCGACGACGAGCAGCTGCGCGAGCAGCTCGAGCGTCGACGAGGTGTCGAGCGAGGCGGCGAGCGAGAGCCCGCGCAGCGCAGCGGCCGCGCCCAGATCGTAGGCGCCGCCGTCGATCGCGCGCGACGCCGCGCGTGCGTAGAGCGCCGCGGCCTGCGCCGGGAGACCGGCGGCGTCGGCGTGCGCCGCGAGCGTCGAGAGCGCGCGAGGCGTCGCGAGCGCGCCACGCTCGACGAGATGCAGCGCCCGCTCGTAGAGCGGGGCGAGCAGCTCGGGGGCGAGCCCGGCCAGGGCGACGTCGGAGACGAGCGCAGAGACGCGGTGGCGATCGGCGTCGCCGACGTGCGCGCCAGGGACGAGCTCGAGCGCGCCGGCGAGAGAGGCCTCGGCGAGCGCGGCCGCTGCGCGGTCGGCCGTGAGCGACGCGATCTCGGCGAGGGTCTCGAGCGAGCTGTCGGCGCCCATGACGGCGGCCGCACGCAGGAGCTGAGCCGCCTCGGGGCCGAGGCGGGAGAGCCTGGCCTCCGCCACGGCCCTCAGCGTCCGGGGTAGGCTCGCGCGTGCGTCGCTGCGGCCCCTCAGCGCGCCCTCCTCGACGACCAGCGCGGCGCTGTCGAGCAGCTCGCGCACGAGCTCCTCGAGCAGGAGCGGGTTGCCGCCGGTGATCGCCGTGATCTCCCCGAAGACGTCGGGAGGCAGCACGCGCGCGCCCACCGCGGTGGCGAGCAGCTTCGCCGTGGACGCGTCGTCGAGCTCGCCGAGCCTGAGCTCGTGCACGACGAGGCCCTCGAGCGAGCCGGGAGGCGAAGCCTCTCGACCGCTCGTCACGAGCACGAGGCGCCGAGCGCTCGAGGGCTCGACGAGCGCGGAGAGCAGGCGCGCCGTCTCGCGATCGAGCCCCTGCGCGTCGTCCCAGACGAGCATGCTCGGGCGCTCGGCCGAGACGCGGTCGACGAGCGCCGTGAAGGCTCGTTCGATGCGGACGGGCTCCGCGCCCGTTGGCGTTCCGGCGGGCAGGAGCGCGTCGACCTGCGCTCCGTCGAGCCCGAGCGCCCTCAGCCTCGCGCGCGCCTCGTCACGCCGGAGCGCGTCGAGCTCTCCCCAGTCGGAGCCGAAACCGAGCAGCGCCGAGGTCGCAGCGTACACGCCCTCGAAGGGCGCCGCGCGGCTGCCCCGCGCGAGGCTCACCACGGCGATCAGCGCGGGCTGCCCGCTCCGCGCGAGGCGCCGGGCGAGCTCGGCGACGAGCCTCGACTTGCCGACGCCCGGCGCGCCTACGAGACGCACGAGGCTCGGCCTGCCCTCAGCCGCCTGCGCGAGGGCCGCGCCCAGCGCGCGCAGCTCCGCCTGGCGCCCCTGGAAGCGCGAGAAGGCGCTCGCGCGTGGCCGCTGACCGACCACCGTGCGGCGCGACTGACCGTGCTGACCTTCGGCCACGAGGTGCGTGCCACGCACGAGCGCGGCGACGCGCCTCGAGACGGCGAGCGAGCCAGCCGGCAGATCGGCGTGCCGCTCGGCGCGATCGCGCAGCTGCTCGAGCGCCGCGCCGCCCGCGGGCACGTCGGGACGCTGTGGATCGACCTCGACGCGGCCGATGTCGACGCCGATGGAGAGGCTCGCGTCGGCCGAGAGCAGCGCCAGCCCCGCGTCGACGGCGGCCTCGACGTCGCGGCCATCCGGCTCGACGAAGCCGAACAGCGCGGCCAGCTCGCCCAGGTCGGCGCGCGCCGGCAGGACGAGCCCTCCTCTGCGCACGAGCTCGCCGGCGCCGGTGCGCGCGGCGACGCCCCGCGCGACGAGCAGGGTGACCTCGCGGCCCTGACCGACGACCTCGATCGGCGCGGGAGTCCCCGGCGACGCGGGAGGCGGCGCGGCGAGCTCGGCGCGCGCCCGCTGGACGAGGGCGCGTGGCTCACGCTCGCCTTCGGCGGCGTAGGCGAGGCCGAGCAGTCGCTCGTGCCAGGTCGCAGCGTCGCCGCCGCGCGCGCTCGGGTCGAAGGAGAGCAGCTGAGCCAGCGCCTCGAGCGCAGCCCCAGGCAGACCCGGCCTCGCCTCGAGCAGGCGCCCCTCGGACCCGAGGCTCGGCGGCTCGAGGGCGAGCAGCGTGTGCAGGAGGGCGCCGAGCGACCACAGGTCGCCCGCGGGAGACGCGTCGCCCGTGGCGATCGCCTCGGGTGCGCGATACGGGCGCCAGCGCTCGGTGAGCTCCTCGGGGGCGTCGGCGTGCAGCGCGAGCTCGTGCACGCAGGCGTCGGTCACCTTCACGAGGCCTTCGTCGGTGATGAACACGCTGCGCGGCGCGAGCCCGGCGTGCACGACCGGCCTGCCGGCGTCGCGGCGCCGGTGCGCGTGATCGAGCACCCTGGCGACCTCCGCGGCCACACGCAGCGCGACCCCGGGTGGCAGCGCGAGCCCGCGGCTCCTCGAGACCTCGACCAGGCTCTCGAGGTCGAGGCCACGCACGACCTCGGTGACGACGAAGTGCCGCGATCGGCCCTCGTCGTCGAGCGCCGTGCCCAGATCGAGCACCTGCGCGAGGTGCGCGTGCGAGAGCAGGATCGATCGCCTCGCCGCTTCGACGAAGCGCGCGACGAGCTCGGGCCGGGCCTCGAGCGGAGCCCTGAGCCGCTTGACGAGCACGCCCTTGCTGAAGCCCTCGACGCCCGGGCTCGACGCGAGGAAGGCCTCGAACAGCCCGCCCTCGCCGAGCTTGCTCTCGAGGACGTAGCGCCCGAAGCCTGCCGTCATGCGGGCTCGCTCGGAGGAGCTTCGAGGGCTCGGCCCTCAGCCACCCTCGGGCCCGTACATCGACTCCGCGATGCGGAACGAGGCCGCCTCGAGCCGCTGGTAGGCGTCGCGCAGCGCGTTGAGATCGCCGCCACCCTCGAGCAGCATGCGGAGGTTGTGCGCGTCGGTGCGGACCTCGTCGAGCAGCGCCGGGTCGAGCAGATCGGCATAGCCGGCGAGGGCCTGCTCCGTGGTGTAGACGAGCGTCTCGGCCTGGTTGCGCAGCTGCGCGAGCTCGCGGCGGAGGTTGTCCGTCTCCTTGAAACGATCGCCCTCGGTGACGAGGCGATCGACCTCCTCGTTGCTGAGGCCGCTCGTCGGGGTGATGCGGATCTCCTGTGCGCGGTTCGTGCCGAGATCGCGGGCCTCGACGCGCACGATGCCGTTCTCGTCGATGCGGAAGGTCACCTGGATCTTGGGCACGCCGCGCGGCGCCGGAGGGATGCCGGTGAGCTCGAAGCGCGCGAGCGAGCGGCAGTCGGCGGCCATCTCGCGCTCGCCCTGGATGACGTGGATCGGCACGAAGTTCTGGTTGTCGACCGAGGTCGTGAACACCTCGCTGCGCTCGCAGGGCACGGTGGTGTTGCGCGAGATGAGCTTCGTCGCGACGCCGCCGCCCGTCTCGACGCCGATCGACAGCGGCGTGACGTCGAGCAGGAGCACCTCGTCGACCTGGCCCGTGAGCGCGGCACCCTGGAGCGCGGCGCCGACGGCGACGACCTCGTCGGGGTTGACCTCTTTGCTCGGCTCCTTGCCGAAATAGGCCTTCACGGAGGCCTGCACCGCCGGCATGCGGGTCATGCCGCCGACGAGCACGATGGTGTCGATGCCCATCACGTCGAGCTTGGCGTCCTCGAGCGTGCGCTTGCAGGCCTCGATCGTGCGATCGATGAGCGGCTGGCACAGCATCTCGAGCTCGTTGCGCTTGAGGTTGCGCTCGAGGTGGAGCGGGCCACCCGAGGGCGACACGGCGATGAAGGGGATGTTGACCGAGGTCTCGAGCGAGCTCGACAGCTCGTGCTTCGCTTTCTCGGCCGCCTCCTTGAGGCGCTGCAGCGCCATGCGGTCGCGGCGCAGGTCGAAGCCGAATTCCAGAGAGAATTCGTCGGCCAGCATGTCGATGATGCGCTGGTCGAAGTCTTCACCGCCGAGGTGGGTGTCGCCGCCGGTGGCCTTCACGCTGAAGACGCCGCCCGCGAGCTGGAGCACCGAGATATCGAAGGTGCCGCCGCCGAGATCGTAGACCGCGATGACCTCGGCCTCGCGTTTGTCGAGACCGTAGGCCACGGCGGCGGCCGTCGGCTCGTTGAGAATGCGTTTGACCTCGAGGCCCGCGATGCGGCCGGCGTCTTTCGTCGCCTGGCGCTGCGCGTCGTCGAAGTAGGCGGGCACCGTGACCACGGCCTCGGTGACGGGCTCACCGAGGTAGGCCTCGGCGATCTCCTTCATCGTGGCGAGCACCATCGCCGACAGCTCCGGGGGAGACATGGCGCGACCGCGCACGTCGATCCAAGCGTCGCCGTTCGGGGCCTCGACGATCTTGTAGGGCGCGAGCTCGATCTGCTTCGCGACCTCCTCGTCGCGGAACTTGCGGCCCATGAGGCGCTTGACCGCGTAGACGGTGTGCTCGGGGTTGGTGACGGCCTGGCGGCGCGCCACCTGACCGACGAGGCGCTCGCCCGTCGCCGGGAAGCCGATGACCGAGGGCGTCGTGCGCGCTCCCTCCGCGTTGGGAACGACCTTCACGTCGTTCACGGTCGCGGCGGCTCCTTCGACGACTGCCACGCAGGAGTTCGTCGTTCCCAGGTCGATCCCGATGACCTTGCCCATGTCTTCTCGAAGGATAGCGAGCGGAGGGCCGCTCGGGTGAAGCGTTCGCCGAGGGTGAAACGAATGTCCTGCGTACCCGCCACGCCGCCCCGGGCTTCTCGAGCGAGCACGTGAACCGGATCGCTCGTGCTCGGCGCGCGGGATGCTCGGCGCGGAGGAGGCCGCGCGGAGCGGGGCTCAGGCCTCCGCGTCGCCGCTGGGTGCGTCGGCCGCGGGGGCCTCGGCGGCGGCTTCGCCCGCGGCCTCCGAAGCGGAGGGTCCGGGGCCCTTGGAGACGACGACCAGCGCCGCGCGCAGCAGGTAGTCGCCCATGCGGTAGCCGGGCTGGACCTCGTTGGCGATGACGCCGGCCACGTGCTCGGTGGAGTCGACGTGCTGGATGGCCTCGTGCTGCGAGGGATCGAAGGGCTGGCCCACCGAAGCGATGCGCTTGATGCCGAGCTTGTCGAGCGCACCCTCGAACTGGCGGTTCACCATGCGCAGCCCGTCGGTCACCGACTTGATGTCGGGCGCGGTCGCGGCGCTGTTCATCGCGCGCTCGACGTTGTCGAAGACGGGCAAGAGCTCCTTGAGGGCCTGCTCCTTGCCGCGCCTCGTCGCGTCTTCGAGCTCGCGGCGCGTGCGCTTGCGGAAGTTGTCGAAATCCGCGGCCGTGCGGAGCAGCTGCTCGCGGAAGCGCGCGGCGTTGGCCTTGGCCTCGGCGAGCGCGTCATCGTCGGCGGCGGGGCCGGCCCCGGCTGGGCTCGCAGCCTCTGCGCCCGCCGAGCCGCCAGCCTCCCCCACCACCTCGGGCTCGGCGAAGTCGACCTCCGCGCTCGACCCGGAGCTCCCGCTCGGGGGCACATCGCTCGCTCGCTTCTCGCTGGACTCGCCGTCGCTCATGGCCGCGCAACATAGAACTGCGCGGCCCGCCTGCCAACCACCTCCGCCGGGTTTGCACCCTGCTTCGCGAGGGCGTAGGTGCGAGGCATGTCGCGCACGCCCGAGCAACCCCTGCCCGCGAGGTCGAGCCTCGTGCCCCCCACGCGCCCCTCGGCGTCGGCCGCGGAGCTCGCTGCTCCGCCGGAGAGCGACGCGGGCCAGGCGCCCGGCGCCGCGTCGAGCGAGGCCGAGACGACCCGAGAGCTGCTCGCGGAGGGCGGCGCGCATCTGCTCGGCAACTACCGACAGGCGCCGGTCGTGTTCCGCCGTGGAGAAGGCAGCACGCTCTTCGACACCACGGGCAAGGCCTACCTCGACTTCGCAGCCGGCGTCGCGGTGAACGCGCTCGGGCACGCGCACCCGGCGCTCGTCGCGACGATCGCGCGCCAGGCGGCGAAGCTCATGCACGTCTCGAACTACTTCTACAACGAAGAGAACGTGCTGCTCGCCGCGGAGCTCGCCGCGAAGACGGGCTACCCGCGCGTGTTCTTCTGCAACTCGGGAGCCGAGGCGAACGAGGCCGCCTTCAAGCTCGTCCGCCGGCACTACTACGCGAAGGGCGACGCCCAGCGTTACACCTTCCTCTCCTTCGACCACTCCTTCCACGGCCGCACGTTGGCCACGGTCACGCTGACCGGGAACGCGAGCTACAGCGAGGGCTTCGGGCCCAAGCTCGAGGGCGTCGTGCACCTGCCCTTCGGCGATCTCGACGCGGTGCGCGCCGCGATGGGGCCGCACGTCGCGGGCATCTTCGTCGAGCCCGTGCAGGGCGAAGGCGGCGTGCTCCCGGCGCCCGAGGGCTTCCTCGCCGGGCTGCGCGCGCTCGCGGACGAGCACGGCGCGCTGCTCGTCTTCGACGAAGTGCAGACGGGCATCGGGCGCACCGGCAAGCTGCTCGGCTCGGAGCACGACGGCGTGCGCGCCGACGTCGTCACGCTCGCCAAGGGGCTCGGCGGCGGCTTCCCCATCGGCGCGATGCTCGTGCGCGAGGAGCTCGCGAGCTCGCTGCCGCCCGGCACGCACGGCTCGACCTTCGGTGGCAACGCGCTCGCGTCGGCGGCCGCACGCACGGTGCTGCGCGTGCTCGAAGAGGAGGGCCTGATCGCCGCCGCCGCCGAGAAGGGCGCGAAGCTGTCGGCCCTGCTCGGCGAGCTCGCGGCGCGCCACCCGGACCTCTGCTCCGGAGAGCGTGGGCGAGGCCTCTTGCGCGGCGTGGTGCTCAAGCCCGGCATCGACGCGAGGCTCGCGCTCGGGCTCGCGCGTGAGCGCGGCCTCTTGCTCACGATCGCGGGAGGCACGGTGCTGCGCTTCACGCCGCCGCTGGTCGTCACCGAAGCAGAGCTCGAAGAGGGTGTGCGCCGTCTCGACGAGGCCCTGCGCGCGCTGCGCGTCGAGCTCGCTCTGTAGGAGCATCGTGCGCGCTGCCGGTCCCGTCGCCGATCCCGTCCCCTGTTCCGGCTGCCAGCGGCTCATCGACCCGCTGCGCGCCGGGCACGTGGCGATCTTCGACCACCAGCTCCACTATTTCTGCGACCGCGCGCGCTGCCGCGTCGCCTTCCTCGCGCCCTACGCCGAGCTGCCCGAGCGGCGGAGCTCGCCCCCGCCCCGCGCGGCGACGCCCGAGCCCGCAGGCGACGCGATCGTGGGCGCGCACGCGCCCGTCATCCCCGAGGACGAGCTCCCGGAGTTGCCGCGCCTCGACGACGATCGGGCCTTCGTCGAGCCCATCGCACGCTCGATCCTCACCGAAGCTCCCCCGCACGCGGAGGTCGCCGAGCCGCGCGACGTCGGCGCGCTGCTGCTGCTGATCGCCGCGGTGGCAGGCGTGCTCGCCGTGCTGCTCGGCCTCGCAGGAACGGGCAGGCTCGTGCTCGCGGCGCGTGTGGTGCTCGCGGGCGTCGGCGCGGGCATGCTCGTCGCGCGCAGGCTCACGATCCCGCGCGAGCCGGTCGAGCCGCACCCCTTGCCGATCCTCGCCGGACCGGTGTTGGCGGTGGGCATCGCGGCGTGGTCGCTCGTCCCTCGAGAAGGCGTCGTCGACGCGGCGCTGCTGGCGTCCGAGGCGGCGGCGCTGGCGGGCGCGATCGCCGCGGCGGCGGCGATCGGCGCATGGCTGCTCGAGAGCGCGCGCGGCTTCGTCGAGAACGAGCGCGCCCACGTCGCGCAGTCGCTCGAGGCCGCGGGCTCCGCGATGCACGACGCCGCGGTGCGCGCAGGCCCCTCGGCCGACATCCGCGTGGGCGAGACGGTCACGCTCGACGTCGGCGAGCTCGTCCCGGTGGATCTCGTGCTCGAGGGCGACGAGGTCGACGTCTTGCCTTGGCTCGGCGCGACGACACCCACCAGGCGGCGCGCAGGCGACGCGGTCGTCGCCGGCGCGCGCGTCGCGCGGGGGCGGCTCCGAGGACGGTGCACCTTCACCGGCGCCGATCGAGCCTACGTGCGCGTGCTGGTCGATCCGAGGCGGCGTGCCGACGCGCTCGCCCCGGCTGCGAGCGCGGCGCGCTCGCTCGCCGAGCGCTGGAGCCCGGTCGCGGCCGCGGCCGCTGGGCTGCTGAGCTACCTCATCACACGCAGCGGCGTCGACGCGCTCATGGTGTCGGTCGCCGTGCTCGCGGGGCTGTCGTCGGCGCTGGTCGGTACGCTCGCGAGCGTGCACGTCGCCCGCGGCATCCTGCTCGCGCAGCGTCGAGGCATCACCTACAAGAGCGCCGACGCCTGGGAGCGCGCCGCGCAGGCGGGCGTCGCGATCTTCTGCGCGCGAGGCACGCTCTTGCTCGGAGAGCCCGAGGTCGCCGAGGTGCAGGCGATCGCCCACGACCTCGACGCCGACGACGTGCTGAGCCTCGCCGGCGGCGCCGAGCGCGCCGAGAGCCATCCCACCGCGCAGGCGATCCTGCGCGCCGCGAAGGCGCGCGGCGTACGCCCCGACGCCGTGCGCAACCCCAACGCCGAGCCCGGGCTCGGCGTGGTGGCCGTCACCAGCGCAGGCGAGGAGCTCTGCGTCGGCAACCGGGCGCTGCTCATGCGACAGCGCGTCGCGATGGCCTCGGCCGAAGATCGCATCGCCGACCTCGAGAGCATGGGCCGCAGCGTCGTACTCGTGGCGCTCGGCTCGCGCCTCGTCGGCCTCATCGCGCTCGAAGACGGCATCCGGCCAGGGGCGCGCGCCTCGATCCAGCACCTGCTCGACGCCGGCATCGAGCCGGTGCTCTTGAGCGGCGACGCACGCGAGACCTGCGAGGCGATCGCGCGCTCGCTCGACATCGACCACATCCGGCCCGAGGTGCTGCCCGACGACCGCGCCTCCGAGGTGAAGCGCATCGCGGAGTCCGGCGCGAGCGTGGCCGTGCTCGGGCACGTGGGCCTCGACGACCCGGCGCTCGGCGCAGCCGACGTGGCCATCGCGCTGAGCTCGGCCGGTCGCTCGGCCGAGCACGAGGTCGCGCTCGCCTCCGACGACGTGCGCGACGCGGCGCTCGCGCTCGCGCTCGCGAGGCGCACGCGCACCGAGGCGCGCGTCGGCTTCGGCCTCGCGGCGATTCCTCCCGCGCTCGGCAGCTTCGTGGTCGCGCTCGGCGTGCTTCCGCCCGTGTTCGTGCCGGTCGCGGCGCTCATCGGCGGCGCGATGGGCGTGGTGCACGGCCGCTCGCTCGACCGCGACCGCTTCGCCGTCTGAGCCGCGGGCTCGGCGCGCCCTCCGCGCCGCGCGCCCTCTCGGCCGGCACCTCCTCAGCTCAGGCTCGCCTCGCAGGCCGCCGCGGCGTCGCGGCGGAGCACCGTGCGCTCGACGACGAGCATCACGAGCGGCACGGCGAGCGAGAGCGCGATGGCGATCCAGGCGACGCGATCGACGTGCACGAGGCGATGATCCGGTAGCTCGGAGAGCAGCGCCGAGGAGACGAAGGCCGCGGCGGCGCTCGCGCCGTGCTGCACCGCCGACTGCACCGACTGGAAGCGCGCGCGCTCGTGCGAGAGCGGCACCTTGGAGACGAGCGTGTTGTAGGAGACGCCGCGGAAGCTCATCGCGACGAAGAAGGCCGTCATGATCGCGAGCACCGGCGCGCCGAGCGTCGAGACGAAGCCCGTCCACATCACGGCCACGAGCATGAGCGCGCCGACGAGCGCCATGCGCGTGGAGCCGAAACGATCGACGAGCGGGCCCACGAGGCGCGTCGTGACGAGGCTCGCGACGCCGCCGAGCAGGTACATGCGATCGAGGTGCTCGCGCGGAAAGCCGAGGTTGTACTGCGCGAAGGCCGCGATGTTCGGGATCAGGATGAAGCCCGACATCATCGTGAGCGCGGTGAGGCTGAGCGAGGCGAGCGCGACCGGCTTGGTCACGATGCCGTAGAGCGCCTGGAGCGGCCTGCGCTCGGCGCGCGCACGCGCCACGTGCGCATCGAGCCTCGGCAGGATGCGCCACGCGGCGACGGCGGCGACCAAGATGAGCCCGCCCACGCCGAAGAACGGGAGCCGGAAGCCTCCCCACTGCGCGAGCTTCAGCCCGACGGGCACGCCGAGCACCGAGGCCACCGCGAAGCCGCCCATGACGATGCCCATGGCCCAACCGCGCCGCTCCGCGGGGATGGCGTCGGCGACGATCGCGAAGGCGAGCGAGGTGGCCGGACCGCCGAAGAGGCCCGCGACGACCCGCGCGGCGAGCAACGAGCCGAGCCCCGTGGCGAAGCCGCCGAGCGCGGTGCCGAGCGCGAGCCCCACGAGCGCGAGCACGAGCGCGGCGCGACGGTCGAAGCGGTCGAGCAAGAAGGCCGAGGCGAGCCCGCTCAGGCTGGCGGCGGCGGTGTAGGTGCCGGCGATCGCGGCGAGCAGCGAGGTCGGGATGGCGAGCGACTCCGCCAGATCCGGGCCGAGCGGGTTCACCATCATGAAGTCGAGCACGTTGACGAACTGGACCCCCGCCATGAGGTAGACGATGGCGCGCTCGGAGGGCGCCCCAGGCTGGGCCGGGCTCGACACGCGCGCAGCCTAGCGCAGCCCCCGTCGACGACCGCCTGGACTCGCCGTCCGCCGAGAGAACGGCCGCAGTGCGGGGACGCAACGGCTGCGCGACGCAACTTGACGCCACGTCACCTGGGCGTATGAAGAGGGGATGGGTCGGGTTGGCGGAGCAGGTGGCCGCGAAGGCGCGCGCTCGGTGACGGACGAGACGCGGCAGCGCCTGCGTGATCGTCTCGACGCCTACATGCTGAAGAAGGGCCTGCGCAGCACCGCGCAGCGTCGGCTGATCGTCGACACCTTCTTCGAGGGCTCACCCCACGTGACGATCGAAGACCTCCTCAGCGAGGTCCGGCAGCAAGACCGCGGCATCGGCTACGCGACCGTGTACCGCACGCTCAAGCTGCTCGCCGAGTCCGGCGTCGCCTGCGAGCACCGCTTCGGCGACGGGCTGTCACGCTACGAGCTCGCGACCGACGAGCACGACCACCACGACCACCTCATCTGCACCAGCTGCGGCTCGATCACCGAGTTCGAGGAGCCGAAGATCGAGAAGCTGCAGGAGGCGGTCGCCGCGCGCTACGGCTTCCTGGTCGAGACGCACAAACACGAGATGTACGGCACCTGCGAGGCCTGCCAGCGCCAGAGCCACGCCAAACGCGGCGTCGCCTGAGCGCGGGGCAGCGAGGCGCCTCGCTGGGCAGGAAGAGCGGCGAGCTCAGTCGCTCCGCCGTGCGCTCGTGGCGCTCGCGAGGGCGTCGGTCATCGCCGCGGCGGTCGCGTCGACCACCGGGATCACCTTCGCGTAGTCCATGCGCGTAGGGCCGATCACGCCCACCGCGCCCGCGGGCTGGCCGTTCTCGGCGTAGGGCGCGACGACCAGGCTGAGCTGGCCGCCCGCGAGCTCCTCGGTCTCGCTGCCCACGAACACGGTGACCGCGCCGGCCTGCAGCACCTTGTCGAGCAGGCCGACGATCTCCTCGCGCTCCTCGAGCGCCATGAGCAGGCGCTTCAGGCGGTCGACGTCTTCGTACTCGGGCAGACCGAGCAGGCGCGACTGGCCCTCGATGACCAGCTCGCGTTTGCTCGCGACGTCGGCGATCGCGCGATCGGCGAGCTGGAAGGCGCGCCCACGCAGATCGTCGACCTGGCTGCGCCCGTCGTCGAGGCGGCGCGCGAAGAGCTCGCGCACTTCGGCGAGCGTGCGGCCCTCGAGGACCTCGGCGAGCAGGTTGTGCACGCGCGTGAGCTCGGCTTCGTCGATGTGGCCCTCGACCGCGACGAAGCGGTTCTCGACCGAGCCGTCTTGGAACACGATGACCGCGAGCAGCTGCCCAGGGCGCGTGGGGATGAAGCGCATCTGCGAGAGCGTGCGCCCTGGGCTGCGGCGCGCGACGACCGCGGCCTTGCCGGAGAGCTCGCTCAGGAGCTTGCCGCTCGCGCGCAGCGGATCGCCGCCGACGCGGTAGATGTCGGCGACGCGCTCGCGCAGCCTGGCACGGTCGTCGGGGGGCACGGCGCGCACTTCCATCAAGGCGTCGATGAAGAAGCGGATCGCCAGATCGGTGGGCACGCGGCCCGCGGAGGTGTGCGGCTGCGTGAGGAAGCCCGCTTCGTCGAGATCCGACAGCTCGTTGCGGATCGAGGCGGCGGAGAGGTCGAGGCCGTAGCGCTTGGAGAGCGTGCGGCTGCCGACCGGTGCGCCCGTCTCGATGTACTCGTTGACGAGCGCGAACAAGATGCGTCGAGCGCGCTGCGACACTTGCATGGTGGGACTCTGGCCTGCGTGCGAGCGGGCTGCCGAAGCGCCCGTACATCGTAGTGTTTCGGCGAACGGGGCACAGGTCAACTCGCCGGGTGGGGGCGCAGGCGCGGCCGGGCGGCGCTAGTCTCTGGGGGCACTCGATGAAGCGCTCCTCCCTCGTGCCACGAGCCCGCGAAGCACCTGTGCTTCGCCTCGCCGTGCTCGCCTGGGCGGCGGCGCTCGTGCTCCTCGCGCTCGCCGCGAGCGCGCAAGCCAAGCCGAAACGCCCGCGCACCGTCGACGATCCGGCCTGGGCGAGCGCGCCCTCGCACAGGCACGCCTCGATGAGCCGCGAGCGCTGCCTCGTCGAGCTCCGGCGGGTCGGCGCGCGCTTCCGCGAAGCCGGGCCCGCGCGGGGCGTGCTCGCGCCGATCCGCCTCGAGGGGCCGCTCGGCGGCGTCGTGTGGCGCACCGAGCTGCCCGCCGCCGAGCGCGACGCGAGCCCGCACGAGCTCGTCGACTGCCGGCTCGCGCTCGCGCTCCACGAGCTCGGCCCCTCGCTCGTGGCGCGCGGCATCGACGAGGCCGTCGTGCACTCCTTCTGGCGGCCTCCGCCGGCGAGCTGGCCGCTCGACCGACCGAGCCTGCGGCACCCAGGTGGGCTCGCGGTCGACGTGAAGCGCTTCGTGCGCCGCAAGGCCGCGCCGGTCGACGCGACCCGAGCCAACGCGCGGGCGACGACGAGCGATCTCGTGATCGCGCGCGACTGGCGCCCGGCGATCGGCACGCCCCCCTGCGCCGAAGGCGCGCGCGTGGACCCACCGACCGCGGAGGCCGAGGAGCTGCGCTCGCTCTACTGCGAGATGGCGCGCGAGCGGCGCTTCACCTCGATGCTCTCGCCCAACTACGACCGCGCGCACCACGATCACCTGCACCTGGAGCTCAGGCCGGGCGTGCGCTGGCGCATCGTGCTCTGAGGCCCGGCCCACCACGCGACCGGATCGTGCTCGACGCGCATGCCTTCGCCGCGCGCGTTCGTCGGACCCACACGCCGCCGCTTTTCACGCGCCATGACACACAGAGCCGCTACCCTCAGCCCCGTGACGACGGCCCGCACCTCGACTCCTCCTCCGGCCCGGAGGCCTCGCGCCAGGCGCGCGACGCCCGCCGTCCACCGTGCCTTCTTCGCGTTGCTCCTGCTCACGCTCAGCCTCGCCGCCGCGGGCTGCCCCTGCGTGAACTCGATCGTCAACGCGAGCCCCGGCCTGCGCTGGTGGCTCTTCTCCACCTACGGCGCAGAGCGCGTGTGCCCGGAGATGATGAAGACGAGCCTGCCGCTCAGCCTGCAGAACGGCTCCGCCTCGATCGGGCGCTTCTTCCCGAAGACCTGCAGCCACCAGGTGAACGAGCAGGGCGAGACGCTCATCGTGCACGTGCAGGGCGACGGCTACGCCTACCTGCCCACGGCCAAACGCGTCGGCTTCTCGATGACCGTCTCGGTGGAGTACCGCCCCGATTTCCGCATCGAAGGCGACGATCTCTACCTCTGGGGCCGCCTGCAACGCGTCGCCGCGGGGCCCGACTTCCGCATCCAGTTCGTCGAGAACCCGGTCGTCGACATGGCGACGAGCATGACGCCGATGGGCTCGGCGGCGACCTTCCTCGGCACGCAGGTGGTCAACAGCTTCCTCGCGCGTGGCTTCACGGTCGTGCACAACGAAGACCGCGGCAACGAGTTCTCGCTCGGCATCCTCATGCCGCCCGCGCGCCCCTTCCGGCCCTTCCAGGTCGACGACGACGACGCCTACACCTTCGCGAACGAGACGCTCGATCTGCACACCGGGCAGCGCGACTTCCTCGGCCCCTTCGAGATCACCGACAAGGACCAGCAGCTCTCGCTGCGCTTCAACGTCACCGGCACGCCCATCGAAGCGATGGTCGTACCCAAGCCGCTCGGCGATCTCTGGCGCGACGCCCACCAGCGGACGGGCGCGACGGGCGGGCCTCCCGGTCAGCCGCTCATGGGCATCCCGATCCAGCCGGGCATGATGAACCGCAAGCTCAAGCTCGCGCCGGGCCTCTACTACGTGGTGCTCGACAACACCTCGACGGCGGGCTTCGTGAACCCGCCGGTGAACCTGAACCCGCTGTTCGATCCCGCCGTGCGCGTCAGCTACGTCGCCCAGCTCGTGGAGTGAGCTTCGTCGTGCCGGGCTCGTCTGCGCGAGGAGGCGACTTCGCGTGACGCGCAGGCCCCTTCGGCGCGGCGCGCTCTTCTGCGCGCGGAGGTGACTTCGCGTGACGCGCGGGGCCCTTGGGCGCGGCGCTCTTCGCTGCCGGGCCCTTCGCTGACTGACGCGGCGGCGCCTTCTCGTGGCGCGGCCTGGCCTCGCGCGGCTCGCGCCGAGCCGGCTCGGGCTCCACCTCCTCGAAGCGCTCGGGCGCGGGGCCCACGAGCTTGCCCTGCCTGCGTTTGATGTCGCTGCGCATCGCGGCGCGGGAGCGCTTCTCCTCGGCGGCGGCATCGGGTCGATCGTCGCCTCGACGCAACTCGACGCGCGGCTCGGGCTCGGCGCGCTCGAGGTAGCCATCGATCGATCCCTTCGCGCCCGGCAGGCGCAGCTTCTCGACGGCCTGGCGGAAGTCGTCCGGCACGGGCTGGCGGAAGAACACCGGTTCCCCGCTCTCCGGGTGCTCGAAGCCGAGCTCCGCGGCGTGCAGCAAGATGCGCGGCGCCTCGAGGAAGGGGCCGGGGCGATGACGGATGTAGACCTGCTCACCCACGAGCGGGTGCCCAGCCTCGGAGAGGTGGATGCGGATCTGATGGGTGCGCCCCGTCTCGAGCTTGCAGGCGATGAGCGTCGCGCCCTGGAGCTGCTCGAGCGGCGTCACCCAGGTGATCGCGAGCTGGCCGTCGCGCCGGTGCCCGAGCACCGAGCCACGCAGACCGTCGCCTCGGTTCTCGACGAAGTACGACTTGTAGGAGCGCGCTGCGTCGAGCTTGCCGTGCACGACGGCGAGGTAGCGGCGGTGCACCGTGTGCTTGCGGAACTGGTCGGCGAGGTGCTGCTTCGCTTCGACGGTGCGGGTGAAGACGAGCAGGCCGCTCGTGTCCTTGTCGAGCCTGTGCACCACACCGAGTGGCGCGCGCCCTCCCGGCCCTCGGCTGCCGAAGCGGTGCTTGAGCATCTCGCGCACGAGCGCGTCGAGCGTGGAGCGCTGCTCTTCAGGGGTCTCGTCGCCGTAGGGCACGGTGCTGATCCCGGGCGGCTTGCGCACGACCACGACCGAAGCGTCGACGTACTCGATGGCCTCTTCCTCGAAGGCGAGGCGCTTCGCGGTGCTCGGCCTGGGCGCGTTCTGCACGATCGCGAGCCCGTCGCCCCGGTTCACGGTGTGGTCGATCGCGAGCACGACCTGACCCTGCACGAAGACCTTGCCCGTCTGGATCGCCTGGCGGGCCTTCGCCCAGGGCAGCGCATAGAGCTCGTGGACGGCGCGATCGAGCCGGACCCCTCCGAGTTTGTAGGGGACCGTCTTCGGGGCGAAGGGGCCGGGATCGGGCTGCTGGGCGCTCACCCGAGAGGCCTACTGCTTAGCCGTGCAGCCGTCGAGCACCCCGCTTATGTTGACACGGCAGCCCTGCGGACCGGATGATTCGCGGGCCGTCTACCTCGGCTGCGCTCCTCCTCGACGGCGGAGTGTGTTCGTTCCCTGCGACCCCCGCGACACACAGGAGATCCCCATCTCGTGGCGACCCAGATCCTGGCCATCGACGACAGCGCGACGATGCAGAAGATCCTCGAGATCACCTTCGCGGGGACCGACTACCAGCTCACGGTGGTCGGGAGCGGCGACGAAGGCGTCGCGAAGGCGAGCGGTGGTGGCTACGCCTTGGCCATCTGCGACAACTCGCTCGAGCCCTCGGGCTACGACGTCGCGGCGCGGCTGAAGCAGGCGGGCCTGCCCGTGCTCTTCCTCTCCTCGCGTCAGAACCCCTACGACGCAGGTCAGGGCGCGGGCGCGGGCGTCGACGATCACATCGACAAACCCTTCGACACGCAGCAGCTCATCGATCGCGTGACGAAGCTCGTCGGCGGCGCGGGTGCGTCGGCGGGTGCTCCTGCCGCGGCCGCAGCGCCCGCAGCTGCGCCCGCCCCAGCCGCTGCGCCTGCCGCTGCTCCCGCCGCCGCCCGCCCCGCGGCTGGTTTCGGCGCGCAGCCCGCGCGCGGCGTCGCACCGGCGCCCGCCGCAGCACCGAAGGTCTCCGGTTTCGGTGCGCAGCCCGCACGCGCCGCCGCGCCTGCTCCGGCCGCCGCTCCGGCGGCGCGCACGCCCGCCCCCGCGGCCGCCGCACCCGCTCCTGCAGCCCGCCCCGCGGCCGCTGCGGCGGCGGTCTCGTCGGCCATCGACGGGCAGCTCGGCGCGAAGCTCGGCGAGCTGGGCCTCACGCCCCAGCAGGCCGAGGCCGTCGCCGCGCTCTCGCGTGAGGTCGTCGAGCGCGTCGTGTGGGAGGTCGTTCCGGTGCTCGCAGAGACGCTCATCCGCGAGGAGATCCAGCGCCTCACCAAGTGAGGGCCCCGCTCCGCTCGTCGCTCGGCTAGTCCGGAGGCGAGTCCGGAGGCGCGAGCGGTCGCTCCCTCGAGGCCACGCAGCGATGCGTGGCCTTCGCGCTTCCATGTCGCGCATCGGCGGCGCCGCGTCGCGCGCCTCGGCGCACCGGCGTCGTGGCAGATGCGCTATGGAACGCGGGCCTCGGGCCTTCGCCCGGCGCACCACCGCGAGATCCCCGATGAGCGAGCTAGCCAAAGCCTACGAACCGAAGGAAGTCGAAGCCCGCTGGTCGGACAAGTGGATCGAGCTCGGGGTCTTCGCCGCCAGCGATGCCGAAGACGACCCGCGCCCGCGCTACGTGCTGCCGATGCCGCCGCCCAACGTGACGGGCTCGCTGCACATGGGCCACGCGCTCTTCTGCACGCTCGAAGACGTGCTCACGCGCTACCACCGCATGGCAGGCTACGCGACGCTCTGGCAGCCGGGCATCGATCACGCGGGCATCGCCACGCAGACGGTGGTGGAGCGCCAGCTCAAGCGCGAGGGCAAGACGCGCCACGATCTCGGGCGCGAGGCCTTCATCGAGCGCGTCTGGCAGTGGAAGGCCGAGAGCGGCGGGCGCATCACCGAGCAGCAGCGCGTGCTCGGCGTCTCGGCCGACTGGAGCCGCACGAAGTTCACGATGGACCCGGACATGTCGCGCGCGGTGCGCGAGTCCTTCGTTCGCCTCTACGAGGAGGGGCTCATCTACCGCGCCACGCGCCTCGTGCACTGGGACTGCGAGGCGCAGACGGTGCTGTCGAACCTCGAGGTGGAGAACGAGCCCGCGCAGGGTGAGCTCTACGAGTTCGCCTACGAGGTGATCGACCCGAGCGAGGGCGGCCCCGCGGAGCTGGTCGTGGCGACGACGCGCCCCGAGACGATGCTCGGCGACACGGCCGTCGCGGTGCACCCGGACGACCCTCGCTACACGAGCCTGCACGGCAAATTCCTCAGGCACCCCTTCGTCGACCGCAAGATCCCGATCATCTGCGACGGCGAGCTCGTCGACATGGCCTTCGGCACCGGCGCCGTGAAGGTCACACCCGCGCACGACTGGAACGACTTCGCCACCGGCAAGCGGCACGGCCTCGAGGAGATCAACATCCTCACGACCGACGGCAAGATGAACGAGCTCTGCGGGCAGTTCACCGGCCTCGACCGCTTCGTGGCGCGCAAGGCCGTGAAGAAGGCCCTCGCCGAGAAGGGCCACGAGCGCGGCTCCAAGAAGCACGACCTGGTGCTGCCGAAGAGCGAGCGCTCGGGCTCGATCGTCGAGCCGATGATCTCGACGCAGTGGTTCGTGAAGACGAAGCCGCTCGCCGAGCCGGCGCTCGAGGCGGTGCGCCAAGGCAAGACGGTCATCGTGCCCGAGGAGTGGACGAAGACCTACGAGCACTGGATGACGAACATCCTCGACTGGTGCATCTCGCGCCAGCTCTGGTGGGGCCACCGCATCCCGGTCTTCTATTGTGGTAGCTGCAAGCACCTGAACGTCACCCGCGAGGAGACGCTCGCCGCCTGCGAGAAGTGCGGCTCGAAGGAGCTCAGCCAGGACGAAGACGTGCTCGACACCTGGTTCTCGAGCGCGCTCTGGCCCTTCGCGACGCTCGGCTGGCCGGAGAAGACGCCCTCGCTCGCGAAGTACTACCCCGCGAGCGATCTCGAGACGGGCTACGACATCCTCTTCTTCTGGGTCGCCCGCATGATGATGATGGGCATCCACTTCATGGGCGAGCCGCCCTTTTCGCGCATCCTCCTGCACGGGCTCGTGGTCGACGAGACGGGCGACAAGATGAGCAAGGTGAAGGGCAACGTCATCGACCCGCTCGACCTCATCTACGGCGCGAGCTTCGAACAGGTCGTGGAGAAGGCGCTGCCCGGCGCGCCGCACGACGAAGCGCTCAAGAAGTTCAAGAAGGCCTACCCCTCGGCGGCGCAGATGGGCGCGGGTTTCCCGGCCTACGGCGCCGACGCGATGCGCATCACGCTGACGAGCTACTCGCCGCAGGCCAAACGCATCCCGCTCAGCCCGAAGAAGATCGAGGGCTACCGGCACTTCTGCAACAAACTCTGGAACGCGACGCGCTTCGCCCTGCCCTACCTCGAGGGCGCGAAGCTCGGCAGCACGCCGCCCGCTGCGACGAGCCTCTCGAACCGCTGGATCCTCTCGCGCCTCGCGCAGACGATCGCCGCGGCCAAGCAGGGCATCGACGACTTCCGCCTCGACGACACGACCCAGGCTCTCTACCGCTTCGTGTGGAACGAGCTCTGCGACTGGTACCTCGAGCTGTCGAAGCCCGTGTACGCGGGCAGCGACGAGGCGGCGAAGCAGGAGGCGCGCGACGTGCTGGCCTACGTGCTCGAGGCGAGCCTGCGCCTGCTCCACCCGATCATCCCCTTCATCACCGAGGAGCTCTGGGCCGAGCTCGGGCGCAAGCTGCCGCGCCCCGAGGGCTCGCCGAGCTGCCTCTGCGTCGCGAGCTACCCGAACGAAGCCACGGCCTCGGTCGACGAAGCGGCCGAGCGCGACATGGCCGTGCTCATGCAGGTCATCGGCGCGGCGCGCACGATCCGCAGCGAGCACGAGGTGCACCCGGCCGCCGAGGTGCCTCTCGTGCTGCGCTCCTCGATCGAGGAACGACGCGCGCTCTTCGAGCGCGAGAAGGTCGCCGTGCGTACGCTCGCCAAGACGAAGGGTGAGCCGGTGGTCGAAGCGAGCGGCGGCGCGCGGCCGCGTGGCTCGGTGATGAGCGCGACGAACGACGTCGAGGTCATCGTCTCCTTGCTCGGGCTCGTCGACCCGGCGAAGGAGTCGGCCCGCATCGAGCGCGAGCTGAAGAAGACCGACAAGGACATCGCGGCGCTCGAGAAGAAGCTCGCGCTGCCGTCGTTCGCCGACAAGGCGCCGCCGGAGGTGGTCGCCGAGTCGAAGGCCCTGCTCGGCGAGCTCACGCGCAAGCGCGTCGCGCTCGAGGAGGCACGCGGCCTCGCCGACGAGCTCGAGCCGAGCACGGGCGAGAGCGCGCGCTGAGCGCCTCGGCGGGGGCATGAGCGAGCGCGGAGCGAGCGAGCCCGACGAGGGCGACGACGACGACGCGGCGCCGCCGAGCGAGCCCGGCGAAGCGCCGCTCGTGCCGCCGGGCAACCCGCTGCGACCCTGGCGAGGCGGCCTCGTGACCGCGCTGGGCTCGCTCGCCGCGCTCGCCGCGAGCATCGCGCCCACGGGCCCTCGCCTCGGCGTACCGCTCGTCGGCGCCGCGGTTCTCGTCGCGACGCTCGGCGTGCTCGATCTGCTCGGCGGCTTCGACGACGCCGACCCGCCCGCCGAGCGCGTCGAAGCGCGGAAGGTCGCGGCGCCGCTCTTGCTCACGGTGCTGGGCTACGGCGGCTTCTTCCTCGCGCTGCGCGCGGCCGTGGCGGGCGGCTTCGGCAGCGACGCCGACACGGCGCGCCTCGTCATGGGGATCGTCTTCACGAGCCTCTTCCTCGCCGGTTCGGCCGGCGTGGCGTGGGGCCTCTCGCGCATGGGCGTCGCCTCCGGCGATCGCCCGTGGTGGCGCCACGAGGGAAGCTGGCTCGTCGCGATCGTCACGCTCGTCGGACTGCCGACGCTCGGCAGCCACTCGCTCGTCGACCCGTGGGAGACGCACTACGGCGAGGTGGCGCGCGAGATCCTCGCCCGCGAGGATTGGATCTCGCTCTGGTGGGCGCACGAGGACTGGTTCTGGTCGAAGCCGGTGCTCGTCTTCTGGCTGCAGGCGATCGCGATGGCGCTCACGGGTGTGCGCTACGAGCCCGGGGCGATGCTCTCGGTGGCCGCGGAGACGGGCAAGCTGCCCTGGCCCGAGTGGGCCGTGCGCACGCCGATCTTCCTGATGTCGCTCGCCGCGGTGCTGCTGCTCTCGAAGGCGGTCGCGCGCGGCGTGTCGAGGCGCGCCGGCTTCGTGACCGGGCTCGCGCTCGCGACGATGCCGCAGTGGTTCTTCCTCTCGCACCAGACGATGACCGACATGCCCTTCGTCGCGGCGATGACGGCGGCCATCGCGCTCGCGATGCTGGGCCTCGAAGAAGACCCGGAGCGTCGCGTGGCGCGCTACGCGCTCCGGCTCGGCAGGTGGGAGCTGGCGATCTCGGGCTGGCACCTCGTCGTCGGTCTCGTGACCTTGCTCGCGCTCTCGCAGGCCGTGCACCTGCTCGCGCGCAACCTCGCGCTCGGCGTCGACCCCACCTACGGTCTCATGTGGCCGCCGCTGCGCGCCGTGAGCGACAGCTTCGTCGCAGGATCCCCGGGGGCCTGCGGTACGCCGGGCAACTCCGCCTGCGCCGAGATGCTGCCGAACCTCGCGCGCTTCGCCCCCGCCTTGCAGGCCTTGCTCTGGCTGCAAGCGCTCGCGCTCTTCCTCTGGCTCAGCTGGGGCGAGCGGCGCGCGCAGCGGCTCTACTTCGTCGGCGCCTGGCTCGCGGTCGCGCTCGCGGTGATGGCCAAGGGCCCGGCCGGCCTCGGCCTGCCGGTCGTCGCCGTGCTCGCGTGGGTCCTCGTCTCCAAGAGGACGAAGGCGCTCCAAGCGACCGAGCTCATGGCCGGCCTCGCGGTGCTCGCCTCGGTCGCGCTGCCTTGGTTCGTCGCAGCCTACGTGCGGCACGGCTCGCAGTTCACCGACCGGCTCTTGTTCCACGACATGGTCAAGCGCGCCTTCGAGCACGTGCACGACACCAACCAGGGCGAGGACACGAGCTTCCGGTACTACCTGTGGCAGCTCGGCTACGCGAGCTTCCCCTGGGTCGGGCTCGCGCCCTTCGCGCTCTTCGGCGCGACGTCGATCGCGGGCGGCTCGCCGGCGGAGCGAGCACGCCGGCAGCGCACGACGGGGCTCTTGCTCGGCTGGTTCCTCGTCGGCTTCGCGCTCTTCAGCGCGATGGGCACGAAGTTCCACCACTACGTCTTCCCGATCGTGCCGGCGCTCGCGGCGCTCGTGGGCATCGCAGCCGATCGTGCGCTCTCGGAGCGCGACGCGACCCCGAGCTCCCACGGCGCGGCCCATGCGCGCGCCGGGCTCCGCCTCGTGCTCTTGCTCGCGGCGCCGCTCGTCTGGCTCGTGGGCCGCGATCTCTGGGCCGCGCGCGTCGAGGGCCCGCGCTTCGATCGTCTGCTGCACCTGTTCACCTACAACTACGAGCGCCCGTGGCCGGCCGCGCTCGACTACACCTGGGCCTTCGTCGGCTTCTCCACCGCGGCAGCGATCGCGCTCGGGCTCGCGGCCTTCGAGCGCCTCAGGCGCATCGCCGCGCTGGGCTTCGGCGCGCTCGCGATCGCCTTCGCGTGCTGGGCGCTCGACGTGTACTTCGTCGACACCGCGCCGCACTGGGGCCAGCGCGAGACGATCCTGCGTCAGCTCGAGGCGAGCCGTGCCGAGCCCGGGCCGCTCATCGCGTACCAGATGAACTGGAAGGGCGAGAACTTCTACACCGGCAACGCCTCGGTCGGCTTCGTGTCGACCGGCAAGGACTTCCGCGACTACCTCGCCGCCGAGCGCAGGCGAGGTCAGCGCGTCTTCTACTTCGTGCTCATGCACGGCCGCCTAGGCTCGCTCTCGACCGAGCTCGGGAAGACGAAGGCGCTCGACCCGCTCACGACGCGCGAACAGAACAACAAGTTCGTGCTCGTGCGCGCGAGGTACTGAGCCCGACTGAGCGATCGCGCGTTCGGTCCTCGCTCAGCAGCGCTCGCGTCGCTCGACGAGCAAGCGCTCCACCGCGGTGACGAGGCCGGCCATCGTGCTGTCCTCGGCGGTGACGTCGATCGTGAGGCCCAGGCGCTCGGCCGTCGCGGTCGTGATCTCTCCGATGCTCGCGAGCACGACCTGCCAGGGCAGCGCGAGCGGCGACCCTTCGAAGGCCTCGACGAAGGACTCGACCATGCTGCTCGAGCTCAGCAAGACGACGTCGATCTCTCCACGCCCGAGCAGCTCGCGCAGACGAGCGAGCGTCTCGGGGCTCGCGCGGCGGGTCTCGTAGGCCGGCACGACGTCGACTTCGACCCCGTGGCGGCGGAGCTCTTCCGGGACGAGCTCGCGGGCGACGAGCGCGCGCGGCAGGAGCACGCGCTTGTGGGCCGGGCCGCCCTGCTCGCGCAGCGCATCGAGCAGCGCAGCGGCGAAGTCTTCGCCGACGAAGCGCCGAGGCATCACGTCCGGGCGCAGGCCTCGCAGCTCGAGCGCGCGCGCGGTGGCGCGCCCGATGGCTGCGATGCGTGGACCGGAGTCACCACGCAGGCTGCCTCCCACCTCGTCGAGCGCGTCGAAGAATCGCTCGACGGCGTTCTCGCTCGTGAACGCGACGAGGTCGTAGCCGTCGACGGCGCGCGCAGCCTCGAGCAGGCGCGCGGGCTCCGGAGGCGGCAGGATCTCCAGGAGCGGAAGCACGACGGGCACGGCGCCTCGCTCGCGCAAGAGGCTCGCGGCTTTGCCGGACTGCTGCTCGGAGCGCAGGAGCAGGCAGCGCCGCCCGGAGAGCGCGCTGCGCGCAGCCTGCTCGGTTTCGCCCCCCTGCTCTGCTCCGCTGGCCCCGGACACTTCGCGCCGCATGCTTCGATCCTAGTACGGATGCCCCGCGCACGCGGGCGCTTCCCTCCGGGGGCTCTTGACACCGATGAGGTCCTACGGCAGTCCGTCGCAGCGAGGCGGGTTTCGGGGGCTCGGGGCCCGGCCGCAAACCGCGCTCCGCCCCGACCATGGCCGTCAAGCTCAACGCACGAACGCTCGAGAGCCACGGCGTCGATCGTTGGTACGTCACCGACGGCACGAACGCCGTCGGTCCGGTGCGCCTCGACCTGCTCGTGCGGGGCGTGGAGTCGGGGCGTGTGCCGCTCGACAGCTTCCTCCGCCACGAGGGCTGGCGGGTCTGGCGTCCGGTCGGCGAGTTCGCCGTCGTGAGCGACGACGGCGCGCCCAACAGCGGGCGCGGCTCGATCGTGCCGACGGTGCGGGGCATCGCGCTGCTCGAGCAGATGGTCGCCGAAGACACCGCCGCGCCGAGCACTTCCGCGGAGTCGTCGTCGTGGGCGTCGGGCGAGCCCGACGAGGGCGGAGCCTCCGAGGGCGCCGCGCCCTCCTCGGGCTCGGAGAGCGACGAGCTCGCCTCCACGGGGCTGCTCGAGCGAGCACGCAGCTCGGGTGAGCGCGTCGCGCTGCGCCCCGAGGGCTCGTCGCAGCGCAGCGCGCCGCGCACCCCGCTCGGCGCCGAGCGCGCAGGTCTCGACTCGATGCTCGACGACGAGGAGACGATCCTGCGCGACCTGAGCCAGCCGAGCCGGACCCCGCCTCGCCCGGCGACGCCTTCGCCCGCGACGCCTTCGCCTGCGACGCCTTCGCCCTCCGCGCCGCCGCGCCCGACCACGCTCTCGCCCGCGTCACCGTCGCCCTCCGCGCCGCCGCGTCCTTCGGCGCCGCCGCGTCCTTCGGCGCCGCCGCGTCCGTCGGCGCCACCGCTTCCGCCTCGACCCTCCACCCCGCCGCCACGCATCTCCGGCTTGCCGGCCCCGCTCGCGAGCACCGATCGCCTGACGGCCCTGCCGGTCACGGTGAGCTCCGCCCAAGCCTCGCCGGTCAGCGTGAACGAGGACTTCGAAGGCGCGCAGAACCTCGGCGAGGGCCTGCTCTGGCTGCTCGGCTCGGCGGTCCAGCTCGCCTCGGCCGACGGTGGGCTCGCGCACCGCGTCTCGGACGACGGCGCCATCGTGGCCTGCGCGCGCGGGCCCGAGGTCGCGTCGGTGCTCGGCATGTCGACGCGGCTGCTCGATCCGGTGCTGGTGGCCGCCGCCGGAGGCCACGTCGTGCTCGCCGAGCCCGTGCCCGGCCCGGCCGGCGACGCGATCCACGCGCGCATGCGCCGCATGGGCCTCGAGGCCGAGGGCGCGCTGATGATCCCGATCCGTCCTCGCGATCGCCTGCTGGCCTTCCTCGAGCTGGGCGCGCGCGCGCGCTTCTCGCTCGGCGCCATCGCAGGCGTCGAGGCGCTCGTGCGCGCCTTCGTCCGGCGCGCCGAGGCGGCCGGCTGGGCCTGAGCGGCGTGCTTCGCTCCACGCTCGCGTGTAGGCTCCGCTTCGTGTCGACCTCGCGCCGCTCCTTCTCCGCGCTGGGCCTCTCCGCGGCGGGGCTCTCGGCCCTGCTGCTCGCCCTGAACGCGCTGGGCTGCGACGTCGTCACGAGCGTAGGCCCGCAGAGCTGCGACCGCGACCCGGAAGACAACCCACCCGCAGACTTCCGTGGCGGCAGCGCCGAGGGCGGCATCTACATGTCGTCGGACTGGGACGGCGAGCTCGTGCAGTTCCAGGGCGGCGCTCAGATCCGCTTCTTCCACGGCCTCGGCGCGGTGCCTCGCAGCTGGACGGCCTACGTCTCCTTCGATCGCTACGGCGAAGACGGCTCGATGGCGCCGGCAGCAGGCAACCAGGCCGAGCTCGTCGCGATCGACGAAGAGTCGCTCACGCTGCGGAACTCGAGCTGCGCCGACTACTACGTGCTCGTGACGGCGGCCGCCTCCGTCGCCGGCCCCAGCGACTCCTGAGCCGAGCCGAGCTCCTTCTCGGGGCGCGCCTCGAGCTCGAGCGCCTCGCGCGCGAACTGCAGCGCGTGCAGGCGCGCGTAGACCTCGCCTCGCGCGAGCAGCTCCTCGTGGGTCCCCTGCTCCACGACGCGACCCTTGTGGAAGACGACGATGCGATCGGCGCGCCGGATCGTCGAGAGCCGGTGCGCGATCACGAGCGCCGTGCGCCCCTCGATCACGCTCTCGACGGCGCGTTCGAGGCGAGCCTCGGTGTCGCTGTCGACGTTCGCGGTCGCCTCGTCGAGCACGAGGATCTCCGGATCGCGGTAGAGCGCGCGCGCGAACGCGAGCAGCTGTCGTTCGCCGGCCGAGAAGTTCACGCCTCGCTCGCCGACGCGCGCGTCGAGGCCACCGTCGCGCGCCTCGAAGATCTCGAGCGCGCCGACGCGCCGCAGCGCCTGCTCCACGCGGGCGCGATCGGGCTCGGCCTCACCGGCGGCCACGTTGCCCGCGATCGTGCCCGGAAAGAGGAAGACGTCTTGTGGCACGACCGCGAAGCGTCGCCTGAGCTCGCCTCGCTCCCAGTCGCGCACGTCGACGCCGTCGACGCGCACGACCCCCTCGCCCACCTCGTAGAGCCGCGTCACGAGCGAGAGCACCGTGCTCTTTCCCGCGCCGGTCGCGCCGACCAGCGCCACCCGCTCCCCGCGCTCGACGCGCAGGGAGACGTCGTCGAGCGCGAGCACACCCGGTTTGTACCCGAAGCGCACGTGCTCGAGCTCGACCGCGGGCGCGCTCATGTCGGGCTCGACGGAGCGAGGCGCGCCCTCGCGCGCGGGCGCGTCTTCGTTCGTGTCGTCGAGCAGCTCGAAGACGCGCTCGGCGCCTGTCATCGCCGACTGCAGCAAGGTGAAGCGCGCCGACAGATCTCGCACCGGGACGAAGAACATCTCGATGTAGGCCACGAACGCGAAGAGCGTACCGAAGCTCGGGCGCTCGCCCAGCGCCGCGAAGCCCGCGGCCCAGAGCACCGAGGCGATGCAGAGGCTGGAGACCATCTCGATCGCGGCGTCGAGCGAGGCGTCGTACACGATCGAGCGGTTGTTCGCCTGGCGGTAGGCGTCGTTGATCTCGTCGAACTCGCGCGCCGCTTCCTCCTCGCGCGCGTAGGCCTGCACCACGCCCATGCCGCCGACCTGCTCGTTGAGGTAGGCGTTCATGCGCGCCGTCTTCGCGCGTACCTCGCGGAAGGCGTTGCGGATGCGCTTGCGGGTCCAGTTCACGCCGACCCACACCGGTGGCAGCGCGACGAAGGCCACGAGGGACATCTTCCAGTCCATCGAGAGCATGACGATCACGATGAGCACGAGCCGGAGCAGATCGCCGATCGCGTTGAACGCACCGGAGGCGAACATCTCGCCGATCGCATCGACGTCGCTGGTCACGCGCGTGACCAGGCGACCGACCGGCGTTCGATCGAAATAGGAGAGGCTGCGCGTGTGGAGGAACTCGAAGACGCGCCTGCGCAGGTCGGCCATCGCGGTCGCGCCGGCCACCTGCATGAGGTAGGTCTGAGGGAAGGCGAGCGCCTGCTCGAGCACGATGAGCACCGTGAGCGCGATGCCGGAGCGCGTGATCGCGGAGGGATCGGTGGCGAGGCCGTCGAGGCCGGAGCGCATCACGAGCGGCCTCGCCAGCGCGAGCCCGGAGCTCGCGACGAGCAGGGCGAGCGAGCCGAAGAAGGCCGCGCGGTAGGGCCGCACGTAGGGCCAGATGCGCAGCAGGTTGCGCGCGTCGTAGGCGCGGACCTGCTCCTCCTCGTGGAAGCGCGCGAGCGCCTGCTCGGAGCGGCTGCCCTTCACCGGCGCCTTGGCTCGGCCGGTGCCGCGCCGGGCCGGGCCCGCGCCGCCGCTGTCGGCGCTCACGAGGCCTCCCCCGTGGGCGCGCCGCCGCCCGAAGCCGGGCCGACCTGGAGCTCCTCGAGCGCGCCCTCGAGCGCCTGCTCCTCGGCGAAGCGCGCGTAGAGCCCGCCGCTCTGGCAGAGCTCGGCGTGCGTGCCCCGCTCGACGATGCGACCGTGGTCGAGCACGACGATCGTGTCGCAGCGGCGCGCCGCCGCGATGCGGTGCGTGACGAGGATGACCGTGCGCCTCTTCTTCTCTCGCTCGATCGCCTCGAGGATCGCCGCTTCGGTCTTGGCGTCGACCGCGCTCAGCGGGTCGTCGAGCACGAGGATCGGCGAGTCGCGCAGGAGCGCACGCGCGAGCGCGATGCGCTGGCGCTGCCCGCCCGAGAGCTGCACGCCTCGCTCGCCCACCACCGTGTCGAAGCCCTCGGGCAGCCCCTCGATCTCGCTCAGCACGGCGGCCTCGCGCGCCGCCTCCGCGATCTTCGCTTCGGCCTCGGCGCTGTCGACCTCGGCGAGCGAGTAGCCGACGTTCTTCGTCACCGTCGTCGAGAAGAGGAAGGCGTCTTGCTGGGCGTAGCCGATGCTCGCGCGCACGCGCTCGAGCGGCAGATCGCAGATGTCGTCGCCGTCGAGGAAGACCCGCCCGCGCGGCGTCGGCAAGAGGCGAGGAAGGAGCGAGGCGATGGTGGACTTGCCGGAGCCCGTGCGCCCCACGATCGCGAGCGAGCCGCCCGCGGGCACCTCGAAGCTGACGTCGCGCAGCACCTCGCTCTTGCCGTGCGAGAAGCCGAGGCCACGCACCGAGAGCTCGCCGCGCACCGGCTCGGGTCGCTCGAGCGGGCCGCTCTGGATCTCCGGGATGGCCTCGTAGATGCCACGCAAGCGCTCGTAGCCAGCGCGACCTCGCTGCACGATCGCCGCGACGAAGCCGAGCGCGAGCAGCGGCCAGGTGAGGCGGAGCAGCGCGAGCCAGAAGGAGACGAAATCGCCTCCGGTGATCTGCTTCTGCTCGAGCAGGCTGCCGCCGTACCAGAACACGACGAGCACGCCGAGCGCGGCGATCGCGCCCATCACGGGCCCCATCGCGCCGCGCAGCTGCGCGAGGCGCAGCCCCTTGTCGAGGTAGTCGCGGCTGGCCTCGTCGAAGCTCCGCGTCTCGCTCGGCACCAGATCGAAGGCGCGCACGACGCGTACGCCGGTGAGGCTCGCGAGCACGCGGTCGCTCATCTTGCCGAGCGCCTCCTGGCTCTCGCGGGTGCGCGCGAACATGCGCGTCGAGAAGCCCTTGGTCACGAGCCAGAGCAGGGGCAGGGTGACGAAGCTCGCGAGCGTGAGCCGCGGCGAGATCGTGACCATGACGTAGAGCGCGCTCACGAGCGAGAGCAGGCTCGAGATCACGTTGAGCACGCCGAAGCCGAGCAGGAGGCGCACCTGCGTGAGATCGTTCGTCGCGCGGCTCATGATCTCGCCGGTGGGCATGGTGCGGAAGAACGAGGGGCCGAGCTTCTGCAGGCGGTCGAGCAGGGCCGCGCGCAGCTCGTACTCGACGTCGCGCCCGGCCGAGAAGACGAGCACCCGCGATCCGACGCGCAGCACCGCGGCGCCGATGCTCACGGCGACGATCGCGAGCGCGGCCGTCTGCGCCGCGGCGCTCGCCGCGCTCGTGGCCGCGTCGACCGCGTCGCGAACGAGGAAGTCGCGGCGCGCGAGCAGGTACTGCTGCCCCGCGATGAGCACGAGACCGAAGGCGTAGGTCGGCGCCTTGTCGCGGAACTGACCCGCGAGCGTGATCGGCCCACCGCCGAGGCTGCGCGCGCCCCGGGTGGCGCTCGGAGCCGCGCTCGTCATCGGCCGCTCCCGCGCAGCGCGAGGATGCGCGCCGCGATCTCCGCGAAGCCTCGCCCGGCCGGCAAGGACGCCACGTAGCGCGGCGGCACGCGCAGCCTGTCGACGAAGCGCGCGACGTTCGCGACGCCGAAAGTGAGGCCGAAGGCGGCGAAGGCGGCCTCGTCGTTCAGACTGTCGCCGACGTAGGCCGCGCGGGCGAGCGAGCTCGCCGGGTCGAGGCCGCGCAGCGCGCAGGCCCGCTCGAAGCCCGTCGCCTTGTCGAGCCTGCTCAGCGTGACGTGCATGTGGATGCTCGAAGCGGTCGTGTGGGCGCCGAGCTCGGCGGCCTCGCGGCGCACGCGCTCGACGAGCTCCGGCTCCACGAAGTGTCGCTCGCCGACGTCGAAGGCGACGTCGGTGAGGCGCAGGGCGTCGTCGTCGGCGCGACGCAGCTCGGGGTGGCGGCGCTCGAGCTCGCGGGCGATGGCCTCGAGCTCGGCGCGCTCGCGGGCCTCGTCGTCGGGGCGCTCGCCGAGGCGCACGACGCTGCGCGCGTCGAGCTTCTGGTAGGCGACGGCGCCGTTCTCGCCGAGCGCCATGTCGATGGGCCACCAACGGACGGCGAGCTCGGCCCAGGCGGCCGGACGACCCGTGCTCGCCACGAGCGCGAGCCCTGCCGCGCGCAGCCTGAACAGCGCCTGGTAGGCCTCGAGGCCCAGCTCGCCGTCCTCGAGCAGGGTGTCGTCGAGGTCGAAGACCACCGCCTCGAGCTTCTGGGCCTCGGCTTCGCCGAGCGCCGCGAGCGATCTCATCCGAGCGCCTCGACGCGCGCGATGACGCTCTTGAGGTAGAGCCCCTCGGGGAAGGCGGCCGGCACGGGGTGATCGGGCGCCTGCACGTGCCTCTCGAGGATGAAGGCGTTCATGCGCACGTCGCGCGCGCCCATGGCGAGCGCGCGCACGAGCTCGTCGTGGTTCACCGCACCCGAGCAAGAGCAGAAGACGAGCAGCCCACCCGGGCGCGTCGCGCGACAGGCCGAGCGCGCGACGCGGCGATAGGCTCCGAGCGCGTCGCGGCGCGCCGCACGCGAAGGCGCGAGCTTCGGCGGGTCGCAGACGACCAGATCGACGCCGCCTTCGCGCGACACCTCCTCCATCGCGCCGAGCGCGTCTTGCTTGCGGTGCTCCATGCGCTCCGAGAGGCCGTTCTGACGGGCGATCACCGCGCCCGTCTCGATGGCGATCGCGCTCTCGTCGACCGACACGACGTGGCTCGCGCC
>CALKVW010000262.1 GCA_938004785.1 uncultured Polyangiaceae bacterium
GGGCAGGCCCAGCTCGTCGGCGCGCGCGAAGACGAAGCTCGCCGCGCGCAGCACGTCGTCGTCCGAGAAGCCGCCCGACGCGCTCGGCGCGGCGACGACGAGCGTGGCACCTGGCGCCACGCCGATGTAGCGCGCGCCCGCGTCGGTGCCGGTCGCGCCCGTGCCGGCCGCGATCGACGCCACGTGCGTGCCGTGCCCGACGGGATCGCGCATGTCGGCGCGCAGCTTCGACGGCGACAGCTCGGCGATGTCTTCGGCCGAGTAGACGGCGCATGGAGAGAGGTCGGCGCGCGTGCAGCCGGAGGCCTCCTCGATCGCGGCGTGCACCCCGCGCGGCGAGCCCGAGGTGAGCAGCCAGGCGATGCGTGTCTTGCCGTCGGCGTCGAGGAAGCCGGGGTGCGTCGTGTCGATGCCCGAGTCGATGACGCCGACCACGACGCCCTCGCCGCTGAGCCCCGTCTCCAGGCGGAAGTTGAGCGCACCCGTCCAGCGGCTCGAGCGGTCGAGCTGCAGCTGCTTCTCGGGGCCCGTGAAGAGCGAGAGGCTCGGGTGGGCCTCGGCGAAGAGCTCGAGCTCGCTCGGCCGGAGGCGCTTCGCCCCCACGCCTGGCGCCACCTCGAAGAGCCCGAGCGAGCTCGCCGTCTTCCCTGGTGGGATCGCGGCGAGCACCGGGATGCGCCCGTCGGCCGAGCTCAGCGCGTGCGGCGAGGAGGCGAGGCCCAAGCGGCGCAGGAGCGCGCGCGCGGGCGCGTCGGCGCGAGCCGAGACCGAGAGCGAAGCGACGGCGAGACAGCCGGCGAGAGACACCAGCGCGGTGGAGCGACGCACGCCGTGGAGTGTAGAGCACGGATCCACGAAAGCCATGGCCGCGTCGCGCCGGACGGGCGACGCCCCGACTCAGACCGGCGGCACGAGGTGCTTCTTCGCCGGGCGAGCCTCGTGTTTGCCGGCGTAGGTCTCGAAGCGGCGCACGATCTCGGCGCGCAGCGCCCCGGGCTGCACGATCTCGTCGACCACGAGCTCGCTCGCGATCTTCACGAGATCGATGTCGGCCTTGTATTCGGCGCGCAGCTTCTCCACGAGCGCGTCGCGCTCGGCGCCCTCGGGCGTCGCCTGGATCTTGTTGAAGTAGACGGCGTTGACCGCGGCGTTGGGGCCCATGACCGCGATCGACGCGCTCGGCAGCGCGATGCAGGCGTCGGGCTCGAAGGCCGGCCCGCACATGGCGTAGAGCCCCGCGCCGTAGGCCTTGCGCACGACGACGCTGAGCTTCGGCACCGTGGCCTCGCTCACGGCGGCGATCATCTTCGCGCCCGCGCGGATGATGCCCTGCTTCTCGACCACGGTGCCGATCATGAAGCCGGGCACGTCGGCGAGGTAGAGGAGCGGGATGTTGAAGGCGTCACAGAGCCAGATGAAACGCGCGGCTTTGTCGGCCGAGTCGACGAAGAGCACGCCTCCCTTGAACTTGGGCTGGTTGGCGACGATGCCCACGACGCGGCCGTCGATGCGGCAGAGGCCGGTGATGATCTCCTTCGCGAAGCGCTTCTTGATCTCGACGAAGCTGCCGGCGTCGACGAGCGCGTCGATCACCGCGAACATGTCGAAGGGTTTGTTCTCGTCGACGGGGATCACCTTCGCGATCGTCTCCGGGCCGGACTTGGGCGCCACGGCGGGCGCGCTCGGCGCGGCCTGCTCGTGGTTCGAGGGCATGAGCGCGAGGTAGCGCTTCGCCCAGGCGATCGCCTCCTCCTCCGAGCCGACGAGCACGTCGCCGCAGCCCGACTCCGAGCAGTGCATGCGCGCGCCGCCGAGCTCCTCGAGCGTCACCTTCTCGCCGATGACCATCTCGGCCATGCGCGGTGAGCCCAGGTACATGCTCGCGTTGCCGTCGACCATGACGACCACGTCGCAGAAGGCGGGGATGTACGCGCCGCCCGCGGCGCTCGGCCCGAAGAGCAGGCAGAGCTGCGGCACCTGGCCGCTCATCTGCACCTGGTTGTAGAAGATGCGCCCCGCGCCTCGGCGCCCCGGGAACATCTCGATCTGGTCGGTGATGCGCGCGCCGGCCGAGTCGACGAGGTAGAGCATCGGGCAGCGGAGAGACTGCGCGATCTCCTGGATGCGCAGGATCTTCTCCACCGTGCGTGCGCCCCAGGAGCCGGCCTTGATGGTCGAGTCGTTCGCCATCACGGCGACGCGGCGGCCATCCATCGTGCCCGTGCCCGTGATCACGCCGTCGGCGGCGAGCTCCGGATCGAGCGCGTTCGCGTAGCGCCCGTCTTCGACGAAGCTGCCCTCGTCGAGCAAGAGGCGCACGCGCTCGCGCGCGTAGAGCTTCTTCTGCTCGGCATTCTTCTCGTGGTACTTCTTCGCGCCACCTTCGAGGATGCGGGCTTCCAGCTCGGCGAATCGCTGCTCGATCGACATGCGCTGACCGGTTAGTGCCCCCGCCGCGGCACGGCAAGCCGCTCGCAGGGAGGCTGCATGCCCGGCGCGCGATCAGCGCGGCGCACTCGCAGGCGGGGCGCGCGATCAACCCAGCGCCACCGCACGCGGGGCGCGCGATCAGCCCAGCGCCACGATGCGCCTCGCAGCGCGCTCGAGCTCGCGCGCGGTGCGCGCGCCGAGCACGGCCGTCGAGGCCGCCGCGTAGCGAGGCATCGCGCTGTCGCCCACACCCCAGCGCGAAGGGTCCTCCGGGCAGAGCCACAGCACCGCCTTCGCGCGCTCGCGCAGGCGCGCGAGCACCTCGGCGCCGTCGCCCTGGTGGTTGGTGCGCCCGTCGCCGAGCACGACCAGGGTGGTGCGCCGATCGAGCGAGCGCGCGAGGCGCTGCTCGAGCGCGCCGAGCGCACGCGCGTAGTTGGAGCTCGCCTGCACCGGCACCAGCTCGCCGGCGAGGATGCGCGCCATCGCCTGCTCCTGGGATGCGTCGCGGAACAGCGGAGTCGCCTCGGCGAGCTCACTCACGAACACGAAGGATCGCGTCCCCTCGTAGAGCTCCGCCACGGCGCTCACGAGCTCGAGCATGAAGCGCGACGCGGCGCGCACCGACGCGGACACGTCGCACACGACCACGAGCTTCGGTTTGTCGCGCCGCCGCTTCCTCCTCGCGGGTACGAAGGGCACGCCCATCGTGGCGAGCGCACGGCGCGCCGTACGCCTCGCGTCGATGCGCCCTCGGCGCGCGCGCTTCTCGCGCACGCGCGCGGCGCCACGCAGGCGCTCGGCGAGCCTCTTCACCGCGCGGCGCACCTCGGCCGACTCGCGCGCGTCGAGCTCTTCGAAGGGCACGTCGAGCGCGCTCTTCGCCCCCTCGAGCTCCGGCGCGGCCCTCCGGTCGAGCTCCTCCTCGAGCTGGGAGCGCACGCGCCTGCGCAGCGCGGCGAGCTCCTCCTCGAGCGCGCGCGCCATGGCCGCGCCTCGCTCGGTGCCGAGCGCCTCCGAGAGCACGTCGCGCACGCGCTCGAGCGCCCGCTGCGCGCGGGGTACGCCGATCTCTCGGCTGGCCTTCTCGGCGTAGTAGCCGAGCTGCAGCTTGCTCGAGAGCCCGGCGACGGCGCGGCGCAGCCCGGCTGCGCGCAGGAGGTGGTCGAGCTCCTCGGGCGAGCCGCTGAGCGCGCGTAGGGCGAGGCTCTCCGGGGCCTGGCCCGAGCGCTCGGCCACCGCGTGGAGCAGCTCGCGCAAGGCGTCGATCTCCGAAGCGCTGAAGCCACGCGCGGCGAGCCGCGCGTAGAGGTCACCCGCGACCAGGCCCTCTCGGGAGAAGTAGGCGTCGAAGGCGTCTCGGTAGAGGCGCTGGTCCCGGGCGCGCCGCACGAACACCGCCTCGAGCCCGTCGCGCAGGCGCGCGCGGTCCTCGAAGCCGAGCAGCGTGACGACCCTGGCCGCGTCGATCGCCTGCGAGGTCGCGATCTCGAGGCCCGCGCGACGCAGCGACCAGAAGAGCTCGCTCAGGATGCGGATCAAGGCGCGCGCGCGAGCTCGGCGCGCAGCGTCGCCTCGAGCTCGGCCTCCCTCGGCCCGCCGATCGACGCGTGGCGGATCACGCCCTGTCGATCGACGACGAAGAGCGTGGGCAGCGCGCGCACGCCGTAGTCGGCGAGCGTCTCGGGCGAGGTCCCGGCGCCGACCGCGTAGGCGATGCCGAGCTTGTCGGCCGAGCGCAGCGCGATCTCGGCGCGGTCGTCGGTGAGGCCCACGACCACGAGCCCCTGGGCGGCAAAGCGCTCCTTCACGCGGTTGAGCATCGGCACGCTCACGCGACAGGCGACGCACCACGAGGCCCAGAAGTCGAGCAGCAGCACCTTGCCGCGCAGCTTGGCCACCTCGGCCGCGACGCCGCCTCGCACGATGCTCACGCCCTTCCACGCGGGCGCGTAGCTGCCGAGCTTGTCGAGCCGCAACACGCCCTCTTCCCCCGGGTGCGCCGCCAGCGTGATGCGGAGCGTGGAGGTCGAGGCGCCGCGGCGCACCTCGAGCAGGAGCGTCTCGCCTGGGGCCTTCTCGCCGATGCGCTTCACGAGCTCACCGGGCAGCGCGAGCTCCGCGCCGTCCGCCTTCAGCACCTGATCGCCGTCACGCAGTCCGCCCTGTTCGCCGGGCGAACCTCGGAGCACGCGCCGCACGACCACGCCGCCTGCCGGCCCGGGCACGAGCTCCACGCCGAGCCAGGCTCGCCCCGAGGCGCGCGCCTCGCCCGCGAGGGCCAGGCAGGCGGCGAGCGCGGCCGAGCTCTGCAAGAACTGCCTTCGGTTCGGCGGCGTGGGCATCGCTGCGCTACTGTAGCGCGTCGATGCGCGGGCACGAGCGGGCGAGCGGAGCAACGGTGGCGTACGGGCTGAGCCTCGCGCTCGCCCTCGCGGCTTGCACCGGCGCCACGCAGACGCCCGGCCGCGCCGAGCCCGACGGCGAGGGCTGGGACCAAGACGCCGCGCCGACGGCGAAGGCGCCGACCACCCCGAGCCGCCCCTTGCCCGGCTTCGACGAGCTGCTCGCCTGGCCCGAGCGTGGCCGCGTGCCCACGGGCCACCCGGGCGGCGCACGCCGAGCCGCGCTGCGTGCCAGCCCCGAGGCCGAGGGCTACGGGCGGCGTGGCCGCGCGCCCTTCGCGCCCGACGCGGCGCTCGTCGCCAGCCTGCACTCGAGCGACGGGGCCCCCGCGATCGCGCACTACCTCATGCGCAAGCGCGAACCGGGCTACTTCCCGGAGGGGGGCGACTGGGAGTACGCCGTGGTCTCCCCCATGGGCAGGGTCGAGGCCGAGGGCCGGCTCGCCCTCTGCGCGCGCTGCCACGCCGAAGCGACCCGGGAACACGTCTTCGAGCCGCTCTCCTCGAGCTCGAGCGGCGCGACGTCCCGCGGGGCGGCCCCCGGCGGCGGGCCCTGAGTCCCAGGCGACCCCGCTCAGCGCCCAGCTCGGCGACACTACGCAAGGTTTGCGAGGTGCCCTCCCGGCCGCGACAGCAGCGCCGGGGCCCGAGCCTGAGGGGGGCCCGAGCGCGCGAGCTCCAACGCGCGGCGCCTCCGGGATTGCCGCGCCCGCGACCGAGCTTTCGTGGCCGCACCCGCGGGAACCCGGCGGAGCACGCGCTGCGGTGGCGGGCGTCGCCCAGGCCGCGCCCTGGCGCCCCCGGTACTTGGCACGGCTGCTGCTAGAGCGGCTGGCGTAGCTTCTTCAATCGCTTCTCTTCCTTCGAAGACGCTTCCTTCTCTTCCGGCTTCGGCTTCCTTCTCGAGCTTCTCTTCACTTCCGTCGTTCCCCGCGCTGCGCTCTCTCTGCCTCGAGCGGCCTCCTTCGCTTTCAGCTCAGTGTTCGTTTCTGCTGAGCCCTTCGGCCCGCGCTCCGACGACGACCTTCGCTTCACTTGCTCTCACGAGCTTCTTCGGCCGCACTCGCCGCAGCTTCGGCTCGCGCGTGTAGGGTGGCCGAGAGAGCGCCGTACCGCTTGGCGGGTCGGGCTCACCGAGTACGCGCGGATCCTCTCGAGGGTTCGCGCGTTCTTCGTTGATCGCTCCGACTTCGTTGCTCGCCCCGACGAAGCTGGCGCCGCGCTCGACTTGCTTCCCCGTCGCGATCTTCGCGAAGTCGCTTGACACGATGGGGCCTTCGGGGTTACCCATTCGCCCGCTTCACCGAGCGCCCATAGCTCAGCTGGATAGAGCACAGGCCTACGAAGCCTGGTGTCGGAAGTTCGAATCTTCCTGGGCGCGCTGACAACTCCCGACGTGCAGTCGTCTCCGCTCTCGACCGTGACCCCGAGCGACGACGCACCGGATCCACTCGAAGTCGATGTGGGCTTCATGCGCGAGGCGATCGCCGAGGCGCTCGCCGCCGCGCGCGACGGCGACGTGCCCGTGGGCGCGGTGATCGTGGCCGGCGGCGAGATCCTCGCGCGCGGACGCAACCGCCGCGAACAGGGCTTCGACCCGACCGCGCACGCCGAGATCGAAGCGCTGCGGGTCGCCAGCCAGCTCCGTGGCAGCTGGCGGCTCGAAGACGCCACGGTCTACGCCACGCTCGAGCCCTGCCCCATGTGCGCCGGCGCGCTCGTCAACGCGCGCGTGGCGCGTGTGGTCTACGGCTGCACCGATCCGAAGGCAGGCGCGGTCGACACGCTCTACGCGATCGGCCGGGATCCGCGGCTGAACCACCGCTTCGAGGTGGCCTCGCTCGTGCTGGGCGAAGAGTGCGCGGAGCTGCTCCGGAGCTTCTTCGCCGAGCGCCGCAAGAAGAAGCCCGCGGCTCGCTGAAGACCGGGCCGGCGCCCGAGCCGCGCGCGCGGCCAGCACGCGCAGCTCGCGCCGCGCCCAGCGTCCAGCCCCGCGTCGACCCGTGGTATCAGCCTGGCCGAGGCCCCACGCATGACCACGAACGCCGAGTGCTCGCATCCCTCCGAGGTCGTCCGACACGTCCAGAACGGCCACCGCGTGTTCGTCCACGGTGCCTGCGCCACGCCGACGCCGCTGCTCGAGTCGCTCGTGCGCGACACGAGCGTCGAAGGCGTCTCGCTCTACCACCTGCACATCGCCGGGCCCTTCCCCTTCGACCGCGAGTCGCTCGCGAAGCGCTTCCGCTCGGTCTCGCTCTTCACCGGCGAGCCCCTGCGCAAGCCCATCGAGGAGGGCATCGCCGACTTCATCCCGGTCTTCCTCAGCGACATCCCCGGCCTCTTCCGCGACCGGCTCATCCCGCTCGACGTCGCGATCATCCAGGTCTCGCCGCCGGATCGTCACGGCTACTGCACGCTCGGCACGAGCTGCGACACCGCGCGCGCCGCGGTCGACAGTGCGCGCATCGTGCTCGCCGAGATCAACGACCAGATGCCGCGCACGCACGGCGCCACGGCGGTCCACGTCTCGAAGCTCACCGCCTTCGTACGCACGAGCCGCCCGCTGCACGAGGCGCAGCCGGCCACGATCACCCAGGTCGAGGAGCGTATCGGCGAGCTCGTCGCCGAGCTCATCGAGGACGGCTCCACGCTGCAGATGGGCATCGGCGCGATCCCCGACGCGGTGCTCCTGCGCCTCGGCAACAAGATCGACCTCGGCGTGCACACCGAGATGTTCTCCGACGGCCTGCTCCCGCTCGTCGAAGGAGGCGTCATCACCAACAAGAAGAAGTCCGTGCACCCGGGCCGCACGGTGACGAGCTTCGTCTCCGGCACGAAGAAGGTCTTCGACTTCGTCGACGACAACATGCTCGTCGAGTTCCACCCCTGCGATCGCACCAACGACACCTTCCTCATCCGCAAGAACGACAAGGTGGTCGCGATCAACTCCTGCATCGAGATCGATCTCTCGGGCCAGGTCTGCTCGGACTCGATCGGGCACCGCATCTTCTCGGGCATCGGCGGCCAGATGGACTTCATCCGCGCGGCGGCGATGTCGCGCGGCGGCAAACCCATCCTCGCCGTGCCCTCCACCGCGGGAGGCGGGCGCTTCTCGCGCATCGTCACCTCGCTCAAGCACGGCGCGGGCGTGGTCACGACGCGCGGCCACGTGCACTGGATCGTGACCGAGTACGGCGCGGTCAACCTGCACGGCAAGTCGCTGCGCGAGCGCGCCGAGCTCTTGCTCGGCATCGCGCACCCCGACTTCCGCGCCGAGCTCACGCGCGAGCTCGCCGAGGTGCGCCACTTCGACCTCTCGCGCCCGACCTCGAGCTGAGCCTCACGACGGACACCCGAGGGGCACCCGCAGACGGAGAGGCTCTCGTAGCGTCACCGATCAGCGAAGGCTCGGTCGCTTGACGATCGACCTTCCGCGGCCTAGTCCATCCTGAGCGCCGCTCCTTCGCGCCGCTCGATGCACGATGAACTGCCGCTTCACCCTCGCCGTGCACATCCTCGGCATGCTCGCGTGGGTCGAGCGCGAACGGCGCGGCTCGCTCACCTCGGGCGAGCTCGCGCACAGCATCAACACCAACGCGGTGGTCGTGCGCCGCATCCTCGGTGATCTGCGCCGCGCGGGCCTCGTGGAGACGAAGCGAGGCGTGGGCGGTGGTGTGAGCCTCGGCCGCGAGGCGAAGCACATCACCCTGCGCCACGCCTACGAAGCCATCGAGGCGCCTGGGCCGCTGCTCGCGCGCTACCCCTCCGCGCCGAACCCGACCTGCAGCGTCGGCCCGCTCCTCGCGACCTGGCTCGACGAGGCCTTCGGTCGCGCCGAGGAGTCGCTCAAGGCGAGCCTCGAGCGCGTGACGATCGACCGCATGGTCGACGATCTCGCCGAGCGGGCCCGCGCGCACCGCGCGCCGCCCGAGCGCATGCCTGTTACCCCTTCTCGCGCGCGCATTTCCGACTAGGGTTCCGCGTCGTGAGCACCACCGCCGCCGAGCTCCGCCACCTCCCCCTCTTCTCCGCCCTCACCGACGAGCAGCTCGAGCAGCTGCACGCGTCGCTCACGACCCGCAAGGTGAAGAAGGGCGAGACACTCTTCCGCGAGGGCGATCGGCCCGAGCAGCTCTCGCTGCTCGTCGACGGCGAGATCCAGCTCACCGAGGCCAACGAGCCGCAGCTCTTGCTGCGCCCGCTCGCGCCCATCGGCGAGCTCGGCGCGCTCACCGGCCTGCCGCGCAATACGACCGCCGTGGCCACGGCCGACTCGGAGCTGCTCGAGATCCGCACCGCGGCGCTCACGGATCTCTTCGCGCGCTCGAGCGAGCTCGCGGCCGCGTTCTACCGGGCGCTGCTCGGCGTGGTCTCGGAGAAGGTGCGCCGCGACAAGCTGCGCGTCGACGACATGCGCGGCAACATCATCCGCACGCAGAAGGCCATGAAGGAGCTGCGCGAGCTCGTGCTCGCCTCCGAGGAGACGCCGCTCTCCCAGCCCCTGTGCGACAAGCTCGACGAGCTCATCGAGCACAACCGCCGCAGCCACTACCGCGTCGAGCCCGTCGAGGGGCACTCGGCCAAGGTGCGCGTCAGCTCGGGCCACGAGATCGAGGTCACCGAGCTGAGCGAGGGCTACCTCAAGCTCGCCCGCGACGCGCGCCTCGAGCCCGGCAGCGAGTGGACGATGGTGCTCGTGCTGCCCGCGCGCGAGATCCCGGTGAGCGGCAAGGTCGAGCGCCTCGGCGACGACGGCGCGCTCTTCAAGCTCGATCCGCTCATCGAGGAGTACCGCGCCGCGCTGCTCGGCTACCTCACGCAGCTGCAGCTGCTCGACCTCGTGGTCTGACGACCTCGTGGTCTGACGACCTCGTGGTCTGACGACCTCGTGGTCTGACCCGCGCGACCGGCGCGGCGCGTGGTCTGAGCCGCGCTGCGGACGCGGCGCGTGGTCTGAGATACATTCGGGCGATGCCCTCGCTTCGCTCCCTCGCCGCGCTCGCGCTCCTCGGTGGCTCGTCCTTCCTCGTCGCCTGCGGTGACGACAGCTCGAGCAGCTCGAGCCAGGGAGGCGGCGGCACCGGCGCGAGCGGATCGGGCGGCGCTGGAGGCAGCTACGAGGTGCCCGCCGGCTGCACCGAGATCTTCGCGACGGGGCCCACGCTCTTCAACTCGGTCGCCACGGCGGTGCTCGAGGTCACGCCGAGCAAGGCCGGTCCGGCGCCCGAGGTCGTGGTGGTCGCGCCCGAGTTCATGGGCCCGACGCGCAAGGGTACGCACGAGTTCCTGGGCTTCGAGAGCGAGGTGCTCGGCCTCGCCGTCGAGGACGCGATCATCGAGCTCATCGACCGACCGGCCAACGCCCAAGACGGGCGCATCTTCCTCGCGACCGAGGGCACGGTACGCATCGACGCCTCGCCCGACTACGGCACGATCTTCATGGGGCGCGTCGCGGGTGAGCTGCGCAACGTCGTCTACCGCGAGCTCGACGCGAACAACGACGTCATCAACGGCGGCGAGTGCTGGTTCCTCCGCGGGGCGAGCTTCGACAACTCGGCCTACGCACCCGACTGCGACACCCCCCAGCTGCCGGCTGCGCCACCGAGCGGAGGCGCCTGCCTCGCCGACTACCTCGCAGGCGGTCACAGCTGCAACCCGGTGAGCGGAGAGGGCTGCGAGCCAGGTGAGGTCTGCGATCTCGGCGGCGTGCAGTTCCAGTGCTACCCCGGCACCGACGCGACCGAGGACCTCTGCACCGCGTGCAGCAACATCGATGGCGGGCCCTACTGCAAGGCCGGCATGACCTGCGACGGCAACAACGACACGGGCGTCTGCCACCGCTACTGCTGCACCGACGCCGACTGCGGCGCGGCAGGAAGTTGCATCTCCTACTACGCGCTCGGCGTCGGCATCTGCCTCCAGAACTGAGCTCCCCGCCCCTCAGATCACGGTGAGCTTCTTGCCGAGCCCGAGGCCCGAGCCCTCGACGTCGGGCGTCTTCACGTAGAGCGCGCCCGGCTCGGGCTCGGGCGGGCTCTCCCAGGCCTGCCAGCCCTCCGGCAGCGGGCCCGGCAAGGTCGGCTGCAGGGTGCGCTCGAGCAGCTGGAAGTCGCAGCGAGGGTCGAGCTCGAGCGGCAGGCCTCGTTCGGGGCCTCGCTCCTTGAACCAGGCGCGCGCGCGGTTGACGTTCTGGATCAGCACCCAGTGCTGTGGGTCGAGCTTCGCCCCTGCGCTGAAGGAGTCCATCATGCCGTCGAGATCGCCGCGCGCCTTCGCGATGCAGGCGAGCAGGTTGTAGGCCACACCCGGGCAGGGGTAGCCGAGCTCGAGCGCGCGCTTCGCGTGGACCTCCGCCTCGGCGGGCTCGCCGGCCTCGAGGAGCGTGCTCGCGAGATCGAGGTGCGCCGCGTGGTGCTCGCCGATTTTGTCGAGCACGGCGCGGGCCTCGGCGACGCTCGGGCGGTGCAGCGTCTGCAGGCCGGCGTGCTCGGCGAACCAAGCGTTCATGCGCTCGACGACCGCGGGCTCCGCATCGAAGGGCACCTTGTACTCCTGGAAACGCTCGCGAAAGTAGCGCACTGGATCGAGCCAGCCCTGCCGTTTGGCCTCCTCGTAGTCGCGTGTGCCCGGGTACACGCTGAGGCAGGAGAAGATGTACTCGTGCGGGCGCGCGCGCTCGAGGAAGGCCAGCGTCTCCTCGAAGGACTGCATCGTCTCGCCGCGGTTGCCGAGCATCATGTAGTGGCGCACCTTGATGCCCACGCTCTTCGCGAGCTCGGTGCTCTTCACGATCTCCTCGACGGTGATCTTCTTGTCGATCGCGTCGAGGATGCGCTGCGAGCCGCTCTCCACGCCCAGCGAGAGCCGCTGGCAGCCCGCGAGGCGCATCTCGACGAGCAGCTCCTCGGTGAGCAGGTCGACGCGTGTGTCGCAACTCCACAGGAAGCGCAGCCCGCGCGCGCGGATCGCGCGGCACAGCTCGATCACGCGCTTCTTGTTCGTGGTGAAGGTGTCGTCCTTGATCTGGATCATCTTCACCGGCAGCTTCTCGAGCGCGGCCTCGATCTGCTCGAGCGTGCGCTCGACCGAATGCGCGCGGAAGCCGCGCCCCCAGCTCGACTCGGCGCCGCAGAAGGTGCAGGCCCAGGGGCAGCCGCGCGAGGTCATGAGGATGTGCGTCGCGTAGTGGCGCTGCACGTTCGCGAGCACGTCGAGCTCGGCCACCTTGGGGCGCTCGGGGGCGAGCACGGCGCGCTTCTTCTCGCGGTAGGCCGTGCCTGCGATGCCCGAGAGCGGCTTCTTCTCGGTGAGGCGAGAGGCGATCTCGAGGAAGGTCTCGTCGCTCTCGCCGCGGCAGACGAGATCGATGCTCCCGTGGTGCTCCAGCAGCTCGCGCGCGAGCGGCGTCGCGTGTGGGCCACCCACGACGACGGTGCTCTTCGGGTGGTGGCGCTTGATGGCCTCCGCCACGTAGGACACGCCCCTGCGGTTCGCCGTCCAGCAAGACATGCCCCAGAGCTCGGCGTCGAGCGTCGCGACGATCTCCTCGACCTTCGACCAGGGGTAGGAGGAGAGGTTGAGCAGCTTCACCTGGTGCCCCGCGCGCCTGGCCTCGGCGCCGAGGCACAAAAGCCCGTAGGGCACCTGGTAGAAGTCGGCGTCGAGATCGCCCTGGCGGTAACCCTCGGGCGCGCCCTCGCGAGCGAGCGGCGCAGACTCGCCCGAGGCGGCGACCTTCCAAGGCGGCGGGTAGATCAGGGCGATGCGCATCGCGCCGATGCTACCCGCTCAGGGAGCTCCGAGGCGCGGCGCCGCGCGCGCCCGGGCTCAGACCGTCGGCAGGTGTTTGCCCGGCCCGAGCTGCTCGAAGAAGTCGTTGCCCTTGTCGTCGACGACGATGAACGCGGGAAAATCGACCACCTCGATCTTCCACACCGCCTCCATGCCGAGCTCGGGGTACTCGAGCACCTCGACCTTCTTGATGCAGTCCTGCGCGAGGCGCGCCGCCGGCCCGCCGATCGAACCGAGGTAGAAGCCGCCGTGCTTCTTGCACGCCTCGGTCACGGCCTTGGAGCGGTTGCCCTTCGCGAGCATGACCATCGAGCCGCCGTGCGACTGGAAGAGGTCGACGTAGCTGTCCATGCGCCCGGCGGTCGTCGGCCCGAAGGAGCCCGACGCGTAGCCCGCGGGCGTCTTCGCGGGGCCCGCGTAGTAGACCATGAGGTCCTTCAAGTAGTCCGGCATGCCGAGGCCTGCGTCGAGTCGCTCCTTGATCTTCGCGTGCGCGATGTCGCGTGCGACGACCATCGGGCCCGAGAGCGAGAGGCGCGTCTTCACCGGGTAGCGTGAGAGCGTCTCGCGGATCTCGCTCATCGGTCGCGACAAGTCGATCTTCACGCACTCGCCGGCGTCGTCGCCCTCGTGGGCCTCGGGCAAGAACCTCGCCGGGTCGTGCTCGAGCTCCTCGAGGAAGACGCCCTCCTTCGTGATCTTGCCGAGCGCCTGGCGATCGGCCGCGCAGCTCACGGCGATCGCCACCGGGCAGGAGGCGCCGTGGCGAGGCAAGCGCACGACACGCACGTCGTGACAGAAGTACTTGCCGCCGAACTGCGCTCCGATGCCGATCTTGCGCGAGATCTCGAGCACCTCGGCCTCGAGCTCGAGATCGCGGAAGCCCCGGCCCGAGGCGTCGCCCGAGGTAGGCAGCTCGTCGAGGTAGCGCGCCGAAGCGAGCTTGGCGGTCTTCAGCGTGGACTCGGCGCTCGTTCCGCCGATCACGATCGCGAGGTGGTAGGGCGGGCAAGCGGCCGTGCCGAGGCTCTTCATCTTGTCCTCGACGAAGCGCCGCATGCTCGCGGGGTTCAGGAGGCTCTTCGTCTCCTGGTAGAGGAAGCTCTTGTTCGCCGAGCCCCCGCCCTTGGCCATGAAGAGGAACTTGTAGGCGTCGCCGTCGACCGCGGCGATCTCGATCTCCGCGGGCAGGTTCGTGCCCGTGTTCTTCTCCGTGTACATGTCGAGCGGCGCGAGCTGCGAGTAGCGCAGGTTCGAGCTCAGGTAGGTGTCCTGGATGCCGTGCGCGATGGCCGCTTCGTCGCCGCCGCCGGTGTAGACGAGCTGCCCCTTGTAGCCCTTGACGATGGCGGTGCCGGTGTCTTGGCACATCGGCAAGACGCCGCCCGCCGCGATGTTCGCGTTCTTCAACAGATCGAGCGCGACGAAACGGTCGTTCGGCGAGGCCTCGGGGTCGTCGAGCACGTTGCGGAGCTGCTGCAGGTGCCCGGGCCGGAGGTAGTGCGCGATCTCGCGCATGGCCTCGCGCGTCAGCAGGCGGATGGCCTCGGGCTCGACGCGCAGGAAGCGCTGGCCGAGTGCCTCGACGGTCGACACGCCGAGGTCGGAGATCTTGCGGTACGTCGTGCGGCTGTCGCCGAGCTGGAGGATCGGAGCGTAGGCGGAGGTGCTGGAGGTCGCGCTCATGGGGCGGCAGCATAGCGCCCGGCCAGCGCCCTCGAAGGCCTCGAAACGCGGCGTGGAGCGCCTTTGGGACGCGCGCCGTCCGCTCGAACGGACCCCGCGCTCGACCGGCGGGGCTGCATCTTTCCACGACATGAAGATCACGTTTACTCGCGCCGCGAGGCGCGTAGGATTCGCGCTGCTCACATGAACCCAGATTCCCCCCTCAAGCTTGGTAACACGCTCGAATTCATGCGCCTGCTCTGGGGCGTCGCCCACGGCCTGCAGAGCCGCTCGAAGCGCATGGAGACGGATCTAGGCATCACGGGTCCGCAGCGGCTCGTGATCCGCATCCTCGGCCAGTCGCCCGGAACGACGGCCGGCGCGATCGCGAAGGCGATGTGCGTGCACCCCAGCACGCTGACCGGCGTGCTCCGCCGCCTCGAGAGCCGCGGCATCGTCACGCGCAGCCGCGACGACGCCGACGGCCGTCGCGCGCTGCTCGAGCTCACCGCCGAAGGCAAGAAGGTCAACCGCAAGAAGTCCGGTACCGTCGAATCGGCGGTGGAGCGCGCGCTCGAGCGCGCGAGCAACGCGCAGCTCGCCGCCACGCGCGAGGTGCTGGGGCTCATCATCGACGAGCTCGAGCGCGGCGATCGCTGAGCTCGCCCGAGGAGGAGCTGGCCCGGAGAGGGGCTGGCCCGAGGAGGAGCTCGTGCAGATCTCGCGGGAGCGCCCCGCGCGAGCGAGCTCCTCCCCCTCGTTCCGATGACGCGCGGTGACGAGATCATTGTCACCGCAACGTTTGGACACACAACGACGGGTGGCCCCCTCGCGCCCGTCTTCGGTTATGCTCCGGCCGGTCTGCGCGGCGCGTCGTCGCGCTCCATCGCCGGGAGCCCAGCCGTGTCTCGACTCATCGTCGCCTCGCATCGCCTACCGATCACGCTCCGCAACGATCGGAGCGGGCCGCGCTTCGAGGCCTCCGCCGGCGGGCTCGCGACCGCGATGCGGGGCGAGCACGGGCGCCGAGGCGGCCTCTGGGTCGGTTGGCCGGGTGAGCTCGGTGCGCTGTCGAACGCCGAGCGGGCGAAGTGCGAAGCCGATCTGGAGCTGCGTGGCCTCTCGCCGGTCGACGTGCCCGCGAGCGAGCTGACGCGCTACTACGACGGCTTCTCCAACGGCGTGCTCTGGCCGCTCCTGCACTACCTGCTCGACAAGGTCAGGCTCGACGCGCACGGCGACTGGGAGGCCTACCGGCGCGTGAGCGAGCGCTTCGCCGACGCGATCTGCGAGCGCTACCGCGAGGGAGACACGATCTGGGTGCACGACTACCAGCTCATGCTCCTGCCGAGGATGCTGCGTGAGCGCTTGCCGTCGGCGACCATCGGCTTCTTCCTCCACGTGCCCTTCCCTTCGCCGGACGTCTTCTCCATCCTGCCCTGGCGCGAGGAGGTGCTCACCGGCCTGCTCGGCGCCG
>CALKVW010000263.1 GCA_938004785.1 uncultured Polyangiaceae bacterium
CGAGATTTCTGCCTGTCTCGTGGGCTCGGAGATGTGTATAAGAGACAGGGCGAGGCCTCCACCATCAGCGCGCCTCAGGGTCGAGCGCGCCCACTCGTGGAGAGCGGCCTCGTGAGCGTCGCGGCCAGGCACCGCGGCAGGCCGAGCGATACGGTCGAGAGCTCGCAGGCCATCACGACGCGCGCGCAGAGCCTGCTCGACACGAGCACCGCCGGGGGGCGAGTGGACGAGGGGCGGGGCGGTGAGCCTCCCGGCCCCGGCGTGGGCGCGGGTGGGGAGCGTGGGCCACGGAGCCAAGGCGGGCGCGTCGGCCCTGGCGGACTCGGCGACGGGCAGCTCGAGCAGCTGGGCTACGTGCGCGCCATGCAGGCGAAGATCCACCCGCTCTGGGCGGACGCCTTCCCGAGCTGGGCGATCGCCGAGGGGCGCGGCGGCCTCGCGATCGTGCGCGTGAGCGTGGGCTCCGATGGTCGACTGCTCGGCGCGGTGATCGAGCGCCGGAGCGGCGTCGACGAGTTCGACGCCAAGGTGCTCGCCGCGGTGAAGCGCGCCGCGCCCTTCGGCGCGCTGCCGCGCGCGCTCGGGCCGGTCCTCGTCGTGCAGATCCCCTTCGTGGCGAAGAACCCTGCCGTGCGGCCGATCGTGCCTTGATCGCCACCCCGCGGACGACACGCGGAGGTCGCGCGCCCGGGGCGATGGAGGCTCAGCCCCGCAGACGATCGAGCGCGATCGCGCAGGCCGAGCGCACCGAGAGGTGGTTGTAGCCCGAGGGCGAGACACCTCGGATGGGCTCGGTGCGCAGATCGGCTTCGTCGAGCAGCTGCGGCGTGAGCCCCCAGCCCGTGCCGAAGAGCAAGAGCACCGGTGGGCCCTCCTCGGCGAGGCGAGCGCGCGCCTCGGCGAAGCTCGTGATGCTGCCGCGCGCTTGCGCGGCGGTGGTCCACAGCTCGACGCCCCCGCGCCCCCCCCCCGAGCTCGTCGTAGGCGCGCTCGAGCGTCGGCACGATGCGCAAGAGCTCGAGCGCGACGGCGCGCGTGGGGATGCGCTTCTTGCCGCGACCTTCGATCCAGTGGTCGCGGATGCGGCGCGCGAGCTCGCACTGCGCTTCGAGCGGGTGCACGACGTAGAGGGCCTCCGCGCCGTAGGTCTTCGCGCTGCGCGCCATGTCGTGCAGATCGAGGTTGGTGATCGCCGTGGTGCTGAGCTCACCCTGTCGATCGAGCACGGGGTGGTGCACGAGGCCGAGCGCGAGGCGCCTCATCGCCTGCGCCCTCCGGGGCTGTCGCCCTCGGGCTTCGGGTCGATCACGATCTGCCCGAGTCGCCCGGCCAGATCGGGGCGGCGCGCGAGCGTGCGCTGCTTGACCTGCTCGCTGCGCCACGCGGCGATCTTCTCGTGGTGGCCGCTCGTGAGCACCTCCGGCACCTCCAGCCCACGGAAGCTCAGCGGGCGCGTGTAGTGCGCGTACTCGAGGCCACCGCCGAGCGCGTCGGCGTGCGACTCGGCGATCGCCGAGCCTTCGTCGCCGAGCACGCCGCCGAGCAGGCGGCAGGTCGCCTCCACGATGGCCATCGCGGCGACCTCGCCGCCGGTCATCACGAAGTCGCCGAGCGAGATCTCCTCGTGGACGAAGTTGCGCACGCGCTCGTCGAAGCCCTCGTAGCGCCCGCAGAGGAGCGCCACGTGGGGGCGCGCGGCGAGCGCATGCGCCATCGGCTGCCGAAAGGGCACGCCCTGGGGCGAGAGCAGCACGCGGTGCGCAGGCGGCGCCCCGGCCGCCTCGGCCCGAGCGTCGACCTCTTCGAGCGCCGCGACGACCGGCTCCACGCGCAGCACCATGCCGCTGCCGCCGCCGTAGGGGGTGTCGTCGACGCTCCTGTGCTTGCCGAGGCCGAAGTCGCGGAGCTGCACGAGCTCCGGCACGACCGCGCCGATCTCGACCGAACGGCCCACGAGGCTCAACGCGAGGAAGCGCTCGAAGAGCTCGGGAAAGAGCGTGACGATGCTGACGCGCACGCGTTTCAGCCCAGCTCGTCGACGTGGTGCAGGCGCACCACGTACGCGCCCACGTCGATCGCAGCGACGTAGTCGTCGGTGAGCGGCACCTCGAGCGTCTTGTCGTCGTGGGTCTTCACCACGAGCACGTCGATGGTCGGGTAATTGCGCAGCTCGAGAACCGTGCCGACCGAGCTGCCGTCGACGAGCTCGGCGCGCGCGCCTTCGACGTCGCACGCGTAGAACTCGCCGTCTTCGGCCGGGGGAAAGCTCGAGCGAGGCACGCAGAGCTGGGTGCCTCGAAGTGCCTCGGCGGCGTCGCGGTCGGCCACGCCGTCGAGGCGCACGAGCAGCGCGCCCTCGATCGGCCGCACCGCGGTGAGCTTCGCCTGCGTCTCGCGCGCGTCCGGGGCGCGCAGCACGACGGTGGTCCCGCGGCCGAGCAGATCGGTGTCGGGGTTGTAGACCTTGAGCCGGAGCTCCCCGCGCACGCCGTGGGGGCGGGCGACCTCGGCGATGGCGACGAGGCGGTCGGCGTTCGGTTGCGGTGTGGATGCGGTTGACAAGGCTGGTAGAGAGGCTCCATAGTCCGCGCCGCCGTCGCGCGCCACAGGCTCGCACCGGTATGCCGAGGTAGCTCAGCTGGCTAGAGCAGGCGTTTCATACGCGCCGGGTCGGGG
>CALKVW010000264.1 GCA_938004785.1 uncultured Polyangiaceae bacterium
TGGGGCCCCATCGCGCGCCGTAGAGCGACCCCGCGGAGCGCCCCGCCGAGCGAGAGGCTCGCGACACGCACACGACCCCGCGAAGCACCCCGCCGAACGAGACGCTCCCGGCACGCACGCGACGCTACCGGCGGCGCGATCGCACCGCGCCGCCGAGCGGAAGCGCTGTGCTCCACGCTTGTGCGAGCGCACTGGGCGGGGCACCCTGCGCGCGAGGAGAACCATGACGACGCAACGAGCTCAGACCCTCTCGCTTCTCGTGCTCTCGCTCGGCGCGACGCTCGCGATCGCACCGGGCTGTGGCAATGACAGCGCAGACGGCTCGGCTCCCTCTTGCAAGCCCAGCGACAGACCCGAGCTGCTCACCATCACCGAGCTCAGCCCTGGGGTCGAGTCGCGCGTCGCGAACGACTCTATCGTGCATCGCTTCCGGATCATCGACGCGCCGGGCGTCTTCCAGGACTTCGTGTTCTTCATGCCCTTGGAACACACTGCCGGGATTCCGACCCTCGCGGCGCTCACCTTCACGATCACGCAAGACGGAGACGATCTCGTCTACGAGAGCGCCCCGTTCAGATGGACCACTGCGCCTGGTCGCGTCCACATGAGCATCGCCGGACCGTACAAGGCCGACGACGGGTGCTTCTACAACTTCCCCTCGCCGCTCTTCGCCTACGACGTCGACGAGGGCGGCGGCGGAAGCGGCGAGGGCGGCGGCGGAAGCGGCGAGGGCGGAGGCGGAAGCGGCGAGGGCGGAGGCGGAAGCGGCGAGGGCGGCGGCTGAACCGCGGCCCGGCCGAGAGCGTGCGACGATGTCGCGTCGTGGCACTCCGTTCCGCGCTTCGTGGCGGGTGCTTGCGACACGGTCCGCGTCGTCGCCCACGCCCCCCAGCACGCGACGACCGGCGAGGCGCGCAGTCGGGTGTCGCTCGGAGGTGCGCGCCGAGTGGTCGGGGCGCCACGCTTGGTCGTGCCGTCGCACGGTCAGGGTGCCTTGCCTGACGAGCACGATGGCGGGCACGCGCGCCGCCGCGCGCCCGTGTCGGGGAGTGGACCCGGCTTGGAGCACGCCCGAGGGTGGCTCGCGAGATCTCGCGGAGCTGGGCAGGTAAGCGGGCATGCCTCGCACACTCTCTTCGTGCCTCGTGCGCCTCTCGACCCGGACCGAGCCGTCGAGGCGCACCCCGCGGCTCCACCCCGGCTGCCGCAGCGCGCTGGTTCGTGGACGCTCTGCGCGCTCGCAGGTGCCCTCCAGCGCGCCAGTCGGCTCCGGGGCGACCGATGCTCCGGCCGCGGCAGTCCGGCCTCGCCAGGGGCCCACCAGAGAGCCGGCGCAGGCGACGAGCGAGGTCCCGGCGCTTGCGGCGTCGTCGGTCGCGGCGGCCAGGTGGGTCGCTGCTCCAGTGAAGCCCGCCGAGGAGCTCATCGAGACGCTCCAGGTGCGGCCGACCGAGAAGGCACCTCCCGAACGCCCCCAGCTGCTGGCCTCTGTCGCGCCTCCGAACGACCGCCACTTCATCAACCGGATCCGTGCAGGGTCTCGATCCATGCGCGAGAACACTGTGGTGCTGGGCTCGTCCGTTCACGACGTCTCTCGGGACCACCAGCGCATCCGTGCGGGCGAGGGCAGGACGGTGTGGCTTGGCGACAAGCCTCGCGTGGAGATCGATGGGCGGGTCTAGGGCTGGCATCCGAAGGAGGGAGGCTCGGCCTACCCGGTCAGCGGAAGCGGGTTCGTGACGTTCACGCGGCCCGAGTACCTCGCGCTGAAGATCATCGTTACCGCGGTGAAGCGCGGGGCGTCGATCGAGTGCGCGGTGGACTACGCGCGCCGCGCCGCAGATGTTGGAGAAGCAGACGTCGCAGAAGCCGTTCGCGTGTACAAGTTGCGACAGATACCTCGATGAATGCTGCGTTCTACCTTCAGTCCGAACCGACCCGAGCGCGCGTCCAAGCGGCGCTCGTACTTGCCGCCCCTGAGGAGCAGTGGGGGTTCGAGATCCGCGGAGGCTTCGAGAAGCCGTGGACCGTCGAGCTCGGCGTACGCGGCCCCGAAAGTGTGACCTCGGAGTCGGTCCAAGCCCTGCTTGCGCGGGAGCTCGGCGTCGAAGTGGCGGAGATCCCAGGCCACGGCGAGCACGGCATGCTTGTCTATGCATCCGACGGAAACTCGCGCTGGGACCCGCTCCCCGACGACGTCTAGGCCTGGCGGCGACACTTCGCGTCGAGGTGAGTGATGAGTCTAGGCGATGAAGTCGTGAACTGCGCGCGCCGCGCCGCCGATGTTCAAGAAGCGAACCTAGCAGTCGCCGCTCGTGCGCTCTCGCGCTGGGATCCGCTCCCGGACGACTTCCGAGCGACGCACGCGGCCAAGACTCGACCGCCGCGGTTCTGAGCGGGCCAGCACACGGAGCGCCTCGCCGAGCGAGACGTTCCAGCAGACACTCGTGCCGAACGCCGCACCGAGCGCCCACCCAGCGCTTGTGCGCCGCAGCGCACCGGGGCAGCCTGCGGCGCAAGACCCATGACGATCCAACGAGCTCAGGCCCTCTCGCTTCTCGCGCTCTCACTCGCCGCCACGCTCGCGGTCGCACCCGGCTGCGGCGACGACAGCGCTGACGGCGCCGGTGGCTCCACGCCCACCTGCGGCACCACCGCCGAGCCCGAGCTGCTCACGATCACCGAGCGCAGCCCCGAGGCCGAGTCGCTCGTCGCCAACGACGCCATCGTGCACCGCTTCCGCATCGTGGGCGCGCCCGGCATCATCCAGAACATGCAGTTCGAGCTGCCCGCCGCGCACACCGCCGGCGCGCCGATCCCGGCGCAGCTCGCCTTCACCGTCACCCAAGAGGGCAGCGATCTGGTCTACGTCGGCGCGCCGCTGACGTGGACGACCGCACCCGGTCGCGTCGAGATGCGCATCGCGGGCTCCTTCCAGACCGACGACGGCTGCGTCTACGCCTTCCCGTCGCCGCTCTTCGCCTACGACCTCGACGAGAGCGGCGAGGGCGGAGGCGGCGTCGGCGGCAGCGGCGCAGGTGGCGGCGGCGAAGGTGGCCAGGGCGGCGGCTGATCCGCGAGCCTCGCATGGATGTCACGCGCGAGGTCGGGCGCCGTGATCGTCTCGCTGCCGTCCTGCGGAGTGCGTGCGCGGGCCTCGGCTTCGTGGGCGTCTTCGCGGCCTGCGGCGGGGCTGCACCGCTCGCCGTCGAAGCGCCCCCTGCGATGGGCGCTTCGTCGAGCGCAGCGACCGTGTCGGGTGCGCCGCAGGTCTCGCCTGCGGCGTCCGGCGCATCCGAGCCGTCGCCGTCCGAAGTGGCGGCGTCTGCGTTGGATTGGCGCGAGCACGAGCTCGTCGGCTTCGGCGGGAGGCTGCGCACGAAGGTGTTCGCGTCCAGCGCGCCGAGCATCGAGAAGGAGCGCGGGGCCGACGCCGAGGGCTCCGCGCGCGCCACGCTGAAGATCCCCATCGGCCACGCGCGCCCCATCGATTGCCACCTTCGCGCTGCGCGCCTCTCGGCGGTGGAGGCGGTCGCTGGCGTCGCCAAGCTCGTCGAGAAGCATCGAACGACGGCGATCCAGGTTTCGGTGAGCCACGTCGACGAGCGCCTCGTGCTGCGCTACGCGCTCGAGGTCGACGATTCGAACGGCGGCGCGCGTGTGGGCACGATCCGCTTTGCGATGGCGATCGGCGAGTCCGACACGGCGCTCTGCACCCACCTCGGCGGCGACGACGGCACAGCCTTCGAGACCTCGACCAGGTTGCTCTTCGGCGGGCTCGGTGGGATCGCGGAGAAGCCCGCTGAATACGTCGACGTCGTGCGGGTCCACGGCTCGACGCAAGGGGGCCCACAGCTCGACGTCGAGCACAGGCTGCGCGCGCGCACGCCCGCCTCTGGAGGCCCGGCGGAAGAGCTGGGCGTGTCGCTCACGGCCTCGATCGAGAAGGGCGAGCTGCTCGTCACCGAGACCGTGAGCGGCCTGCGCCTCGACGCCACGAACGAGGTCACCGAGGCGACGATCGCGACCCGCGACAGCCGGGGCAGCGCCGTCGACGTCGGCGTGGTGCGCCGCGCGCCCAAGAGCTACGTGATGCGTGTGCTCGTCGGCGGGCGCGATCAGATGGCTCCGGTGCAGACGAGCTCGCCGCTCACCACCGAGCTCTCGATGGCGCCAGCGATCCGCAGCGCGCTCGATCGAGCCGGCGCGGGCGGCCGCGCCAAGCTCGCGTGGAGCGAGCTCGGCGGGCTCGGCCGCGGTCGCGAGGTCTCGGTGATCGAGTCGCGCGAGCTCGAGCGCGACGCCCGCACCAAGGAGCTGCTCGTCCGCAGCCGCGACGAGGTGCTGCGCGACTGCGAGCTCGACGCGCGCGGCGTGCTCGTCAGGTGCCGCGTGGAGCGCGCTGGTGCACCCTCGTCGGTGGTCCGCGAGCGGCTCTACCCGAGCCCTTCGAGCGCGCGCTGAGCTCTCGCCTCGAGGCGCTGTTCGGCCCAGGCGAGATCCTCCTCCGTGTCGAGGTCGCGCAGCGCGTCGAGCTCCGGATCCTCGCGCGCGACGTCGGCGTCGGCGCCGAGCTCGCGCGCGTCGACGAGCCTCGCATCGAGCGCCGCGACGAGCGCGAGCAGGCGGCGCTCGCCCATCGCGAGCAGGCGCTCGATCTGGGCGAGCGCGCTCCGGTGCAGCACCGCGGCGAGCGGCTGCGCGCGGCCCTCGAGCGTCGGCACCGCGGCCAGCCCGCCGTGCGCGCGGGCGAGCTCGTAGAGGCGCTTCGCCACCGCCTCGGAAGGAAACGGCATGTCGGTCGCGGTCAGGTAGGCCCACTCGCGGCGCGCGCCGAGCGCGGCGAGCCCGGCTGCGAGCCCGGCGAGTGGGCCGAGGTCTTCGATGGGATCGTGCACCACGAGCACGCTCGCAGGCAGCACCGGTAGCGCCTGGCCTGCCCGCGCGACGACCACGACCGGCCCCGCGAAGCGCGCGACCCCACACACGACCCGCTCGAGCAACGAGAGGCCGCCGAGCTCGACGCTCGCTTTGTCCCGCCCCATGCGCCGGCTCCGACCACCGGCGAGCACGATCGCGCCGAGCTCCGGTGACTCGAGCGGCCCTTCCACGCCGGCCATCGTCGTCGCTCGTCGGCGGACCAGCAAGCTCGCCGCAGCGGGGCTCGGCCGTCTGCTAGCCTCAGCGCACCATGGGCTTCGCGATCGCGCTGGGGTTGCTCGCGCTCTACGTCTTCCTGGGGGTCAAGCAGATCAACCAGTGGGAGGTGGGCCTGAAGTTCACGCTCGGCAAGTACACCGGGCGCGCGACACCCGGGCTCACGCTGGTCTTGCCCTTCATCCAGGCCTTGCGCCGGGTCGACACACGCACTCGCAACCGCGATCTGCTCCGGCAGATGGTCATCACGCGCGACAACGTCACGACCATGGTCGACGCAGTCGTCTATTACCGCGTGACCGACGTCGAGAAAGCGACGCTCGCGGTCGAGAACTACGAAGCCGCGGTGAAGGACCGCGCCAAGGTCGTCTTGCGCGACGTGGTCGGCGAGACGCCGCTCGACGAGCTGCTCTCCCACCGCGAGGAGATCGCCGCCAAGGTGCGCGCGCAGGTGGAGACGGTCGTGAACCAGTGGGGCCTGCACGTGGAGCTCATCGGCCTGCAAGACGTGCAGCTGCCTCCGCAGATGCAGGAGGTGCTCGCCAAGGCCGCGATCGCCGAGCGCGACCGCACCTACGTCATCATCAAGAGCGAGGCCGACGTCGCGAGCGCGAAGAACTTCGCCGAGGCGGCCGGCATCCTCGCGAACTCCCCCGGCGCGATGGAGCTGAGGCGCTTCGAGGCGCTCGCGAACCTCTCGCAGACGGGCGCCACCAAGGTGATCTTCGACCTCGCGAAGCCCTTCGAGGACCTCTCGGGTCGCAAGACGGCCGCCGCGATGGCCGAGGCCGTGGTCACCGAGCACGCAGCGCCCAAGCTCCCGGCGAAGAGCTACACGAGCGCCGCGGAGATCTCCGCGGCGCACTACGAAGCGCAGGCCGAAGCCGAGGCCGAGGCGGAGGCGTCGATCGCCGAGTACGCCACCAACCGGCGCAAGCTCGGCGGCTGAGGAAGTGAGCGCCACGCTCGCGCTCAGGCAGGGCGTCGTCGAGCTGCTCGAGCTGCGCGGCGAGGCGGAGCTCGCGGCGATCGTCGGGCGCGCCGAGGTCGAGCTGTTGCGCAAGGCCGAGGACTGGCGCATCGGCCTGCGGAGCGTCGAAGCGCAGAGCGTGGGGCTCGCCTGCGACGCGCCGGACTTCGCGCGCCTCACGCGCGACGCGGCGTGGTTCGCAGAGGTCGAGCGCGCCTTCGCCGAAGCGGTGCGCTCTCCGACGACCGAGCTCGCGAGCCTCGTGCTCGTGCTGCGACTGCCGGCGATCGGCCGCAGCTGGGCGAGCGCCTACCGCGATCACACGCTCGCCGAGCCACCGGCGCCGCCCCCGCCCACCTCGGAGCAGCTGCTGCGCGCGAGCGCCTCGCTCGCACGCGCGCTCGACGACGAGCCCGCCGCGCTCGCCTTCGAGCGGGCCCGGCTCGAGGCCGAGCTCGTGCCGTCGAAGAGCGGCGCGCTCCTGCGCTACCTGCTCAGGCTCGAAGCGAAGGACCTCGCGCGCGCAGAGCGCGACGTCGCGTGGGCGAGCCTCGTCGAGCGCTGCCTCCGTCACGCGGCGACGCGCATCGACCGGCGCGTGGCCTCGGTCGAGCTGCGCCTCCGGGTCGACGGCTGAGCGGGAAGGGGAGGCCGTCGCGGGCGGGGTTGGCGCGGCTTCCCGGTCCGCTGCACGGCAGCGCGAGGCCCTCGTGGCCTCGCGTGGGGCGGCGAGCTAGCATCGCGGGGTGGCAGCAGGCTTCGAAGCCAAGTTCGCGAAGGCGGCGTCGAGGGTGCGCGGTGCGCTCAGGCTGCGCAGCGTGCTCGGCGGCCTCGCGCTCGGGCTCGTCGTCGGCGCCGCCTGCAGCGCGGGGCTCTGGTACGCGCGCGAGGGCTGGCTGAGGCCGATCGCCGCGGGCGCGGGCGCGCTCCTGGGCGCGGCGATCGGCGCGGAGCTCGGGCGCAGGCGCCGCTTCAGCGACGAGGACGTCGCGCTCTACCTCGACGCGAAGATCGGCGCCGACGAGCGCATCACCACGGCGGTGCTCGTGCGCGAGGGCAGCGACGCGGGCGGCGACGCGCGCGCCGTCGTGCTCGATCAGGCCGAGCGCGCGCTCGACGCGGCGTCCCCCTCGGTGTGGCGGCCTCGCGTCGCCTCGCGTCTGCACGCGCTCTTGCCCGTGGGGCTCGCCGCCGCGGTGGCCATCTCGCTCGTGCCGCTGCCGCCAGCGCCGCCCGAGCCTCCGCCCGCACCAGGCACCGAGCTCATGAAGGCCGGCGAGGTGCCGGGCCTCGAGAAGATCGAGGCGCTCGCCGAGCTCGAGGCGCGCGACGACGCTCAAAAGAAGCGCCTCAAGGAGCTCGCCGATCAGGCCCGCCAGCTGCGCGAGCGCCTGCGTCGAGGCGCGCCGGAGCGAGAGGTGCGCGCCGACCTCGCGAAGCTCGCCGACGCGCTCGCGGCCGAGCGCCTCTCGCTCGGCGAGGGCGAAGAGCGGCGCGGCCTCGAGGCCGCGCTCGGGCAGCTCGGCAAACACCCGAGCCTGGAGCGCGCGCAGAAGGCGCTCGGCGATCGTGATCTCACCGCCTTCGACGAGGAGATGCAGCGGCTCGCCAACCAGACCGAGAAGGAGGCGCGCGAGCAGGCCAAACGCGCGCTCGAAGAGGCGGCGGAGGCGGCCGAGCGCGAGGGCGCGAAGGACGTCGCCAAGATGCTGCGCGAGCAGAAGAAGCTGATCGAGCAGCTCGAGAAGCGCTCACAGAACCTGCGCGAGCTGTCGAAGTCCCTCGGCGAGGGCCTCGGCCAAGAGGGCGCGAAGGCGCTCGCGGGCATGAACGAGACGGGCGACCCGGAGTCGCAGCGCAAGCTCGCCGAGAAGCTCGAGCAGGCCCTCTCGGGCATGAGCGAGGAGCAGCGCAAGCAGCTCGCCGAGAACATGAAGAAGCAGCTCCAGCAGCAGCTCGCCGAGCTCGAAGCCGATCCGGACGCGATGCCGCAGGACCTCGAGGGCTTGAAGGAGCTCGCCGAGAAGCTGAGCACCCCCGAGGGCATGGAGGAGCTCCGCAAGCAGCTCGAGGAGATGGCGAAGAAGCCGCCCGAGGGCAGCGAAGCCGAGCGGCAGCGCAAGCTCGAGGAGGCCGAGCGTGGGCTCGGCGAAGCGCAGCGCGGTCTCGGCGCCATGCCGATGCCCATGCCGGGCCAGCAGGGTGGCCAGGGCAAGCAGGGTGGTCAGGGCCAGCAGGGCGGGCAGGGCCAGCAGGGCGGGCAGGGCCAGCAAGGTGGGCAGGGCCAGCAAGGCGGGCAGGGCCAGCAAGGTGGGCAGGGCTCGGGCAAGGACTCCCCGGGTGGGCAAGGCCCGGGCGGGCCGGGCGGCGACTCGAGCCCCGGGGCGAACGGCAAGGGCCCGGGCGAGGCCACACAGAAGTTGCCCGGCGGCGAGCTGCGCGCGCACGCGGGCACGCAGCTCTTGCCCGGCGGCACGATGCCGGGGACCTCGCTAGGGCGCACCTCCGCTCGCCCGGGTGAGACGGCGAACGCGCAGGGCATGGGCGCGCTGGGCGCAGCCGGCCCCGGCGAGGTGAGCGGCGTGAACCGCAGCGACGTGCCCGAGGAGTACCGCGAGCAGGTCGGGCGTTACTTCGAGCCATGAACGCCACGCGAACGGCGCACGCGGCGCAGGGTCCCGAGCTCGCCTCGACGGCGCGCCTTCGGCCGACGACTTCGGCTAGCCTTCTGCGCGCATGAGCGAAGCCTCCGATTTCGAAGCGCGACTCGACACCGCTCGGCGCGCCAGCGCGCGTCTGCGCGAGGCGATCGGCGAGGTGCTCGTCGGGCAGGACGAAGTCGTGTCGCAGGTCCTGTGGGGGCTCATCGCGGGTGGGCACGTCTTGCTCGAGGGCGCACCCGGCCTCGGCAAGACCCTGCTCGTGCGCACGCTCGCGTCCTGCCTCGAGCTGCGCTTCTCACGCATCCAGTTCACGCCCGATCTCATGCCGAGCGACGTGACCGGCACCAACGTGCTCGTCACCGCGGCCGACGGCACGCGGCACTTCTCGCTGCACAAGGGCCCGATCTTCGGGCAGATCGTGCTGGCCGACGAGATCAACCGCGCCACCCCGAAGACGCAGAGCGCGCTGCTCGAGGCGATGCAGGAGCACGCCTGCACGATCGGCGGCGTGCGTCACGCGATGGAGGCGCCGTTCTTCGTGCTCGCCACCGAGAACCCCATCGAGATGGAGGGCACCTATCCGCTGCCCGAGGCGCAGCTCGATCGTTTCCTCCTCAAGGTGCTCGTGCCCTCGCCGACCGAAGACGAGATGACGCGCATCCTCGCGCGCACGACCGGCCGCGGCATGGGCGATCCGCCGCGCGTGCTCGCGCGCGACGAGGTGCTCGCGCTCCAGCAAGCTTGTCGCGACGTCTCCGTGGCCGAGCCCGTCATGCGCTACGCAGCGCGCCTCGTCGGCGCGAGCGATCCCGAGGCGAAGTCCGCGCCGCCGCTCGTGCGCAGCGCGGTTCGCTATGGTGCCGGCGTGCGTGGCGCGCAGTCGCTCGTGCTCGCGGCGAAATCCGTCGCGCTGCTCGAGGGGCGCGCGAACGTCGCCTTCGCCGACATCCAGCGCGTCGCGAAGCCCGTGCTGCGCCACCGCTTGATCCGCTCCTTCGAGGGCGAAGCCGACGGCACGACCACCGATCGAGTGGTCGACGCGCTGGTCGAGGCGGTCCCCTCGCGCCCGGAGGACGTCGAGCGTGCCGCGACCCGCTGAGCTCCGCGCCGCCACGCGCGCGTCGCGATGGGTCGCGCTCGCGCTCGCGGCCGCCACCTCGCTCGCCGCCGGCCTCGCCTCGGCCACCTCGCCCGAGCCCCTGCCCGTGCCGCCGCACGGCGGCCTCGTCGAGCCACCCGCGCAGCAGCGCTCCGAGCTCAGCGGCGTCTCGGCCGAGGTCGGCAGCATCTTCGACACCGGAGGCTCGACCTTCGGCGGCGGCTACGTCGAGCTGCTGGCCCGCATCCGCAACAACGACACGCAGCCCGTCAAGGGTGAGGTCCGCCTCCAGAGCATCGGCTACGGCCGCAACCAGAGCGTCGTCGCGCCCTTCACCGTCGCCGCCGGCGCGGTCGCCACGATCCACATCCCCGCCGATCTGCGCGACACGATCCGCGCCGAGGTCGTCAGCGAGAACGGTCGCATGATCACGAGCCGCGAGCTCGTCGGCGGCTACGACGCGGCCGTGCGCATCACCGACCTCTACGACCCGCCGCGCACGCGCGCCGTGATCGACGGGCTCCCGCTCACGACCGACTTCCAGCCCTCCGCCTACGGGGGGCGCTGGGGCGGCGGCGAGGTGCGCCTCAAGGTGGCCTCGGCGTCGATCGACCCGGCGACGGGCGCGCCCGTGCTCCCGCGTCACGGCATCGGCTACGCGAGCACGCAGCTCGTGCTCGCGCCGAGCGAGCTGCTCACGCGGCTCGACGGCGCCGAGCTCGAGGCGCTCGCGAGCTTCGTGCTCGCCGGCGGCACCTTGGCGATCGGCGTGAGCAAACCCGAAGATCTGCGCCACCCCACGCTCGCCGCCATGCTCGGCGGCGAGGCCGAGGCCGCGCCGATCAGCGAGCTCGGGCGCACCGTGTTGCCCTGGCCTCATCGCCCCGGCGCCACCGCCCCCTATGGCGCGCGCAACCCGCCGCCGCCCTCGCCGCCGAGGGAGGAGCTGCGGCTGAGCGGTCACCGCGGCGGCAACCTCGCGCCCTCCCATTTCGGTGCCTCCGCCACCTACGGCCTCGGCGAGGTCGTGCTGCTCTCCTTCGATCCGTCGAAGCCTGCACACCTCGAAGATCCCTTCGTGCAGGTGCGCCTCGGCGAGCTCGCGCGCCGCGCCTTCGATCGCCAGGCGCTCGTCATAGCGCCGCTCGGCCGCTCGGCGGAGCCCAACTATGGCTACTACGCCGGCCCATTCGGGAGCTTCGACCCCTACGACGGCGTGCGCAAGCAGCTCGATCCCAACCGCACGGCGCGCTGGGGCATCGGCATCGCGACCATCCTCATCTGTCTCTATGCCGTGTTGGCCGGCCCGGTGCTCTTCAGCGCGGCGAAGAAGCGCAACCGTCCGCTCGCCGCGCTGCGCTGGCTGCCCGTGGCCTCGTTCGGGACCTTCTTGCTCGTCGTGTTGATCGGCGTCTTCGCCAAGGGCCTCGGCCGTCGCGTGCACCACCTCGCGATCGTCGACGCGGGCGCGGGCATGCCGCGCGCCGTCGTGCGGCGCTATCGAGGCTTCTTCGGGCCCGACGCCGACACGCTCTCGGTGCGCACCACCGAGCTCACCAGCGCGATCGCCATCGCGGCGGAGCTCGATCGACCCACGAGGTTCGAGGTCGACCGCGAAGGTGTGCGCCTCGTCGGCCTCGAGACCATGCCCGCCGAGACCGTCGTCGTGCGCGAAGACGGCCTCGCCTCGATCGGCGACGGCATCACGCTGCTCGAGGAGCCCGGCGACGTCGTCACGATCAAGAACCGCACCGGGCGCGCGCTGCGCGGCCTCGTCCTGCGCACGCCGGGCGGGCGCTTCTTCCGCGCCGAGAGCCTCGGCGACGGCGAGCGCCTCAGCTCCGGCGACATGAAGTCCGGCGGCAGCGATTTTCTCGACTGGCAGCGAGGCATCGTGTCTCGCTCCGCCGGGGCCGTCACGGTGCGCGACCTCTCTCCGGGCATGATCGTCGAGGCCTTCGACGAGCTCGGCGAGCGAGAGCTCGGTGAGGCCTGGCGCGCGATCGGCCAATCGGCCGGAGAAGACGTCGACTGGTGGCCCGAGCGCGTGCCGGTGTTGCTCGCGCAGATCGACGGCGGCGAAGGCAAGACGGTCGACGGCGGTGTCGAGGTGCAGCGAGCGCGACTGCTCGTGCGCGTCACCGGCTGGGGAGGTGCGCCTTGAGCGCCGAGCAGGCCCCCGAGCTCGGCGTGAGCTTCGCTTCGCAGGCGAGCTACGAGCCACCCGTGTCGCTCGGCCCACCCGCGCTGCGCGTGCGTCATCTGTGGCACCGCTTCGGCCATTTCGACGTGCTACGCGACGTCTGCTTCGAGGTGCCCCAGGGCGAGATCTTCGGCTTCATCGGCCCCAACGGCGCCGGCAAGACGACGACGATCCGCATCATGGCGACCCTGCTCGAGCCGATGGCCGGGCGCGTCGAGGTCGACGGCATCGACGTCACGGTCGACCCGGAGGCCGTGCGCCGCGTGATCGGCTACATGCCCGACCACGCCGGCGTCTACGAGCGCGTCACGGTGCGCGAGTACCTCGAGTTCTTCGCCGACGCCTTCCGCGTGCCCTCGGCCACGGTGGTCGACGCCGTGCTCGAGCTCACCGATCTCGGCCCGCTGAGCGACAAGCTCGTGGCGACGATGAGCAAGGGCCAGAAGCAGCGGCTGCAGCTCGCGCGCATCCTGCTCCACGATCCGAAGGTGCTCATCCTCGACGAGCCCGCGAGCGATCTCGACCCTCGCGCGCGCATCGAGATGCGCAACCTGCTGCTCGAGCTGCGCTCGCTCGGCAAGACGATCCTGCTCTCGAGCCACATCCTCACCGAGCTGAGCGACGTCTGCACCTCGGTGGGCATCCTCGAGCGAGGGCGCATCCTCGTCTGCGGGCCGATCGGCGAGATCGGCGCGCGCCTCGAGGCGCAGCGCGCAGCGCAGGCGATCGGCCACGCGCCGCCCGCAGCGCAGGCCGAGCTCGTCCGCGGCGCTCAGCTCCAGCCGGGCCAGGTCCACCCGGCACAGCTCCAGTCGGGCCAGGCGCACCCGGCACAACTCCAGTCGGGCCAGGTGCACCCGGCACAGCTCCACCCCGGTGCCGTGGCCGGCGCGCCGCTGCAGGCGCAGGCGCCCCAGCCCTCGATCGCGGTGCGGCGCCGCGTGAAGCTCAAGATCCTCGGCCAGCCCGAATACGTCGCCTCCCTCCTGCGGGGTGGGCCGGGCGTCGTCGACATCGAGCTGTCCTATGGAATGGCCGTCGTCACGATCGACGGCCCCGAGGCGCGCATCGCCGACATGGTCGCGCACCTCGTGCGCAACAACGTCGGCATCCTCGGCGTCGAGCAGGAGCGCAACGAGCTCGAGCGCATCTTCCTCGAGGTCACGCGCGGAGAGATGCAATGAGCGTCCAGACCGGCGAGACGATCCCGCCCGCGCCCGCCTCGCAGCGCGCCGTCGACCGCGCGCGCCACCGCATCGCGATCTGGCGCGCCGATCCGAACCCGATCTGGATCCGCGAGCTGCGGCAGTCGGCGCGCCTCACGCGCACGCCCTTCATCCTGATGGCGATCACGATGTTCGTGACGCTCATCATCGCGGCGGTCGGTGGCGTGCTGAGCGATCAGGTGGCGAGCGACAAGGTCGGTCTCGCCACCTTCAACACCTTCTTCTCCATCGCGTTCTTCCTGGTCGCCTGGGTCGGACCGGCGCTCGCGGCCAACGCCATCGCCTCGGAGCGCGAGGGCCGGACCTGGGAGGCCGTGCTGCTCACGGGCCTGCGCCCGCAGGTCATCGCCAGGGGGAAGTTCCTCGCGGCCTTCACCGCGATCGGCACCTACATCGTGACGCTCGCGCCGGTCGGAGCGCTCTGCTTCCTCTTCGGCGGCGTGCAGGCGCTCGAGGTCGCGATCGCCTTCGTCTTCCTCTTCATCTTCGCGCTGCTCTCGGTGGCCTTCGGGCTCGCCTTGAGCTCCAAGATGGCGAGCTCTCGCGGAGCGATCGTGCTCACGTTGCTGCTCTCGGTGCCGATCAGCCTCTTCGTCTACGGCCTCGGTGGGCCCGCGATGAGCACCGCCATACACAGGCTCTGGGCCGCGGTGCCCGAGGGGCCGCCGGTCTGGCTGCCGATGGCCTACGTGCGAGGCAGCTTCGGCTTCGAGTACCTCGTCCTGCTCGTGGGTCTGCCCGCCATCCTCGTGGTGCTGCCCGCGTGGTTCTTCTACGAGACGACCGTCGCGAACCTCTCGGGCAACAACGACGATCGCTCGAGCGGCATGAAGCACTGGTTCGCGGTCTCGAGCCTGCTGCTCACCGCGACCGCGGTGCTCGCGCTGTACTCGGTGCCCGCCAACGACGTCGACGATTTCGGCGTGTTCGCGCTCGTGCTGCTCAGCATGTACGCCGCCTTCTGCGCCTTCGTCTTCGCGGGTGAGCCCGTGGGCCCCTCGCGGCGGGTCACGATGGATTGGGAGAGGAGCGGCGCCGGCGCGATCCGTCGGTTCTTCGGGCCGGGCCTCGTGCGCGCCGCGGAGCTGCAGCTCATCGGCCTCTTGCCGGCCTTCGCGCTCACGACCTTCGTCGCGGCGTACATCCTGCTGTCGACGCCGCCTTCGTCGATGCCCTACTACACGCCGAAGTCTCCCGACGGCATCATCCGCTTCGGCTCCTACGCGGCGAGCTTCTACGTCTTCGTCGTCGGCGCCGGCGCCTTCCTGCGAGCGCGCGCGAGCGCCCCCACGCCCGCGCGTGTGCTGCTCTTCGTGACGATGGCCGCCATCGCGGTCGTGCCGTGGATCGTCGCGGCGATCGGCGGCGCCATCGCGCGCAGCGACGAGGCGCTCGCGGTCGCCTCGCCCTCGCCCTTCTTCGCCTTCGCGCTGCTCGGCGATTCGAAGCCCGACGTCGTCTACCTCTCGGGCTGGGGCATGTCCGCCCTCTGGGTGGTGCTCGGCTTCACGCTGCTCGTCGTCGCCGGGCGCAAGTCGCGCGAGATCGTCGCGAAGTTCGAGCGCACGCTCGCCGAAGCGGAGCAGCGCCTCGCCGAAGAAGACGCCGCGATGGAGGCCGCGCTGCTCGCCGAGGCCGAGGCGCGCGCGCCCGCCGGTGGCGAGCCCCAGGGAGGCGAGGGCCCGGCCTAGCGCTGGCCTCGATGCTCCGCGATGGCCGAGCGCGCTCCCTCCGCACTGCTCGACGCTGGCTTCGTGCGCGAGCTCGAGGTGCTGCGGCGCCGCCTCGAGATCCGCGCGCGCTCCGGCGGCGCCGGCGAGCACGTCGCCAAGCGCCGCGGCGGCTCCTCGGAGTTCCAGGAGCACCGCGCCTACGCGCCCGGCGACGACCTGCGCCGGATCGACTGGGCGGCCTACGCGCGCACGGGCGAGCCGGTGCTCAAGATCTTCCGCGCCGAGGAGGACGTCGTCGTGCGCGTGCTCTGCGACGCTTCGGCGTCGATGGACCACGGCGAACCTCGCAAGCTCGACGTGGCGCGCAAGCTCGCGGCGGCCTTCGGCTACCTCGCGCTCGCGCGCAGCGAGCGCGCACAGCTGCTCGTCGGAGGCGAGGGGCTCGAGCGAGAGAACCTGCCCGCGCGCGGTCGCAGCGGTCTGCCCGCTTGGCTGCGCGCCATCGACGCGGTGGAGCCACGCCGCGGCACCGACCTCGCCTCCGCCGTCGACGGCGTGCTCCGACGCGCGAGCCGCCCCGGCATGTTGATCGTCGTCTCCGATTTTCTCGATCGCGGGCCGGTCGATCGTGCGCTCTCGCGCGCGGTGAGCGCGGGGCACGACCTCGCCTTGGTGCACGTCGTGGCGAAGGAGGAGGTCGACCCGCCCTACGACGGCGATTTCGCGCTGGAAGACGCCGAGACCGGCGAGCTCGTCGAGGTCACGATGGATGCGGCGGCGCTCGAGGCCTACCTGCTCAGGTTCACCGGCCTCTGCGAGGAGCTGCGCCGCTTCGCGCGCAAGCACCGCGCCACCTACGTGCGCGTGCGCACCGACGAGTCCCTCGAAGAGGCGCTGCGCCGCTTCGTCGCGCGGGAGATCGACTGAGGTGGGCGGCTCGCTGCTCGACCCCAAGGGCCTCTTGCTGCTCGGGCTGCTCGCGCCGCTCGTGGTGCTCTACATCCTCAAGATCAAGCGCAAGCGCCTCGTCGTGCCCTCGACCTGGCTCTGGAAGTCGGCCGAGCGCGACCTGCTCGCCAAGGCGCCCTTCCGCAAGCTCATCGCGCAGGCCTCGCTGATCCTGCAGGCGCTCGCGATCATCCTCCTGGCGCTCGCGCTCTCGCGGCCCTCGATCGAGGGCGCCGAGCTCGTGGGTGATCACGTGGCCGTCGTCGTCGACGTGAGCGCCTCGATGGCGGCCGAAGGCGGCGAAGGCGCGGGCTCGGGCGACCGAGCGACGCGCCTCGATCGGGGCAAGCTCGTCGCCAAGGAGCTCGTGCGCGCCCTCCCGCCCGGGGCGCAGGTGCTGGTCGTGGAGGCCGGGCGCGACGCGCGCATCGCGTCGCCGCTCGATCGCGACGCGCGTCGCATCGAGTCGGCGATCGACGCGCTCGCCGTGCAGGAGGTGGAGGGCGATCTCGCCGCTGCGGTCGCGCTCGCCACCGATCGCCTCGAGGGCCTCGACGGAGCGCGCGTGATCGTGGTGACCGACGGCTACCTCGCGCGCTCCTCGGGCCTCGAGACTGCGCGTCTGCCCGTGGAGGTGCTCACGGTCGGGGACGAGGTCGACAACACCGCGATCGTGCGCACCGACGTGCGCTCCGGGATCGATCCTGTGAGCAAGCGCGAGCAGGTGCAGGCCTTCCTCCTCGTCGCCAACTACGGGAGGGCCGCGCGCGAGGTCTACGTCACGATGCGCCAGGACAACGCCTCGGACGTGCTCGCGTCGCGTCGTTTGCTGCTGCCCGCGGGGGAGCGCGTCCCCGTCGTGCTCGACTTCGCCATCACGCCCGGCGACTACGAGAAGGGCCTCGTCTTCGACGTCTCACCGCACGACGCCCTCCCGGTCGACGACGTCGCCTATGGGCGCGTGCCCGCCGGCGACAAGCTCCCGGTCGTGCTCGCCGCGCCCGAGGCTGCGAAGGCGAGCGCGTGGCTGGAGCGCGCGCTCGCGAGCGATCCGGGCGTGGAGCTGCGCAGGCTGGGGGTGGCCGAGCTGCTCGCGTCGACCGGGCTCGACCCGGGCGCGCTCGTCGTCGTCGACGGGGCCTGCCCTGCGCGTCCGCCCGGCGGCGATTTGCTCGTGGTCGCGCCGCCACCGGGCGAATGCCAAGGGCTGCGTGTGGGCGAGGAGCTCTCCGCCCCGCTCATCACCTCCTGGGAGGCGGCCGATCCGCGCATGCGCTTCCTCTCGCTCGACGGCGTGGGCATCGCGCGCGCGCAGGCCCTCCTGCCCGAGAGCGCCTCGCAGGCGCTGGTGCGCGCACGCGAGGGCGTGCTCGTCGCCGACGCGTCGACGCCCTCGCGACAGGTCACCGTCGTGGGCTTCGACGTCGGCCAGAGCGACTGGCCGCTCAAGGCCTCCTTCGTGCTGTTCGTGCGCAACGTCATCGAGCAGGCGAGAGCGCACCGCATGAGCGGCATCGTCGGCGCGGGCGGCACCGGCGAGCCACTGCGCGTCATCCTGCCGGACAGCGCGACCGAGGTCCGGGTGAATGCGCCCGGCGAGGCCCCGCTCGAGCTCGCCTCGCGGGGCGGCATCGTCGTCGTCCCGAACGTCGCGCGCGCGGGGCTCTACCGCTTCGAGTGGAGCGGCCCGGCGGCAGGCACCTTGGTCGTGCCCGTCAACCTCGCGAGCGAGGCCGAGAGCAACCTCTCCAAGCGCACCGATCTCTCGGCCGCGCCCAACGTCACCGCGCGCGCTGCCTCGGAGCTGCCTCAGCGACACCGAGACCTCGGCTTCGTCGCGGCGGCGCTCGCGCTCGCGCTCCTGCTCGCGGAGATCTGGCACCATACGAAGAAGCCCCGCGCACCCAAGACCTCGCCGCTCGCCGAGCCGCGCCTGCCCGAGCGGAGGGCGGCGTCATGAGACCCGAGCAGCTCCTCCCCTACGCAGTGGCGCTCGCCTTCGTCGCGGCCGTCGCGGTGTACCTGCGGCTCGTCGGGCCGCGCATGCGCCAGCGCCCGGTGCTCGCCGCGGCCTTCGCGATCTCGCTCCTGCCGGCGCTCCACGCGCTGGCCGTGTGGCTGCGGATCCTGCCTGAGCTCTACTTCCGCCTGCTGCGCCCCTCGCTCGTCGCGCTCGTGCCGCTCGCGATGGCCTTCGCGGCAGCGCGCCTCGCGGGCGCGGAGCAGGGGCGCTCGGCGCGCGTGCGGCGCGTGCTCGCCGAGCTCGGCACCTCGCTCGCGGTCCTCACCGCCTCGCTCGCCGTCGTGGGGCTCGAGCTCGGCCGGCCACTCGACAGGCTCACGATCGTCGTCGCGCTCGACCGCAGCCGATCGGTCGATCTCGTGCCTCAGGCCGACGAGCGCATCACGCGCGAGCTGGGCGTCGCCGAGCTGGGCATGCGCGAAGACGACCGCGTCGCCGTGGTCGTCTTCGGCGCGAGCGCCTCCACCGAGCAGCCGGCGCGCACCAAGGCCGAGCCCGCCACCGGCCAGAAGATCGCCGTGCCACGCGACGGCACCGACCTCGAGGCCGCGCTGCGGCGCGCGCTCGCCGAGGTGCCCGCAGACTCCGCGGCGCGCATCGTGCTCCTGAGCGACGGCGTCGCCACGCGCGGCGACGTGATGCGCGCGGCGGCGGCCTCGGTCGCGGCCGAGATCCCCGTCGACGTCGTGCCGCTCGAGCAGCGCGACGTGCCCGACGTGCGCCTCGTCGCCGTTCGCGCGCCCTCGCGCGGCGACGCCGGCGAGCCCATCGACTTGCGCGTCGTCACGAGCGCTCCGGAGGCCACCCGGGTCGAGGTGCGGGTGAAGCTCGACGGCGAGCTCGTGCAGCGCGGCGAGATCGACGTCGCCAAGGGCGAGGACGTGCTCCGGCTCCGGCAGAAGCTGCCCGACGCTGGGCTCCACCGCTACGACGTCGAGATCACCGCGCTCGATCCCTCGCTCGACTGGAGCGGCGAGGACAACGCCGCGAGCAGCTTCGTGCGTGTGCGTGGCGAGGCCTCGGCGCTCGTGCTCGAGGGCGACCCAGGCCAGGCGGGCTTCGTCGCCTCCTCGCTCGAGAAGGCCTCGTTCCGCGTCGAGGTCCAGGGGCCGGCCGGCGTGCCGGCGGATCTGGGCACCTTCGCCCGCTACGACCTCGTCGTGCTGAGCGACATCGCCGCCTCGCAGATCAGCCCTCCGCAGCTCGAGGCGCTCGCGAGCTACGTGCGCGACTTCGGCGGCGGGCTGCTGCTCATGGGCGGCGATCGCTCGATGGGTCCCGGCGGATACGGCAAGACCCCGATCGAGGAGGTCTCGCCGGTGAGCTTCGATCTGAAGCAGGAGCAGCGTCGCGCGAGCCTCGCCGAGGTGATCGGCATCGACATCTCGGGGTCCATGGGCGCCACGGTCGGCGACAAGACCAAGCTCGAACTCGCCAACGAGGCGGCGGCCCGCTCGGCGGCGCTGCTCGGCCCGGGCGACCGGCTCGGCGTGCTGCACGTCGACACCGCGATCAAGTGGAGCGTGCCGCTCGGCCCGGTGGTCGACAAGGACAAGATCGACACGGCGATCCGCACCGTGCAGGTCGGTGGCGGCGGCATCCTCGTGCCGATCACGCTCGAGGCCGCTTACTCCGCGCTCGATCGCGAGAAGGTCAACCTGAAGCACGTCCTGCTCTTCGCCGACGGCGCCGACGCCGAGGACATGCCACCCGCGAAGCCGCTCGCCGCCGCGGCCAAGAGCCGCGGCATCACGACGAGCGTCGTCGCGCTCGGGCAGGGCAGCGACGTGCCGGCGCTCGAGGAGCTCTCGCGCATCGGCGGCGGGCGCTTCTACCTCGTCGAGGACGCGACGCGCCTGCCGGCCGTCTTCGCCCAGGAGACGATCCTCGCCGCGCGCAGCGCCATCGTCGAGGAGCCCTTCCGAGTCTCGCTCGTCACGCCCGGCAACGCCGCGATGGGCATCGACTTCGGTGAGGCGCCGCCGCTCGGCGGCTACGTGGTCACCATCCCGAAGTCGCGCGCCAGCCTGCACCTGAGCGGCCCCGAGTCCGACCCCGTGCTCGCGACCTGGTCGGTGGGTGTGGGGCGCGCGGGCGCCTTCACCAGCGATCTCAAAGACCGTTGGGGGACCAAGTGGTCTGCCTGGCCGGGTGCTGCGCGCATGATGGTGCAGACGGCGCGCGATCTCTCGCGCAAAGGCGAAGACGAGCGCGTGAGGCTCGAGGCCGACACCGCGGGCGGGCAGCTCCACGTGCGCGCGACGGTGCTCGGCGAAGACGGGCGCGCGCAGTCGTTCCGCAGGCTCATCGCCAAGGTCGGCGGCCCGGGCGGCTACGCGCGCGAGATCGCGCTCGAGCCCTCGGGCGCGGGTGTGTACTCGACGAACCTGCCGCTCGAGCGCCCCGGCACCTACGTCGTGCTCGCACGCGACGAGCTGAGCGGCGAGCCCGTCGGTACCACGGGCGCCGTGCTCACCGCCGGCGAGGAGCTGCGCCCGACGGGCAGCGATCTCGCGCTGCTCGGGCGCGTCGCCGACTTCACCGGTGGCAAGCGCCGCGACACGCTGGCGGGCATATTCGGCGACCGTCCGACGCGCCGCTTCGCCTACGACGATCTCTCGCGCCTCTTGGTGGTGCTCGCGGGCGCGCTCCTGCTCGCGAGCGTGGCCGCGCGCAGGCTCGCGCTGCCCGATGCCTGGGTCGACTACTTCGCGCGCCTCCGGAGGCGCCCGGTGCTCGCGGCCGCTCCGGTCGTCGAGGGCAAGCGCACCGTGGAGGCCCTGCTCGCCGCGAAGGGGCGCGCGGCGCCGCTCCCGAGCGAACCCGTGGCTCCGGCGGGCGGCGCGGGCCCGTCGGCGCCGCAGGCCGCGCGGGCGCTCGCGC
>CALKVW010000265.1 GCA_938004785.1 uncultured Polyangiaceae bacterium
CCCCCGGCCTGAGCGCTGCCGCTCCCGCCGGCGTCGCCGCAGGCGAGCAGCGCCGACGCCTGGAGCGCGAGCAGGACCGGTCGGGCGCGTTCGAGGGGCCGCATCGATGCAGAGCCTACCGTGCCCGCCGCACGCTGAGAACAGCGCGCGGCCGCGCGCGGAGGTTGACGCCCGATCGCGGGCACGGCGAGCCTGCGCCCACGATGCGAGCTCTACCCGCCGACGAGGGCGCCACGACGCTCGGCGAGATCGAGCTCGTGGCCGAGCTCGGCGAGGCCGCATCGAAGGTCTATCTGGGCCGGCGCAGCGGGCCGCGTCGCTTCTCGCGCGTCGTGGCCGTGCGCTCGGTGGGCCCCTTCACCGAAGCGCAGCGCGAGCTCGCCGAGGCCATCGAAGACGATCTCCGCCGCGCCGCGCACGTCTCGCACCCCTCGGTGTTGCCGCTGCGCGAGGTCGGCGCCCACGGCGACGCGCGCTACGTGGTGACCGACTACGTGGAGGGAGGCTCCGTCGCCGACCTGCTCGACGTCTCGGGGGGGCGCCTGCCCGCCGGCATCGCCGTGGCGATCGCGCTCGACGCGCTCGCCGGGCTCGAAGCGGTGCACCACGCCGAGGGCACGAAGGGCCTCGTGCACGGCCGCGTCTCTTCGAGGAACCTCATCGTCGGGCTCGACGGCCGCACGCGCGTCGCCGATCTGGGGCTCGGGCGCGCGCCGCGCGCGGACCGGCCGGGCGAGCCGCGCGCGAGCTACCACTTCCTCGCGCCCGAGGCGCAGCGAGGCGTCGCGCTCGACGCACGCGCCGACGTGTTCTCGCTCGGCATCGTGCTCTACGAGGCGCTCGCGGGGCACCATCCGCTCGCCACCGCGCGCACGGCCTCGGAGGCCTCCGTGCAGCTGATGCAGCCCTTGCCGCTCCTGTCGACCACGTCGGTCTCGGTGCCGCGCGCGCTCGCGGAGGTCGTCGCGCGCGCGGTCACCGGCGATCCGGAGCTGCGCTACCCCGACGCGCACGCCTTCGCTTCGGCGCTCGAGCGCAGCCACCCTCGCGCGAGCGCGAGCGAGGTGGCCGACTTCGCCACCGTGCACCTCGGCCCGCGCGTCGAGGCCGGGAGGCGCATCGCGCGCCGATGGATCGAGCAGCGCGCCAAGCACCGCGGTGAGCCGTCGAGCATCGCCGCGCGCGCCTCGAGGCGCCTCAGGCTGAGCGAGCCCCAGGCGACGGCGCTCTCCATCCTGCTCGCTGCGGCGCTCGCGCTCGGCGGCGTCGCGGCCATCGCGCGCCTCTTGCCCGACGAACCCGCGCCGCTCGTGCTCGGGCGCTGGTCGCTCGTGCGCCCTGCGAGCGGCGCGCCGAGCGAGGCGTCCACCGAGAGCCCGCCCCCCAGGGACGGCGGCGCGGTGATCGTGCTCGGCGACGAGCCCGAAGGCGGCCCTGCCCCGCCTGCGCCGAGGCCACGCCCGAGGCGGGCCCCGAGCGAGAACCTCGCGAACCCCTACCGCTGAGCGGCCGTCGGGGCGAGCTCGGCGAGCAGGCCCTCGAGCTCCTCGGTCGGCGCACGCAGGGTCTCGATCGCGCGGGCCCAGAAGCCGGGAGACTCGAGATCTTCGCCGAGGCTCGCGCGCACGACCTCGTGCGCCATCGCGCCGCCGCTCGCCTCGAGCAGCTTCTCGTAGCGAGGCAAGAAACCCGCGCCCTGCTCGCGGTAGAGCGCGTAGAGCCCACGCGAGAGCAGGTAACCGAAGGTGTAGGGGAAGTTGTAGAAGGCGATGTCCGTGAGGAAGAAGTGCAGCTTCGAGGCCCAGAAGTACGGGTCCTCGCCGCCCTCGGCGAGCGCGTCGCCGAAGACCTCGCGCTGCGTCTCGCGCATGAGCTCCGAGAGCTCGGGCACCGTCAGCTCGCCCTTCTTGCGCGCCTCGTAGAGCTTCTTCTCGAAGTAGAAGCGCGTGGGGATGTCGAGCAGGAACGCGGCGCCGTCGCCCACCACTTCGCCGAGCAGCGTGGCGCGCCTCGCCTTGGGCAGCGCGGGATCGGAGAGCAGCCCGTCGGAGAGCAGCGCCTCTCCGAAGGTGGAGGCCGTCTCGGCGAGCGTCATCGGCACCTCGCAGGCGAGCGGGCGCACGTGGCGCATGAGGTGGGCGTGGAAGGAGTGCCCCACCTCGTGCGCGAGCGTGGACACGTCGCCGAGCGAGCCCTTGTAGGTCATGAAGACGCGCGTCTCGTGGATGAGCTCGCTGTGCGTGCAGAACGCGCCCGGGCGCTTGCCCGACCTGGGCTCGGCCTCGACGCGACGGGTCTCGAGCAGCTCGTCGAAGTGCCGTCCGAGCGAGGGGTAGGAGCCGTGGAAGGCGCGGCGCACGAGCTCGACGCCCTCCGCCCAGGAGAGCCTGGGATCGGCGGCGCCCACGGCGAGCGGCGCCTCGAGGTCGTACCAATGGATCGCCGCGAGGCCCATCGTGCGGGCCTTGAGCGCGAGGCCTCGGCGCGCGAGCGGCGCGCCCTCCTTCACCGCCTCGAGCATCGCCTCGAGCGTGCGCGCGCTGATCGCGGCCTGGAAGAGCGGGCCCTCGAGGAAGCTCGACACACCTCGCCGCGCGTCGAGCACGTGGCGCGTGCCCACGATGTGGTTGAGCGCGCGCGCGCAGACGTCTGCGATGCCGGCCCAGGCCTGGTTGCCTCCCTCGAAGGCCGCGCGCCGCACTTCGCGATCACCGTCGGCCATGAGCGAGCGCCGCTGCGCCGCGGAGATGCGCTCGACGCGACCGTCCGGCCAGCGCATGTCGAACTCGAGCTTCGCGGAGAGTGTGTCGTAGAGCCTGCCCCAAGAGGTGAAGCCGTCGGGCGCGAGATCCGCGACGAGCGCCTCGAGCTCGGGCGCCATGCGGTGCTTCGCCTCGACGTGCAGACGCTCGACCGCGTAGGCGACGCCCGCGAGCTCCGGCCGGGCGACGAAGCGAGCGATCGAGGCCTCGTCGGCGCGGCCGAGCCCACGGCGCAGCTCGATGACGAGCTTGTCGAGCTCTGCGCGCACGAGCCCGAGCTCCCCCTCCGCGGTGGCGACGCGCTCGTCGAGCGCGTGGGCCGACGCGAGGCAGCCGATGTACGACGAGAGGTGGCCGAAGCGCGCGAGCATCCCCTCGTAGCTGCGCAGGAGCTCCGACCAGGCCGCCTCGTTCGCTTCGGCGAGGGGCTCGAGGGTCGAAGCCGCGCGTCGCGCCTCGGCGAGCTCGGCCGAGAGCGCCGCGGTGAAGCGCAGCCGCTCCTCCGACTCGAAGGCAGGGAAGTAACTCGAGAGGTCCCAGACGTCGCTCGGATCGGTCGCGCTCACGCCGGAGCCTTAGGGCAGCGAAGGCGAGCGCTCAAGGGCGACGGCGCGTCGCGCTCAGCCGTCGCCGCTCCGGCGCAGCTTGGCGATCTGCCGGTCGAGCAGGGCCTCGAGCTCGGCGAGGTCGAAGGGTTTGTCGACGCGCGGGTTGGGGATCGACTGCAAGAGGTTCCGGGCGCGCTCGGTGAAGGCCCCGCCGGTGATGAAGACGAAGCGCGGCGCGAGCTCGGGGCGCGTCGCGGTGACCTGCTCGTAGACGTCGACGCCGGAGAGGTCGGGCAGGAGCAGGTCGCAGAGGATGACGTCGTAGTCGGCCTGGGCGAGCCGCTCTACGGCCTCACCGCCACGCGAGATCGTGTCGACCTCGTGGGTGTCGGAGAGCGCGAGCGCGAGCGTCGCGGCGAGGCGCTCTTCGTCGTCGACGATCAGGACGCGGCCACGCTCACCGGCGACGACGCGGGTGCGAGGCGTGGGTGGGGCCACGCTCGCGAGGCCCTCGCGTGACGCGGGCAGCGTCACCACGAAGCGGGCGCCTCGCGTCTGTCGAGCCGGCTCGAGCGTGATGTCGCCGCCGAGGCCCGCGACGATGCCGTGGCAGATCGCGAGCCCCAACCCGGTGCCCTGGGGTTTGCTCGTCCAGAAGGGCTCGAAGATGTGCGCGACGTCTGCCGACGGCACGCCGGGGCCGTCGTCCTCGACCTCGACGATCACGGTGGCGTCGCTCCCGCGCCGCGTGCGCACGACGATGCGGTGCTTCGCCGGATCGCCCTCGGGCGTGGCCTCGATGGCGTTGACGAGCAGGTTCACGAAGAGCTGCACGAGCCGGGGCTCCGAGGCGACGACGCGGGGGATCGCGTCGTAGTCGCGCGACAAGGTCGCCTGGGGACGCATGGCGTCGCCTACGAGGCGCAGCGCCGACTCGAGCGCGCGCTCCACGTCGACCGGCACACGCAGGGCCTCGTCGCTGCGCGCGAAGGCCTTCAGATCGCTCACGATGCCCGCGACGCGCAGCACGCCCTCGCGCGCGCTGGTGAGCGACTCGCGCAGCGCGTGCCAGACCGGCGCCGGGGTCGGCCCGCCGCCCGGCGCGAGGCTCTGTTGCTCGGCCTCGTCGAGCGCGCGCTGCGCCAGCTCGAGGCTCGCCGACGCGTAGGCGAGCGGGTTCTGCACCTCGTGCACCACGCCGGCGGCGAGCGTTCCGAGCGAGGCGAGGCGCTCGGCGCGGCTCACGAGCACCTGCGCGGCGCGCTGCTCGCTCACGTCCTGCACGAGCCCGACGCCCCCCTTCACCTTGCCCGCCGAGTCGCGCACCGGCGCGAGGTCGAGCCGGATCGCCGTCGTCTTCTTGCCCGTGACGGAGGTGTAGTCGCCCTCGAAGTAGGCCCGCTCCCCCGCGAGCGACCTGCGCACGGCGGCGACGATGTCCCGGTTGGGCAGCGTGAGCATGGAGAGGCCGATGGCGTTCTGGCGCGACGAGCCGAGGATGCCCACGAAGGCGTCGTTGCAGGCGGTGATCACCCCGCGTTCGTCGTAATGCATGATGCCGACCGGCGCGTTCTCGAAGATGATGCGTTGGACCTGCTGCACCTCGGCCGATGGCGTCGCTTCGTAGTCGATCGACGCCGGCCGCTGCTGCAGCACGACCACCATCTGCGGCCGGCCGTCGGCGGTGACGCTCGGCTGCACGCGCCACTCCATCTCCAGCTCCGTGCCGCTCGTGTGAAGCATCGGCACGACGAGCGGCAGCGGGCGCACGCGAGCGACCTCCGCGAGCGCGTGCTCGATCACGCTCGCACCACCGGGTGGACGCGCAGAGGGCGCGATGAGCTCGAGGAAGGGACGCCCGAGCACGGCGTCGACGGGCGTGCCGAGCAGACGCATCAGGTGCTCCGTCACGTAGGCCACCGTGCCGTCGTGACGAACGGCGACCAGCGGCCCGGGAAACCCGGCGACGAACGCGTTCCAGTCGAAGCCCAAACGATCCCCCATGATCTGCTCGGAGGCTAGGCCATCGCACCCGACCCGTCGACAGCGATCGACCTCGGAGGCGAGGGATATCGGTGATGCGGCAACGGAAGCGCGAGCCCGAGCGGCGGCCCGCGCGTCGGAACCCGGAGGCGCGATCAGCCTCGGTGCGCGTAGGTCATCACGAGGTACATGACGGCCTCGCCGTCGGCGTCGACGTTCTCGTAGGAGTGCGGCAGGTCCGCCTCGAAGAGGATGGCGTCGCCTTCGTCGAGCAGACGGCGGTCGCCGTCGATGCTGAGCGCGACGCGCCCCCGCGCGACGACGAGGTTCTCCACGGTGCCCGGCGGATGCGGCTCGGCCTGCTCGACCCCACGCGGCGCGAGGCGCAGCTCGTAGAACTCCACGTTGCGCGGCCGGTCCATGGGGAAGAGCGCGCGCGAGACGAAGGCGCCGTCGCTCGAGGCGAGCACGCGCGCCTTCGCGCGCGGGAGGATCCACGTGCCGGGCGTCGACTGCTCGCTGATGAGCGCGCTGAAAGGCACGTCGAGCGCGCGGGCGATCTTCCAGACGACGTTGATGGTCGGCGTGCTCTGCCCTAGCTCCACCTGCCCGAGCATCGCGCGGCTCACGCCCGAGGCCTTCGAGAGGGCCTCGAGCGACAGGGCTCGCTCGGAACGGAAGCGCCTCAGGTTGCGGCCGACGACCGGGGTGAGATCCTGCGAGGGCTCCTCGCGGGCCGCGCTGCGCCCCGGGCCGGACTTCGGCGGGTCGGGCTCTCGCTCCGCGTCCTGCGTCTTGCGCGAGACCTTCGGCTTCTGGGGCTTCGTCGACATGCTGGCCAGGAGGGTAGCTCACGAACGCCGAGAGCCGACGCGTGAAACGTCGGCTCTCGGGGGCTCCACGGTTCCCCGACCGGGGCCCTGGCCTCTCGGGCCGGCGCGCGGCTCAGTAGCCGGGCGGCAGGACGATGTTCTCGAAGGGATCGGTGGTGCCGCGGCAGTTGGAGCTGGTCTTGGCGCCCTCGACCGACGGACACCAGGTGATGGGGCCGTTCATGTAGTCCATGTAGAGGTCGTGGTAGCCGGGGAAGCCGGGCGCGCTCGAGCGGTCGTCGCGGAAGGCGCCCCAGCTGTTCTTGATGCGCCAGAACTTGATCTCCGACGACGGCAAGAGCGCGGCCTCGAGCTTCTTCGCGTCCTCGGGGTTCGCCGGGTCGAGCGTGGTGCCGGCCGCGAGCAGGCCGTAGTCCTTCGTGATGACCTCGTAGTCTTCCATCACGGTCATGTGACCGCCCTGGCGACCGGGGCCGTTCTTGTCGAGGGTCTGCTTGTTGAAGGATCCGCGCAGCGGGCCGGAGCCGCTCTCCATGGCGTTGAAGTCGACCATCCAGGTGATGATGACCGGCGCGCCGTCGTGCATCGCGCGCTGCAGCCGGATCTGGAACTGGCGGCGCTTCGCGGCGAGGTCCGAGCCCCAGCTCGGGTAGTCGACCGTGCGGTAGTCGGTCATCGCGACCGCGAGCGTCGTGTCCTTGATGGTGGGCGCGTCTTTGTTGGTGATGCGCTCGGGGTAGCGGACCTTGAAGTCCTTGGCGCGGAGGATCTTCGTGCCCTTGATGGTCGCGTTCGTCTGGAAGGTGCGGCCCGCGCCGCTACCGAAGGCCTGGGTGAGCTGAGAACGAACGTCGCTCGAGAGCCCCCAGGCCTCGTCGAGCACCTGGCGCACGAGCTTCTTGTTGGTGCGCGCCGTGTAGGTCGAGAGGCGGCCGCCGCTCTTCAGCTCGCGGTTGATCTTGTCGAGCGCCGTGGCCTGGCGGTTCGACATCTCGCCGTTCACGTCCTCGGGGATGAAGTCGGCCTCGGACATGAGGCCGCGCTTCTTGATGATGTCGAAGGCGACGTACTCGCTGCCGCCGGTCTCGATCTCGTCGCCGTAGCCTCCCACGATCTCGTCGAACCAGTGCCAGTAGGTCCAGTACGACTGCGAGATGTCGAACTCCTGGTCGGTGGCGTAGAGGTGGAGCGACTCGGCCCACGAGGCCGTCGCGTAGAGCCAGCAGTTGCCGATCGACTGGCGCTCGACGTCGGTGTTCTTGGTGTCGACGACGTTGTCCTCGGTCGAAGCCGTGTCGGTCGTGCAACCGACGAGGCTCGTGAGGGCGAGACCAGCAGCGACCAGGGAGGAGCGGACGAGGCGGAGGAAGCGCATGCCCGACCATGAGCAGGTAGCGTGCCAATGCTCAGGTGGCCGCTAAGCACATGGAACCACTCGATTCACGCCGGCCTCCGAGGTGCCCCGATGTAGGGTCGATCCCCCCAGCTCAGGTGGATCGTTTAGCCACCAGGCCCCCGCTCACTGCCAGGGGCCATCGCTCACTGCCAGGGGCCATCGCTCACTGCCACGAGCAAGAGGCGATGCCCGAGGGCACGAGCCAGCTCCACTGCGGCAGCTCGATGCGGGGGTAGTAGCCGACGAAGTTGAAGCACATCTCGTCGCCCGTGCCCTCGCCGAAGCCTACCGAGCCGCTGGTCGCGTTCTGCCAGGTGCAGCGCGTGCGCACCGTGTCGCCCACGGCGAGCTCGGCGCTCGTGGGATAGGCGATCTGGTACTCGAAGTCGTAGTTCGGCACGTCGGCGAGCACCGTCGTGCCTCCGCCGGACTTCTCGATCACGCTGGTGAACCTGCGACCGAGCTGGTGCATGTGCGGCCAGGCTTGGAAGATCTGGATGGGGAAGGCGCTTCCGGCGATGCTCGGGATGTTGGTGGTGCACTCGAGCGTCGCCTCTTGGTTCGGCCCGATGTCGGAGAAGTTCACGCCGCCGAAGGCCATGATGTCGGCGTCGTAGGGGCGCAGCTCCGTGGTCGTGCAGAGGTCGACGCCGCTCTGGTCTTGCTCACCGAGCAGCTGCGCGACGTTGTTGTAGTGCGTCTGGATGACGAAGTGCCCGGGGTTGCCCGGGCCGACGGGGAAGCCCGCCTCTTGGGGCATCACGAGCGCCTCCGTGCCAGGGCCCCAGGCGTAGAGCAGCTTCCAGTCGGTGTTGGTGAAGTTGCAGCTCGTGCCCTGCGCGCTCACCGGCCCGGGCGCCTGCATGAAGAGGATGTGGTGGAGGATCGACTCGTTGTCGATCCTCGGCGCGATCGCCGTGATGTGGCGGGCGATCGCCGAGTCGACCTCGACGCCGAAGCACACGTACTCGTCGACGCTCGTCTGGGGCATCGTGTAGGGCTCGGCCGGCACGAGCGTGATGTCCGGCTCGCAGTCGAGCACCGGGTAGCCACCTCCGCCTCCGCCACCGCCACCGCCGCACTGCTCGTCGCTCTCGGGCATGCCGGCGGCGACGTAGTTCTGGAGCACCAGCTGCTCGGCGTCGCTCAGCTCTCCTGGCGGAGGCGGCATCGGCGCCGAGGTGCTGGCGATGCGCTCGATCACGGCGGCGCCCACGGTCGCGTGCTGCGCGGCGGTGGCCTCGATGGTGGGAGCCGCGAGCAAGTCGTCGCGATCGATGAGCGGCATCGGGGCGCCGAACTTCGGAGGGTCGCTGTGGCAGCTCTGGCACTTGTCGCGGAGGATGTCGCTCACCTCGCAAGGCAGCCCCGCGCCGCCGCCCGCGCCACCGGTCCCCGAAGTCGAGGAGCTGCCGCTGGGCTCGTCTCCCCCACCTGCGCTCGAGGTGTCGGCGGCGTCGTCGCAGGCTGCGAGCCCGAGCGCGAGCAGAGAGGCGACGACGAAGGAGGACGAGGCGGCGGTGCGGAACGGCATGGAGCGAGGATAGAGGGAGTCTCGTGCTCGAGCGAGGGCGACTCGCGTGGAGCCGGGCGAGGGCTTGGGCGAGTCGGGCGATCCGTGCTGTGATCCGAGCATGAAGGCGATCACGTTCACGGCGCTGTCGGCGGTACTCCTGCTCGGGCTCGTCGCCTGCGGTGACGACACGGGCGGCTCCGGGGGAGGCGGCCAGGGTGGCGGCTCGACGAGCTCGCAGGGCGGCCAGGGCGGCGGCTCCACGAGCGCCCAGGGTGGCGGCGGTGAAGGAGGCGGCGGCACCGCGACCGACTCCTGCGACGCGATCTGCGCGCGCTACGTCGAGCTCGAGGCCGAGCTCGAGTGCGGCTACGACGACCCCAGCTGCGTGACCACCTGCAAGGCGGCCTTCGCGGCGGACCCGGAGTGCGAGGCCTCGGGCGTGGCGCTCAACGAGTGCCTCGTGGATCTCGCCGTGACCGACTGGCAGTGCGCGGGCGGGAACTTCGCGTGGGGCGCGGGGCTCTGCCAGGACGAGTACGACGCCGCCGTGGCTTGCCAGACACGCTGAGCTCCTCGCTCGAGCGGCGCGCCTTCGGCGGCGCGGCGCTCGAGCTCACCAGCGGACGTGGCTTCCGCCGAGCAGCTCGGCGAGCAGGGCCTCGAGCATGCTCGCCTCGCGCTCGCGGAAGGCGTCGAGCTCGGCGGCGTCGAGATCGAGCACCGCCATGACGCGCCCCTCCCGCACGACGGGCACGACGAGCTCGGAGCGCGCGCGAGCGTCGCAGGCGATGTGGTCGGCGACGGCGTGTACGTCGGCGACGCGCTGCGTCTGGCCGGTGCGCGCGGCGCGACCGCAGACGCCGCGCGAGAGCGCGATGCGCAGGCAGCCGAGCGAGCCCTGGTAGGGGCCGACACGCAGCTCGTCGTCGCTCGTGCGCCGGTAGAAGCCGCAGAAGATCGTGTGCGGCATCGCCTCGCGCAGCAGGCAGGCGAGCGTCGCCTGGATCGCGACCGCGTCGTCCTCGCCGTCGAGCACCGCGCGTGCGTCATGGCAGGCCTGCTCGAGCCTCGCGACGCGCTCGGCCTCGGTCGCGACGGGCGGAGGCGGCGGAAGCTCGGAGGCGTCGTGGACATCCATGGGTGAGGAAGAGCCCGAGCTCGCGCGCGGATCAGTGCGATTGCTTCGGCGCCATGCGCAGCTCGCAGAGCCGGAGGTAGCGCTCGGCGTCGGTCAGCGTCGGGTCGAGGGAGAGCGAGCGCAGCAGGTAGCGTTTGGCCGCGGGGTAGTCGCCTCCGGCAAACTGCAGGTAGCCGGCGACGTAGAAGCCGTAGGCGAAGTTGGGGTCGGTGCGCAGGATCTCCACCGCGGCGCGGCGCAGACGCGTCGAAGCGACGGTGTCGGTGGTGAGGCGATCGCGCTGCTCGGCGAAGTCGACGACGAGGCGGTACTCCTTGCCGTCGGGCTCGAGCTCCACCGCGCGCCGGAGGTGCGGGAGCGCCAGCTCGAAGCGGCCCGCGTCGAGCTGCTTGCGCCCGTGCTGATAGGCCTGCTCGGCGAGCAGGCGCCGCTCCTGGTCGCTCTTCGGCTCGCGGAAGTGCGCCTCCTGGGCGACTCTGGCTCTGGGTTGTTCGGAGATGCGCTGGAACACCTGGGAGACGCGCGCGCGGTCGATCGGCGGAGCGATGGCCACCGGGATGGCCGGGCGAGCAGGGATGGGAGCCGCCGCGGGCGCGGGCGCCACGGCGGCGGGGGCGCGCGCGGCCGTCGCGGGGCTGCGGGCCGGATCGAACTTGGGCGCGAGGCGCTGCTCCAGGAAACAGGCGGGCTGGAGCACGGCGAGCGTGGTGAGCACGGCCTCCATGGGGAATCCGGCCACCGGCGAGCGCTGGAGCAGCTCGCTCGTGGTGCGCTGCCCGTCGAACATCGCGAGCGCGCCCGTGAAGGCGTCGTCGAGGCTCAGCGCGTAGGCGAAGGGCATGCGGCTGCCGGGCTCGAGGAAGACGTAGCGGCCGAGCACCTTCTCCAGACCGCACTCGAAGTTCTGCTCGCGCTCGAACCACTGCGCGGCGTCGAAGAAGAGGCCCTCGAGCGTCATCAAGAGCTCGGGCACGTCGTCGAGGAGCGACTCGCCGTCGACGAAGCTCCACGTGGGCGCCTCGCGCATGAAGCAGCGCACGACCTTCCACCGCACCTGGTCGACCAGCGCGCTGCGGACCTGTTGCTCGCTGAGGTAGCCGAGCTCGACCGCGGTCTCGCCGAAGCGGATCTGCTCGTTGGAGACGAGCGCGTCGGTCATCTTCGACAGGACCGTCAGGTACTGCTCCTGGCTGAGCAGCTTCTGCCGGACGAGCAGGCGGCCGAGCGTCTCACCCTGGGTGCCTTCCTCGGCGAAGACGATGTGCCCCTCGCGCAGGTAGACGAAGGTGCGACTCGAGTCCGCGTCGACGGTGAGGCGCCCGGTGCGCTGCTTGGCACGGAGCGCAGCGATGCTGCGAGCGAGCACGCTGGCTTGGAGCATCGCCGCTCAGCCCAGGCCCTGCCGAGCGGCAGGGCGATCACCGCTGTCGACCAGCGCGCGACCCAAGCGCTCGAGCTCGCCGGCCTGGCACTGCCCACCGACCTCGCGCACGAACCACTTCGCGGCTTCGCCGATCTCACTGAAGACCCTCGCAGGGGCGCGATGCCTGCGGACGAGCAGCACCGTGCTGAGGAAGGCACGCGCGGCCGAGCCTGCGAGCCCGTCGACCAGGATCGTGTGGGCTCCTCCCCGCGCGAAGACGTTCTCCCGCGCCATCCTCTCCACCTCGGCCCGCACCTCGTCGGTGAAGCGGGGCGTGCCACGCACGACCAGCTGGAAGAGGCCGAGGCCCTCGGGGTACGCACGCGACCGCACCTTGCCGATGCGGTTGAGCTCCTGCAGCTGCTCGAACTTGGGAGCGTCGAACCAGACGACCCCGAGCACGTCGCGGATCGCCCAGATGCGCAGCGTCGGGTCCTCGTGGAGGACCTCCCAGCCTGCTCCGATGGATGGGCGTCGCACGCTCGCGGCGGACATGGGGAGGAGCCTACAGCGGAGCGCGGCGCGAGGGATCAGACAACCGCGAGGTGGCCTCCAGCGCGCCGGACCGGGCGGGGCTCAGGCCCGCCCTTCGCGGCGTTCTTCGACCTCGGCGACGCGGGCCCGTGCGGAGCGACGCGCCTCCTCGGGGCGCAAGCCGCCCTCTCGGCCGACCGACTCCAGCTCTTCACCGAGCCAGGCGCGCGCGGCGCGGTGCACGATGGCGGCGGTCACGAGGCCGAGCACGGCGAAGCCGATGAGGCCGTGCTGGGCCTCGGTGACGGCGTGCGCTGCGAGCAAGGCGGAGACCACCGCCAGGAGCGTGCAGAGCATCATCACGAGCCCGAAGAGCTCGGTGAGTCGCCGCTCCTTGCGCTCTTCGACGCCGGCGCTCGGCGAGACGGGGCGCGGCGCACCGCCGACGAGACCGTCGACGTCGGCGAGCGCGGACCACTGGGACGACTGCTCCGAGGCGGACGGGGGATGGTTCTTCGTCATGGTCGTCTCCCTTCAGGTTCCTCGGGCGACCTCGAGGGCCACGGCGGGAGCTCGGCTGGATGGCGCTGCGTGGCCCTTGGTACGGCTCGCGCCGACGACGAGGGATGCGCTCGCGGCGCGCTCGAAGGCCTCCGCGGCGCTCGCGACGATCTGCACGCCGACCGCGCCGCTCCGGTCGAGCGCCTCCTCCAGCACGGCGCGGCTCTCCTGGGGTACCCCGTAGAGCCAGAGCCTCGAGCCCGTGTCGGCGACCAGCTTGAGCCTCCGGCTGAGCGCGTTGGCCCCCGAGGTGTCGATCGTCGTCGTGGCGCCGAGATCCACGAGCACCCGCACGGGCTCGTCGGGCATGCCGATCTCCTCCTCGACCTTCCCCTGGGTGGCGAAGAAGATCGGGCCCTCGAGGCGGACGAGGTGGATGCGTGTGCCGTGCGCGCTCGCCGTGCCCTGGGGCTTGGCCCGCTCGTGACGCGCCGTGAGCGCGCTGCGCTGCACGAAGGCGAAGTGCACGAGCGCAGCCACCACGCCGACGAGCACGCCGATCACGAAGTCGGCGAAGAGGATGCCTCCCGCGGTGACGAGGAAGATCCACGCCTCGATGCGCGCGGTGCTCCAGAGCCGCGAGAACAGGCGCCAGTCGATGAGCCTGGCCCCGACCACGAGCAGGATGCCGGCGAGCGCGACGAGCGGGATCACCGACACGTAGGGTGCGAGCAGGAGCAGCACACCGGCGAGCGCGACCGACTGCACGATGGGCGCGAGGCGGGTCGTCGCGCCGGCGTCGACCGCCGCTGCGGAGCGCACCACCGCGGCCGCGACGGGCATGCCGCCGACGCAGGACGAGAGCATGTTCGCGAGCCCCTGCGCCACGAGCTCCTGATCGGTGCGTACGCGATCACCCGTGCGAGCGTCGATCGAGATCGCGCAGAGCAGCGAGTCGATCGACGCGAGCAGTGCGAGCGCGAGCGCCTCGGGCAGCACGGCGACGAGGTCGACGCGAGCGAAGGCCGGGAGCGCGGGCATGATCGACACGCTCTCGATCGCCTGCACGCGCGGCACGCCGGATCCCACCAGCGTCGCCACGAGGATCGCGAGGCCGAGGCCGAGCAGCGGGCCCGGCAGCGAGCGGCGGATCTTCGGCGCGACGAGCACGGCCGCCACCACGAGCACGCCGAGCCCGAGCGCCCAGCCGTCGATCGACGCGAGCGGCCCCGTGTCGCGCAGCCCGCTGAGCAGCTTCACCTCGCTGGGCAACCCGAGGAAGCGAGGCAGCTGCGAGTCGAACACGATGAGACCCACGGCGGCGAGGAAGCCGCCGACGACGGGCACGGGGATCGCGTGCACCAGTCGACCCACGCGGGTGACGCCCAGCACGATCTGCATGAGCCCGGCGAGGAAGGTGGCGACCAGCAGCCCCTCGAAGCCATGTCGCAGCACGATCTCCAGCGTGATCGGCGCGAGCGCGACCTCGGGGCCGGTGATCTGCAGACGGGCGCCGCCGATCAGGGCGCTGGCGAGGCCGGCGACGGCGCCGGTCACCAGGCCGACCGCGGGCGGGAGCCCGCAGGCGATCGCGAGCGCGAGGTTGAGCGGCAAGGCGACGAGCGCGACCGTGAGCCCCGCGGCGACGTTGGGGCCGAGCGACTTCTTCTCGAACATCTCCCCGAGCTGTCGCGTGGTCGCACCGAGGGCGTCCTGCCAGTACGACAGCGCGGTTTCGGGGGTCGAGCTCCGCGTGGACTGCATTGCCCCCCCCGTAAACAGGATCCGTGCCAGGCCGTTCGGCGCAGCTGCAAACACCCGGATCCCGTGCATCGACGCGATCTTCGGACCGCGACGCGCCTGCCAGGCGGGCCGGCGCGCGAGTGAGGTCCCGACACTGTCGGCATCCACCGACAGTGGCGACGGTGGATCCCGACAGCGGTGCGCGCGCTTCGAGCGTGATACCTCAAGGGTCGAAGCGATGCGGCTCTACACGAGGCTCCTCCTCTCCCATCTCGCGCCGGTGCTCATGGTCACCTTCGCGCTCGGGACGATGCTCGTCGCGCTCGTGCGCATCAGCGTCACGCTCAAGGCCGTGACCGACTTCCAGGTGGGCGCCCTGCGCGACGAGGGCGCCTTGCACGCGGCTGCGTGGCAGCTCGACGTCGGCATGCGCCGCGTGCAGGCCGAGTGCATGTCGACCGGGCCCGATCCGAACCTGCGCGCCCGCATCGAGCGCAAGAGCGGGATCCTGCGCAACGTGCTCGGCGAGTCGCAGGGCGTGCCCGAGGCGCTGCGCGACGTCGCGCGCGGCTACCTCGCGGTCGCCGACGACGCGCTGTCGATCGAGGTCTGCGACTCGCTCACGGGCGCGGAGCTCTTGCAGCGACGCGCGCGCCTGCACGAGCAGATCACCGACTTCTGGGTGGGCAGGCTCGACGAGCTGCACACGAGCGTGGCGAACCGCGACGAGAGCGCGCGGCGCATCGCGGTGACGGCGACCTGGGTGGGCATCCTCGTGGCGGCCGCGTCGTTCATGTTCGCGCTCGTGACGACGGGCAGGCTCGCGCGCTCCATCACGCGCCCGCTGCTCACGCTGGCGACGATGACCGAGCGCGTGGGGCGCGGCGACTTCCGCACGCGGGTCGAGATCGAGGGCCCCGCCGAGATCACCGCGCTGGCGCAGAAGTTCGAGCTCATGAGGGAGCAGCTCGAGCAGCTCGACTCGCTGAAGCAGGGCTTCTTGGCCTCGGTGTCCCACGAGATGCGCACGCCGCTCTCGAAGATCCGCGAGGCGCTGGCGCTGCTCGCCGACGGCGTCGTGGGCGAGCTCGAGGAGAAGCAGAAGCGCGTCGTGAGCATCGCGCAGGCCGCGTGCGAGCGGGAGATCCGCACGGTGACCACGCTGCTCGACCTGTCGAGGCTGCGGGCCGGCAGCCCGATCCGCATGCGCGCGGGCGTCTCGATCGACTCGGTCATCCAGCAGGCGGTCGAGGAGGAGCGCACGGAGGCGACCGCGAAGAAGGTGGAGGTCGCGCTCGAGACGGAGGGTGAGCCGCCGGTGGGCAGGCTCGACGTCGTGCTCGTCGAGCGCGCCATCGCGAACCTCGTGCGCAACGCCGTGAGCGTGTCGAAGGCGGGTCAACGCGTGACGGTCCACCGCTCGATCGAGCGGCCGACGCGCACCGGGCCAGCGTGGGTACGCATCGAGGTCGTCGACGAAGGGCCGGGCGTGCCGGAGGAGATCCGTGACAAGGTCTTCGACGCCTTCGTCACGCGCGCGGTACCTCGCTCGCCCAAGGCGCTCGGCATCGGGCTCGGCCTCGCGCTCGCGAAGGAGATCGCGGTCGCGCACCGCGGCGACCTCGATCTGTCGCGCGAGGTGAAGACGGGCAGCACCTTCGTGCTGCGCTTCCCGCTCGACGACGGCAGCACGGGCGCGTCGAGCCCGACCGAGGACGCGCTCGAGCCCGCGCGCGCCCTGCCCCAGCCCAGCACGGAGTGAGCATGACGCCGCCGAGATCGACCGGAGAGAACACGCCTCGCCCCCACGTGCTGGTCGTCGACGACGAAGACGACCTCTGCGAGCTGCTCGCGATGCGGCTCGAGCACCACGGCTACCGGGTGAGCACCGAGCTCACCAGCCGAGGAGGCATGGAGGTGCTCGAGCGCGAGGTCGTCGACGCGATGATCCTCGATCTGAGGCTCGACGACGAAGACGGCCTCGACGTGCTCACGCGCGTGCAGAACCGCTCCGCCGACCTGCCGGTCATCATCCTCACCGCACACGGCACGATCGACACGGCCGTCGAGGCGATGCGGCGTGGAGCCTACGGCTTTCTCACGAAGCCCTTCGACGATCACGAGCTCTTGCAGAAGCTCGACCACGCGGTCGAGCGCGTGCGCCTCCGGCGCGAGGTCGCGGGGCTGAGGCGCCTCATCGGCGAGACGAACCAGACCGACCGGCTCATCGGCAACAGCGGCGCCATGGCCACCGTGCGCGAGCGGATCGCGCGCGTCGCCCCGGCCGACGCGACGGTGCTCATCCTCGGGGAGTCGGGCACCGGCAAGGAGGTCGCGGCGCGCTCGATCCACCAGCAGTCGCCACGCAGCGCGGCGCGCTTCGTCGCGATCAATTGTGGCGCCTTGCCGCCGGAGCTGCTCGAGAGCGAGCTCTTCGGGCACACGCGTGGGGCCTTCACGGGCGCGGCGCGCGAGAAGGAGGGGCTCTTCGCCGTCGCCGAGGGAGGCACGATCTTGCTCGACGAGATCGGCGACGCGCCGCTCACGGTGCAGGTGAAGCTCCTGCGTGTGCTGCAGGAGCGCTCCTACCTGCCGCTCGGCGCGACCGAGCTGCGCCACGCCGACGTGCGCGTGATCGCCGCGACGCACCGCGATCTCGCCGAAGAGGTGCGGCAAGGGCGCTTCCGCGAGGACCTCTACTACCGGCTCCACGTGGTGCCGCTGCACATGCCCTCGCTGCGCGAGCGCCGCGAGGACATCCCCATGCTCGCGGAGCTCTTCCTCACGCGCGCGGCGGCGCAGCACGGCATGGCGACGCCGCACCTCAGCCACGAGGTCATCGGTCTCTTGATGAACCACGACTGGCCAGGCAACGTGCGTGAGCTCGCCAACGCGATCGAGGGCGCGACCCTCCTGAGCAACGACGGCGTGCTGAGGCCGCAGCACGTGCACGCGGTGCTGCCTCAGCGTGCGCTCACACAGGGCTCGCCCGCGGCGGGATCGGAGCTCGAGCCCGCGCCGCTCCGCGCACCCTCCCCCTCGCCGCTCTCGGTGCTCGACGCCTCGAGAGCGCTCCCGCCGCTGCGCGAGGCCCGCGAGGCCTTCGACCGCGCCTACCTCGAGGAGGCGTTGCGCCGATCGCAGGGCAACGTGAGCGCAGCCGCGAAGCTCGCCGGCCGCAACCGCACCGACTTCCACGATCTGTTGAGGAGGCACGAGCTCGAGGCCTCGAAGTTCCGCGAGGGCTGACGACCTGACCAGAGCGGCCGAACGGCGCTCGAGCTCGGCGCCGTGATTTCGCCGCGTCGCGGCTGACCGCACGGGGAGCTCCGGGGTATGAAGCGACGCATGAGCTCCATCGACGCGTTGCACGCAGCCCTCGCCCCCGTGCTCGAGGTCGTCGCCTCGATCGATCCCTCCTCGCCCGACGCGGCAGCCACGCTCGAGGCACGGCTCCCGCTCGACGGCGGAGCGCTGCGTGCGCTCGGCGCCGCGCTGCGCGCCGCCGTGGCCGAAGGCGTCGTCGCGGATCGAGAGGCCGGCGGCGTGCGCTTCTCACGCCTGAAGAAGGCGGCGAGCGAGCGCGAGCTCAGCGTCGACGTCGTGCACATGAGCACGCCCGGTCCGGGCCACACGCACCCGAACGGGGAGGTCGATCTCTGCTTCGCGGCGAGCGGGGAGCCTCGCTTCGACGGGCGCGCCCCCGGCTGGACGGTGTACCCGCCCGGCTCCTGGCACGTGCCCACCGTCGAGGGCGGCTCGATGGACATCCTCTACTTCCTCCCGGGCGGCGCGATCCGCTTCGAGGCGAAGCCGAGCTGAGCGCCGCGCGCGGGGAGGCGCGCCGTGCGCGCCGCGACGAGGGAAACGCGCTCAGCGCGTGTGGCCCGCGAGCGCGCCGGCGAGCGCGGGCAAGACCTCGCCCGCGCGCGCTTCGACGTGCACCGCCGCGTGCTCGGCGCCGCGCGTCTCGCCGAGGTTCACGAGCGCGATCGGGAGCTTGCGTTCCGCTGCCGCGCGCACGAAGCGGTAGCCCGAGTACACGGCCAGGGAGCTGCCCACGACGAGCAGCGCCTCGGCCGCACCGAGCAGCGCGAAGGCCTCGTCGACGACGGGGCGCGGCACGTTCTCGCCGAAGAACACGACACAGGGCTTGAGCGCGCCGCCACAGTCGAGGCAGCGAGGAGCGACGAAGCGATCGAGCCCGGCTTCGTCGAGGTCGGCGTCGCCGTCGGGCGCGAGCTCCGAAGCACGCTCGAGCCAGCCCGGGTTCTCTTCGAGCAGCCGGGTCTGCACCGCGGCGCGAGGCTCGACGAGGCCGCAGACGAGGCAGCGCACCTCGTGCAGGGTGCCGTGCAGCTCGACGACACGCAGACTGCCGGCGCGGTGATGGAGGCGGTCGACGTTCTGCGTGATGATGCCGATGAGCGAGCCGGAGCGCTCGAGCGCGGCGAGCGCTCCGTGCGCCGGGTTGGGAGCGGCGCCACCGAAGCGCTGCCAGCCGACCGCCGCGCGCGCCCAGTAGCGCCGGCGCAGCGCCTCGCTCTCGACGAAGGCGCGCCCCTGGATCGGGTTGCGTGCGCGCCTGCGGGTCTCGGGACCGCGGTAGTCGGGGATGCCCGACTCCGTGCTGATGCCTGCGCCGGTGAGCGCGACGAAGCGCCGCGTGCCGAGGAGCGACGCGAGCGCAGCCACGCCGTCGGAGGTCATGGGCGAGACTCTGGGGTCGGCGTCGGCGGAAGTCACGTGGCCTCCGGTGGGTCAGCGCCCGTGTCGGCGCTTCTCGTCGACGCCCCGCTCGACCTCCGCGTGCGTCACCCCGGCGCTGAGCAGCGCGCGCCGCCCGAGCTCGAGGGCCAGCTCGAACTCGCCGATGACGGCCTCGTCGATGCCCATCGCCATGAGCGCGTCACGCTCGTCGTGGCTGTGCGTGCGCGCGACCACCTTCGCGCGCGGGTTGGCGTGCCGCGCGTGCTCGAGGATCTGCCGTGCGGCGATCTTCTCCGGCAGGGCCACCACCACCGCGGCGGCGTTCGCGAGCCGCGCGCGCTCGAGCACCACGGCGCGCGACGCGTCTCCGACGATCGCCGAGACGCCACCGCGGCGGAGCTCGGCGACGACCACGGGGTCCTCGTCGACCACGACGAAGGGCACACCCTGCTCGCGGAGCAGGGAGGTGACCACGGAGCCGACGCGGCCGTGGCCACACACGACGACGTGACCGCGGAGCGGCTCGAGGCGACCGTCGCGCGCCTCGAGCTCGGGTTCCTCGAGCCCTCGCGCGAGCCAGCGCCCGATCGGGACGGCCGCGCCGGCGAGCCGAGGCGCGATCAGGATGCTGAGCACCGTGCCGGAGAGCATCGTGTTGAAGGCGAGCGACGAGATCGCCCCGAGCTCGGTGCCGAGCCTCGCCATGAGCAGAGAGAACTCCCCGCACTGCGCGAGTCCGAGGCCCACCACCGCGGCCGCCCCCCAGGAGCCGCCGAGCAGGCGGGTGACCGCGGTGGCGATGAGGCCCTTGAGGACCACGATCGAGACCGCCGCGAACAAGACCAGACCCGGGTGCTCGAGCAAGAAGCGTGGGTCGATGAGCATGCCGATGGAGACGAAGAAGAGCCCCGAGAAGAGATCGCGCAGCGGCATCGTCTCCCCGAGGATGCGGTGCGACAGATCGGAGTCGCCGACGATCGCGCCTGCGAGGAAGGCCCCGAGCGCGGTGGAGACGCCGAGCAGGCCGGAGAGGTAGGAGATGCCGAGCGCGATGCAGCCCGAGACGAGCACGAAGACCTCGCGGTTGCGCAGCGAAGCCACGCGCGCGAGCAGGCGCGGGAGCGCGAAGATCGCCACGGGCAGCATCAGACCGAGGAAGAGCGCCGTGCGGCCGATCGTCGTCACCGGGCTGGTATCGCCGCGCTCGGCGACCGAGGCGGCGCTCAGCACGGCGACGAGCACGACGGTTCCGAGATCCTGCACGGAAGACCATGCGAGCGCGGTGCGCGCCGGGCCGCTGTCGGCTTGGTCGCGCTCGGCGAAGACCTTGCCGAGCACCGTGCTCGAGGAGTTGGAGACCACGGCGCCGAAGTAGAGCGACTCGAGGCCGCCGAAGCCGACGAGCCGACCGAGGCCGTAGCCGAGGGCCATCGTCACGAGGACCTGCAGCGACGCGCCGACGAGCGCGACGCGCCCCGCGCGGAGCAGCTCTCGGAACGAGAGCTGCACGCCGATGACGAACATGAGAAAGACGATGCCGATCTCGGCGAGCGCCTCGACCGCGTGCACGTCGCCCATGAAGCCAGGCGTGAAGGGGCCGATCACGATCCCGGCGAGCAGGAAGCCCACGACCACCGACTGCCGCAGACTCACCGCGACGTAGGCGCCGACGAAGGCGGCGAGCATGGCCGTGGCGAGGTGGACGAGCATCTTGCGGTCGGAGGCGTCGAGACGTTTCTGTTTGACCTGCAACCATGACCACCGGGCGCCGCGACGGGGTTCGCCGCCGCGCCCTTCAGGCCTCGGGGATCGGGACGACGAGCACCGGCAAGCGCGCCTGTTCGACGAGCGCGCGCGCCGCGGAGCCGAGCAGGGCGCGTGAGAGCGCCGAGCGCCTGCGCGCACCGACGACCACGAGATCGGCGCCGACGCGCTCGGCGAGGGCCGAGAGCTCCTGGGCCGGCTCGCCCTCGAGCAGGTGCCGCTCCACCGCGGCGCCTGCGTCGCGGGCCTCGTCGAGCCCGATGCGGGTCAGGGCGTGCCAGGCCTGCTCGCGAGCGCGGAAGCTGTCCTCGGGGGTCGGCAGGGGCTCGACGCCGTGCGCGAGGTGCACGCTGCCGCCCTTGCCCACGAGGCCGAGCGCCTGGGCGAGCGCGCGCAGCCCCGCCTCGCCGAGGTCGGTGCCGACGAGCACGACCCGAGGCGCTCTGAAGCCCGGCACGCGCTCCAACTTGCTCGCCGGCACGCAGGCCACGCTCACCGGCGAGGCGCGCAATACGCCCCTGCCCACGGAGCGGTACCAGAGCTGCTCCACGAGCGACTGCCTGCGCTGCCCGACGAGCACGAGATCGTAGTCGCCTTCGTCGGCGAAGGTCACGAGCCGCACGTCGGCGCTGCCGCGCGAGGCGACGGCGTGCAGCGAGGCGGCTTCGCCCTCGGGCGCCTGCCGGCCGAGCTCGCGCAGGAGGGCCTCGCGCGCCTCGTGGCCGAGCTCCTGCGCGTTCGGAGCGCTTCGCAGCCCGAGGCGCGCGGAGAGTTCGGCCGGGCGCGCGATGGAGACCACGTCGACCTGGGACGGGCCCGTCTTCGCGAGACGCACCGCGAAGGCGCGCGCGGCCTGCGCCGCTGCGCCGAGGTCGGCGCCGACGAGCAGGCGCACCGGGCGCTCGCCGCGCAGCCAGGCCGCGAGGCGCTCCGGCTCCCGCAGGCTGAGCACCGGCACGGTGCTCTTGCGCGAGACGCGCTCGGCGGTCGCGCCGAGCAGCCCGTGCTCGGTGTCGCCGCGGCTGCCCAGCACGAGCAGCTCCGCGTGCTCGAAGCGCGCGACCGAGACGAGGCCGTCGACCACCTCGCCGCCGGCGAGGTGGGCCTGCACGCTCGCGCCCGTGAGCTCGCCGAGGCGCGCGGCCTCACGCCCGAGCGCTTCGCGCACCTCGCCGAGCAGGTGCTCCTCGTCGGTGCCGAGCACGATCGGCGCACGCGGATCCTCGGACACGTGCACGAGGCGCAGCGGGACCGACCAGGCGAGCGCGAGGCGCGCCGCGACCTCGGCGAAGGCCTCGCTCGCGGTCCCGAGGGTGGTTCCGAAGACGATCGACATGGGCGCTCGGGGCTCAGGGTAGCGGATGCGGTGCGCGATCGGGGCGGCGAGGCGACAGTCACTCAGCTTTGCGGTATCGGATCGGCATGGGCGGGGCAGGTCCGACGTCTCGAGACTGGCACGCGCTCGAGGCCCACGAGGCGGTCTCGCTCGTGGAGTCCGACGCCGAGCTCGGACTGAGCAGCCAGGCGGCCGACGAGCGCGCCGAACGCTTCGGGCCCAACGCGCTGCCCGAGCCTACCCAGCGCTCGCTCGCGGCGATCTTCTTCGCTCAGTTCAAGAGCCCGCTCATCTACCTCCTGTTCGCCGCCGCGGGCATCGCGCTCGTGCTCGGACACCTGAGCGACGCCGCCGTCATCGCCACCGTGGTGCTGCTCAACGCGCTCGTCGGTGCCTTCCAGGAGGGACGCGCCGAGCGCTCGCTCCGGGCCCTGCGCAAGCTCGCTTCGCTGAAGACGCGGGTCGTCCGCGATGCTCAGGAGCAGGTGCTCGACGCGCGCGAGATCGTGCCTGGCGACGTGCTCGTGCTCGAGGCAGGCGACGCCGTCGCTGCCGACGCGCGCCTCGTCGCGGGCGCCTCGCTCCAGATCGCCGAGGCCGCGCTGACGGGCGAGTCCGCCGCCGTGAGCAAACGCCTGCTCCCGCTCGCCCCCGACACGCCGCTCGCCGACCGGAGCAACATGGTCTTCGCGGGCACGCACGTGACGGCCGGGCGGGCACGCGCGGTGGTCGTCGCGACGGGGCTCGGCACCGAGCTCGGCCGGATCGCCTCGCTCGCGGAGCAGGCCGAGCAGCCGAAGACCCCGCTCGAGCGCCGCGTCGAGGACTTCGGCCGCTACATCATGTTCGCCGCGGCCGGGCTCTTCGGGCTCATCGTCGCCATCGGCGCGCTGCGCGGCCTGCACTTCGGGTCGATCGCGATGATCGGCATCAGCCAGGTCGTGGGCATGATCCCCGAGGGTCTGCCGGTCGCGATGACGATCGCGCTCGCCGTCGGGGTGCAGCGCATGGCCAAGCGCAAGGCCGTCGTGCGTCGCCTCGCCGCGGTGGAGACGCTCGGCTCCACGACGGTCATCTGCAGCGACAAGACCGGCACGCTCACCCGCAACGAGATGACCGTCACGGCGCTCTGGTTGCCGGGAGGTCGCAGCATCGAGGTGAGCGGCAGCGGCTACGATCCTGCGGGCGAGCTGCGCGAGGCCGGCGAAGCGCTGGGCGCCGACGCCGCGGTGAACGCGCTGCTCGAGGCCGCCCTGCTCTGCAACGACGCGCAGCTGCGCGGCCCCTCGGACGAAGGGCCGCGCTGGCAGGCGATCGGCGACCCCACGGAGGTCGCGCTCGTCACGCTCGCGATCAAGGGCGGCGCGCTCCCGGAGGAGCTGCGCGCGCGCTACCCACGCCGGGCGGAGATCCCCTTCGATTCGTCGGCGAAGATGATGGCGACCCAGCACGAGCTCGAGGCTGGCTCGCGCGTGCTGCTCAAGGGCGCACCGGAGATGCTGCTCGCGCTCTGCGGCGCGATGCGAACCAGCGAGGGCGACGTGGCGCTCGACGCCGAGGCGCGGCTCGGGATCGAGGCCGCCGCGGAGCAGATGGCGAAGCAGGCGCTGCGCGTGCTGGCGGTGGGTGTGGTCGAGGGCGGCGAGATCGACGGCTCGGAGGGCTTCGAGGCGCTACGTGGGCGCGTCAGTCTGCTCGGCTTGCTCGGGCAGATCGACCCGCCTCGCGCGGAGGTGAAGGACGCGGTCGCGCGCTGTCGCGAGGCGGGCATCCGGCCGGTGATGGTGACCGGCGACCACAAGGCCACCGGGCAGGCGATCGCGGAAGCGCTCGGCATCGCGCGGCCCGGCGACGAGGCCGTCGACGGTCGCGAGCTCGAGGCGATGGACGATGCCACGCTCGCGGCGCGCATCGACGGCATCGCCGTGTTCGCGCGCGTGCACCCCGCGCAGAAGCTCCGGATCGTGGACGCCTACCAGCGTCGCCACGAGGTGGTCGCGATGACGGGCGACGGCGTGAACGACGCGCCCGCGCTCGTGAAGGCCGACGTGGGCGTGGCGATGGGCCTCTCGGGAACCGAGGTCGCGAAGGAGTCGGCCGAGATCGTCGTCGCCGACGACAACTTCGCGTCGATCGTCGCGGCGGTCGAGGAGGGCCGCGTCGTCTACCGGAACATCGGCAAGGTCGTGCTCTACCTCTTCTCGACCTCCATGGCCGAGGTGCTCGTGCTGCTCTCGGCGCTCGCGCTGGGCTACCCGCCGCCGCTCGCCGCCGTGCAGATCCTCTGGATCAACCTGGTCACCGAGGGCACCGTCACGGTGAACCTCGTGATGGAGCCGGCCGAGGGCGACGAGATGCACGCGAGGCCGACGTCCACGAAGGAGCGGCTCTTGAGCCGGAGCACCCTCTCGCGCATGGCCTTCATGACGCCCGCCATCGCGCTCTCCACGCTGGGCTGGTTCGTCTACCGCATCGAGATCGGCGTGCCCTTCGCACAGGTGCAGACGGAGACCTTCACCGTGCTCGCCGTGTGCCAGTGGTTCAACGTGCTGAGCTGTCGCTCCGCCCACCGCTCCGCGCTCAACCTGGGGCTGCTCGAGAACCCCTGGCTCGTCGGTGGGCTCGGGCTGGGCATGCTGCTGCAGGCCGCGGTCGTGTTCCTGCCACCGATGAACGCCGTCTTCCACACGGTACCCATCGGCCTCACCGAGGTGCTCGCGATCGGCGCGGTGGCGAGCCTCGTGCTCTGGGTCGAGGAGCTGCGCAAGCTCCTCGCGCGTCGAGCTGCGGCGGGCCGAGAGGCGGCGCAGCACTGAGCGGCGGAGTGGCGCGGATCGAGGCTGGGCCCTCTCGCCGCCTGCCGCGCGCGGCGCTCGAGGTCCCGACCCCGAGCGCTGCACGGCGACTCGGCTCAGGCCTTCACTCGCCGATGGCTGCGAACCACGCTTCGCCGATGGCGTAGAGCGTGTCTTCGCTCGCGGCGTCGCCCTCGGGCACGCCGTTCGCTGCGCCGAAGGTGTAGACGATGCGGCCGACGGGCACGCCCTTCACGAGCACGGTGTAGGTGTCTTCACCGAGCTCCTGGATGTCGTAGGTCGTACCCTCGAAAGACACGGTCTTGGCGGAGACGTCGGCGACGGCGGGGGTGGTCATGGCGCGGCCTCTTAGCATGTCGCTCGCGCCGCTGTCGTCGCTCCGCTTCTCGGCGTGGGCAGCGCTCGACTCAGCTCGCGCGCACGGGCTCGCACTCGTAGAGCGCGCGACAGAGCGCGAGCGCCCTCGGCGAGCGCACGCGCCAGTCGAGGTGGTTGAGCGCGTAGCCGATCGTCAGCTCCTTCACCGGATCGCACCAGCCGAGCGCGCCGCCGATGCCCGCGTGCCCGAAGGACTCGCGCGTCGGCGAGAAGAGCTGCGTCTCCTCCTTGAGGAAACCCTGCGACCAGCCGAGCGGCTTCTGGAGCACGAGGTCCCGGTCCGACCAGCCCTGGCGCTGGTAGACCGGCAGGAGCGACTCGGCGCGCAGGTAGCTCCTGCCTCCGAAGCTGCCCGCCGACGCGAAGGGCAGGTAGGCGCGCGCGATGCCGTGGGCGCTCGCCGTGGCCGAGCCGGACGCCATCTCGCCGCGCCGCACCGGCAGCTCGTTCCACTGCTCTGGATCGGCGCCCCTGGGGTTGAAGAAGGCCTTGCGGGTGATCGAGCCCCGCGCGAGCGAAGCCCGCAGGACACGGGCCTCGGTGTTCTCCCCGACGACGAGCGAGGCGAGCATCTTGGCGAGTCGGTAAGGCGGCCTGGGCGGGTAGAGCGTCGCGATGCGGGGATCGATCGACGCAGGCGTGCCGAGCGAGACGTCGGCCTCGAGCGGCTCGAAGAGCTCTCGGGCGAGGAAGCTCCCGATGCTCTCGCCAGCGATGCGCCGGAACAGCTCGCTCGCGTACAGGCCGAAGCTCAGCGCGTGATAGCCCTGGTCCTGGCCCGGCTCCCAGAGCGGTCGCTGCCGTTCGAGCACCTCGACGAGCCGCTCGCGGCGCTCGGGTAGCACGCAGTCGGCGAGCGTGAGCGGCTCGTCGAGCCCGGCGAGCCCACCTTGGTGGTTGAAGAGCGTGCGACAGCTGATCTCGGCCTTGCCGGCCTGCGCGAAGCCTGGCCAGTAGCTCGAGACCGGCGCGTCCCACGCGAGGCGCCCCTGGTCGGCGAGCAGCGCGAGCGCCATCGCCACCAGCCCCTTGGTCACCGAGAAGACGACGACGCGTGTGTCTCGCTGCCACGGCGTGCGCCGCTCGAGGTCGGCCAGGCCGCCCCAGAGGTCCACCACGCAGCGCCCACGGTGGTAGACGGTCAGCCCAGCGCCGATCTCGCGCGCATCGCTGCCCTCGCGGAAGCGGGCGGCGAAGGCCTCGGCGACGGGGCGAAAGCCATCGGCGTAGCCGCCGCTCGTGGGCGAGGGGCCCGGGTGGCTGAGCTCGGGGGGCATGCGGCATGGAGGCTACCAGCTGCCGGAGCACGGGCCGCGCGCCATCGTCAGGAGGGAGCCGGCTCGGACGGCGCGGCAGCTCCTCCGCGCACAGGTTGCGCGTTCCGTGTGAGCGCGCAAGGAATGACCATGAAGCGCGCTACGCAGCGACTGCGAAGCCGCCTTCTCACCCCGGCACGCGAGCCTGCGGCTCGACCACGGCGCCACGGCTCGAAGGGCGGGCGATCGGGCCAGACGGTCGGATTCGGCGGCGACGGAATTCCGACATCGACCCGGCGCGCCCACGGCTCCGGAGCTCCGCCTCACGGCCTCGAGATTGCAAGTAGCGCTTCTTCAGGATGTACCAGTCGGAAGCCACCGTGATCTCCGAGGAGCCGAAACGCCGGGCCTGGCCCCGTGTGCTCGGCCGCTTCTCCACCCACGATCTGCTTCTGCTGACGCACCTGCTGACGATGGGCGTGCTGGTCGCGATGGTCTTCCCGGCGCAGGGCAGCCACGACGTCGCGCGCCGCATCCTCTCCGCGACGGCGCTCATCGTCGGAGCGTGCTTGATCGGCCGCGGCTCGCTCCTACCGACGGTGCTGCGCTCGGGCCTCTACCGCATCGCGATGGTCGCGACCGTGCTCCTCAGCTACCTCATGCTGCGTTGGACGCTGCCGCTCGTCGCCCCCCACAGCTACGACGCGGCGCTCAGCAGGATCGACGTCGCCATCTTCGGCGTGGAGCCCACGCTCTGGCTGGAGCCGCACATGTCTCCGGCCGTGGTCGAGTACCTGGCCTTCTTCTACTTCAGCTACTTCGCGATCAACGGGCTCTACGCGCTCATCGCGCTCGGGCCGGGCTCGTCGAACGAGACCTCGGCCGAGTTCGCGATCGGTACGGCCTTCGTCTACGGCATCGGTCAGCTCGGCTACGCGCTCGTGCCCGGCTACGGGCCGACCCAGTTCCTCGCGGAGCAGTACGCCGGCCCGCTCGAGGGAGGCTTCTTCTGGCACGCGGTCCAGGCGACCGTGGAGGCCGGCGGCGCGATGAAGGACATCTTCCCCTCGCTGCACACGGCCGGGCCGGTCTGGTACTCGCTCTTCGCGTGGAGCCGCGCCAAGCGCACCGGCGCCCTGCGCTGGAAGCTCTTCGCGCTCGTCACGACCTTCTTCGCGATGAACATCGTCGTCTCCACGGTCGCGCTGCGCTGGCACTACGTCATCGACCTCGCGGCCGGGCTCGCGCTCGCCGGCACGGCCTCGTGGCTGTCGACGCGCGCCGTCGGCTGGGAGCAACGCCTGCGCGAGCGCGCGGGTCTGCGCTCCGCCTGGGACTTCGGCTGAGGTGCCGAGCGGCTGCTCGGCATCGGCGAGCGGCTGCCCCGCGAGCGTCGGAGCGACCGCCGAGCAGCGTGCTCGAGCGCGCTGGCGCGTTGCTCCCGGTCGACGCACCGCCTCGCCGACGGCTGCGGGTGAAGGCGACAGCGAGCCGCAGGGCTGCGAGCCGGGCGCACCACGACGAAGGCCGCGCCCTCTTTCGAGAGACGCGGCCTCGTGCTTCGAGCCAGTCTGGTGAGAACCCAGTGCGAAGGAGGGGACTTGAACCCCTACGGTGTTACCCGCTAGCACCTCAAGCTAGTGCGTCTGCCAATTCCGCCACCTTCGCTCGGAAGCGGGGGCGGTTCTACCAGGGCAGGCGGGAAGGTCAAGCCTTTCGTGCACGGCATCGCGCGGATGCCTCTCGGAGCGGGGATTTCACGTCGTGTACTCGGCGTTGACCTCGACGTAGCGGTAGCCGAGATCGCTCGTCATCACCGAGGCCTGGCCCTCGCCGTCGCCGAGCTCGAAGCGCAGCACGAGGTCGTCGGTCGCGGCCATGCGACGCGAGAGCTCCCCGGCGTCGAAGGCGACCGGCTCGCCGCGTTCGAAGACCACCACGCCGTCGAGCGCGCAAGAGAGCGCGCGGGGGTCGCCGAGCTCGCTCGTATTGCCGACCTGGCTCACGAAGCGGCCCCAGTTCGGGTCGTTGCCGAAGAGCGCGGTGCGCACGAGCGCGCTGTGGGCGACGGCGCGCGCGATCGCGAGCGCCGCGTCGTGCGATCGAGCGCCGCGCACTTCGATCGTCGTGACCTTGCTCGCGCCCTCACCGTCGCGCGCGATGAGCCACGCGAGCCTACGCGACACGCGCTCTACGGCGGCGAGCACCTCCTCCTCGGCGCCCCGATCGAGGCGCTTCGCCCCGGTGGAGAACAGCAGGAAGCTGTCGTTCGTGCTCGCGTGCCCGTCGACGTGCACGCCGTTGAAGCTCTGCGCCGCGATGCGAGGCAGCGCGCGCCGGAGCACGTCGGGCTCGAGCGCGACGTCGGTGCCGACGTAGGCGAGCATCGTCGCCATGTCGGGCTCGATCATGCCCGCGCCCTTGCACACCCCGGCCACGCGCACGCGCTCGCCGCCCACGGCGAGCTCGACGGAGCTCTCCTTGGGGAAGGCGTCGGTCGTCATGATGGCGGCGAGGAAGCGCCGCCCGGCGCCTTTGCCGCGCTCGAGCGAGGCGTGCGCCGCGTCGATGCCGGCGAAGACACGCTCCATGGGCAGGCGCCTGCCGATGACGCCGGTGGAGCTCACGAGCACCTGCTCCTCGGGGCAGCCCACGAGCTGGGCGACGCGCTCGACCATCGCCCAGGCGTCGGCGAGCCCACCCTCGCCCGTGCAGGCGTTCGCGTTGCCGCTGTTCACGACGATCGCGCGCACGCGACCGCCGCTCCGCTCGAGCTGCGCGCGGCAGACCTCGACGGGCGCGGCCGCGTAGCGGTTCTTCGTGAACACCCCCGCGACCGCGAGCGGCGCGTCGGCGACGAGCAGCGCGACATCGGGCCGACCGCTGGCTTTGATGCCCGCGGCGACGCCGGCAGAGCGCACGCCGGCGAGGTCGGCGAGCGTGGAGGAGGCGGGCTCGAGCTGAGGGAGAGGCGTGGGGAAACGAGGCTCGGTCATGGGGCGAGGAGTGTGCCCTACCGGCGCTGGAGCGCGTCGACGATCTGCGCCATCTCGAAGGGTTTGTGGACCCAGCTCGTGCGGGCCGGAGACAGAGCGGCGGGGATCGCGGCGTCGCGCGAACCGCTGATCAGGATCGCGTGCAGCGACGGGCTCTCACGGCACAGCCTGCCGAGCAGGGCGTCGCTGCCGTCGCCGAGCGGGGAGGCATCGAGCAGCGCGACGTCGAATGGGCCTCGCTCGACGGCGCGGCGGAGCTCCTCTTCCGTGTGCGCCGAGACGACCTCCGCGCCCCGCGCGCTGAGCACGGTGTCGATGAGCTCGACGATGGCCGCGTCGTCGTCGAGCACCAGCACGCGCAGCCCGCTCAGGGAGGCCGGGCGCGTGGTGCGCGGCGCCGAGCTCGGTGCCTCTGGCTGCTCGAGCGGCCAACGCACACGGAACACTGCGCCGCCGCTCGGAGCCTCGTCCTCGAGGCTGAGCTCGCCCCCCTCGGCGGACGCGAGCTCGGCCGCGTGCGACAGACCGATGCCCGCTCCGCCCGGACGGCTCGTCCGGCCGCGCACGAAGAGCTGTGGACGATCCTCCGGGGCGATGCCCGGGCCCTCGTCGCGCACGTGCACGGTCACGGCCTCTGCGTCGCAGCGGAGCCCGAGCTCGATGCGCCCGCCGCGTGGGCTCACCTCGAGCGCGTTGAGGAGCAGGTTGGTCAGCACCTGGAGCAGCCGGTCCCCGCCGCAGACGCTGTACGGCGCGAGCTCCTGGGGCGACACGAGCTCGACCCTCACGCCTCGGGCCTCGGCCAGCGGGCGCACACCCACGACGGCCTCCTCGACCAGCGAGCCGAGCCGCTCGGCGCTCGTCGGCACCTCGCCACCGATCGCGCGCCGCGCGATGCGATGAGCACGCAGGGCGCGCACGTGCGCGTGCTCGATCGCGGCGCGCACCGCGGGATCGTCGATCACGCCCGAGCGTGCGCTCTGTAGCCAGCCGACCACGACGGAGAGCGCGTTGCCCAGCTCGTGGAGCGCAGACTCGACGTCGCGATCGGCGGAGCTCGTCGTGGGGCGAACGGAGCGCACGAAGACGACGCTATCAGAAACCGGGCTCGCGCTCAGCGGGGCGCGGGGGCAGCCGGAGCGCTGAGGGTGATGCGCGGCGGGACGGGCAGCACGAAGCGACCGAGCTCGTCGGCGGTCGTCTCCCCGATCTGGACGAGCGGGACCACGCCGCCCTCCTCGTTCGGGGAGGCGACCGGGAGCCAGGCTCGCACGATCGCGCGCGGCACCTCGACGCCCGCGCTGGCGACCCGACCTTGGAGCACGGCCGGTGCGAGCAGCCCGAGCCGGCCGAGCTCGAGCGACGGCTGGGTGGCTTCGCCCTGCACGAGCAGGCGCGGCACGACGAGCCACGGGTAGCCCGTGCTCGCGTCGGAGCGGACGGAGAGGTCGAGCATGCCGGGATCCACGGAGAGCTCGAAGCGGCCGCTGGTGTCGGCGACGGTGCTCGTGGGGCGCGGCAGGAGCGGGGGCGGTTGCAGGGCAGCGGAGAAGTAGCTCACCGGCTGCTGCAAAGAGGGGCTCGCGAAGACGGCCGCGTCGGCGAGGCCGAAGCCGTCGAGGCCGAGGACCTCGCCCCCGAGGCGCGAGCGCTTGGGGAGCTCGAAGGTCTTTCCGCAGCACTGGGTGCTCTCGGTGATGATCCAGTCGGTGACGAGCGTCGCGGCGCCGCCGCTCGCGGGCACGAGCGACACGGCGTAGGTGCCCGGCACGAGCTGCACGCTCAGCTGACCCTCGGCGTCGCTCTCGGCGAGCACGCGGAACGACGCGTTCTGGTTCACGTCGCCGGTGAGCGCGACGCTCTGGACCGTGACGGTGGCCGCGGAGACGGGCGCGCCGCTCGAGTCGAGCACCGTCGCGACCAGCGACTTGGGGTTGGCGATGAGGTCGCGCAGATCGAGCTCCACCGCGCCGTCGCCGTCGAGATCCAGCGCGGCGAGCGACCAATGCACCGCGAGCGCTCCGTCGACGGAGCGCAGGCGCAGCACCGCGGACTGCGTGAAGGTGAACTGGAGCACGCTGGCGCCGGGCTCGGCGATGGGGATCGTCTCGCTCGCCGACGCGGGCGCGCCGAGCACGAGCGGACGCGACAGCGGCAAGCCGTACCTGGGATCGACGACCTCGAGGGTCCAGCCCTCCACGCTGCCGCCGCTCGGGACGAGCAGCGAGCCACCGAGCGTGGTCGCGGGCTCGCTGGGCGGCTCGAGCTCGACGTTCGCGACGCCGGCCGGCACGACGACCTCGCTGACCAACCTGGGCGGGAGCAACAGCTCGCCGCAGCCCTCGGCCGGCGCGAGCGGAGCGAGGTGGACGTCGTAGCTGCCGATGGGCAGCTCGATCGCGAAGCGGTGGCTGCCGGCGATGAGCGTGCTCGTCCCCGTGTAGACGCTGCCCTCGATGCCTACGTAGCCCGAGCGCGCGCGCGCCTCGACCCGCAGGGGCATCGAGCCGTCGTCGGCGGTGCAGCCCGCGATGGGGCCGCCGGGCATGCGCATCGCGCCGCTCAGCACGACGAGCGGCGGGACCTCGAGCTCGAGGTCGAGCAAGGCGCCGCGCGGGTAGCTGCCCAGCAGTCGCGCGGCGTCTTCGAAGACGAAGGAGCTCGTGGCGCCGGCGAGCCCGGAGGGGCTGCGGACCTCGACGAGCAGGGCGCCGAGGTCGGCCTGCGTCGAGGCGCACATCGCGCCCGCCGTCGTCGACAGACAGACTCCGGCGGGGCAGTCTTCGTCGGTGGTGCAACGGTTGTAGAGGTTGGTGGGCTGCTCGTCGAAGGGCACCGAGCAGCCGGCCGATGCCGCAGCGAGCGCGGCGCCACCGAGCAGGGCGAACAGCGTGTCGCGCAGGCTCACGGCGCCCCACCCGCGCCGGCGGCGCTCGTGGCCTGGTCGACGAGCTCGGGGCAGCGGGCCTCGATCGGAGGGCAATCGGTGCGAGGATCGACGATCGGCGGCGGGCACTCCGCGCCCGGGGCGCAGTAGAGGACCGTCCAGGTGATCTGGCTCGAGTCGGCCAGCTCGAGCGGGCAGCCGGAGCGGCTGTCGAAGCCGTGAGACACGATGAGCGTGAAGCGGTGGCAGCCCGGTGAGATCGGGACCGAGTCCGGATACCACTGGACCTGGGCTCGGCGCGTATCGTCGTCGAAGGTCGACGGTGGCAGCGTGGTCGCGTTGTCGGTCACGCTCGTGCGGAAGGGCTGGCCCGCGCCGTTCACGAAGCCGTAGTCGATGTAGAGGCGAGCCTCGACGGTGTCGCCGTCGTCTTCCGAGCGCACGACGGCGCTGAAGTCGACCCGCGTGGTGTCGGAGGTCACGACCAGCACGCGCCGGGGATCCGGGTCGGCGGAGTCGGGCACGAGGAACGGCGGCGTGCGCTCGGGCGAGCCGAAGTCGGGCGAAGCTGTGACGAGGCAGGAGCTGAGCATCGTGACGCCGAGCGCGAGCAGGATCCTGGCGGCAGCAGCCAGAGCGCGCGAAGCGTGTCGATGCGACGAACGTGCCAGCCGGGTCGGATCGCGGTCTGCGGCCGATGCAGCGGTGCCGCGGAGCGAAGACACGCCTCCATGCCCTGACAACGCTGTCAGCTCAGGGGCTGCGCCTTGCCGCGCGCTGTGGGGAGGGTGCGACCGCATCGATTGGGGTGGCGGGAGTGTAACCCGCAAGGTGGCGCCGGGCGCGAGCCACGCGCCTCGGCCGTGAGGAGCCGACTCAGCGCAAGGCGGAAGGCGGAGGAGGCTCCTCCCAGCGCAGCTCGGCGTACTCGAGGCGCGCGGCGAAGCGCACGAGATCACTCAGCTCGGGGGACCGAGCGCAGATCCGGGCGAGCGCGCCCGGCTGCCCGAGCTCGGGCAGCGAGTCGCCCAGCTCGCGCGCGGCGAGGCGGAGCGAAGTGTCGAGATCGCCCGAGACGAAGAGCCCGGCCCGAGCGATGGCCCGCCTCGCGGCCGAGCGTGCGACCTCGACGTCGAGCACGCCGGGCTCGCAGAGCTCGCGGAAGCGGCGCTCGGCGCGCGGCGTGATGCGCTGCCACAGCTCGGCGCCGAGCCGCGCGAGATCGCGACGCACCACCGACGACGGCGGCTGCTCGTCGTCGTGCGCCTGCACGGGGCCGAAGGCCGCGAGCACGGCGTCGAAGAGGGTGCGCAGCTCGCTCGTGGGCAGCGAGAGCGCCAGCGTGAAGCGGGGCTCCGCGGCGAGGTGCGCCGCGCCGAGCCAGTGGGCGAGCGCGAGGCCGTCGTCGCCCGGGTCGCCCACGAGCACGATCGAGGGGGGCGCGGTGAGCGCGACCTCGACCCGGAAGCCGTCGACCTTCTCGCGGCGCTGGAAGATCGCACGGGGCGCGCCGAGGTGCAGCGCGACATCTGCGTAGGTGTCGCCGATGGCCGTGCCGGGAGCGAGCTGGAGCCGCTCGGCGCCCGAGAGCCCGTAGGAAGGCAGGTCGCGGCGGTACATGCCCGCTTCCCACACGAGCGTGAGGACCTCGAGCTCCGGCACCAGGAGCCCGCGTAGCAGCATCGTCGCGCTGAGCTCGGGCTCTCGCCGCACCGCGCCCAGCGGCGGCGCGACGACGGCGCCCTGGCCTGCGTCGAGGCGGAGGAGCTGCTCCAGCGCTTGGGCGAAGCTCGCGTAGCCTTGCTCCTGGGCGAGCGCACGCAGCGCCTCGAGCGCGTCGCGGTGCCCCGCGCGGAGCGCGACGAGCGCGCGACGCACGACGAAGCGATCGTGCGCCCGGTTCGCCCCGGCGCGATCGAGCAGCTGGGCGAGCTCCTCCGCGGCGGCCACGTCGCCGAGCGAGAGCCGAGCGTAGAGTCGCTCCTCGCGTTCGCTCTCGAGCGTGGGGCGCAGCTGGGGCAGGAGCGCCGCTCCTGGGTCGACCCGCTCGGGCGGCAGCTCGGCGACCGGCTCGAGCGAGGGCTCGGAGGCGGGCGCTCGCTCGCCCGGATCGGGCGTCTCGTCGATCGAGGGCGCGCCCTCGGCCGTGCCGTCGACGGGCGTGGCCTCGAGCTCTCGCGCCGGCGGCTCGCTGGGCGGTGGCTCACTCGGCGGCGCGTCGTCGTCGGCCCGGATCGAGGGCGGCGCGAGCACGCTCTCGGGAGCCTCGAGCTCGGGGTGGCCGTCGAGCAGGGCCACGACCGCCGCGCGCAGCCGCTGCTGGGCTCCGCGGTCGCGGCGCAGGATGCGCATGGCCTCTCGGTAATGGTGGAGCGCCTCGTGCGGTTCGTCGTCGTGGAGCAGCTCCGCGAGCCGCTCCGAGAAGCGCGCCCGCGCGACGCCGGTGCTCTCGGCGACGAGCTGCTCGAGCGCAGCGCGAGCGACGCCGAGGTCGGGGTCGATCGCACGGAGCTCCAGCTTGCGCCGCTCGAGCGCGGGCCCTTCGAGCAAGCCCTTCGCCTCCTCGAGCCTGCGCGCCGCGACCTCACGACGCCCACAGGCGAGCGCGGCGTCGACGACGGCGAGCAAGAGGCGACCGCGGTTGCGCAGCCCACGCAGCTCACCGTCGAGCGCTTGCTCGAGCAGCGGCAGCGCGGCCTCGAAGGAGCGACTGCGCGCGAGCCGCTCCCCCATGCCGAGCGCGATCAGCGGGCGTGGACCGAACTCCGCGTGGCGCTGCGAGAGCTCCCGCATGCCGGCGCCGCCACCTTGCAGCACGTCGAGCGCCTCGGCCACGAGGAAGGCGTGGAGCTCGGCGTCGGCCGGAGAGACGGAGCCGCGCAGGCGCGAGAGCTGCTCGAGCGTGTGCTGCGCCTCGCGCGGCGTGCCCATGCCACGCGCCTGGTAGCCGAGACGCAGCGACTCGAGCAGCTGCGAGGTCGCGTCCGGCGCCTGCGGTGGCGCCGAGCTCGGCGCCGGGGGCGCGTGGATCGCTCCGGCCTCGAGCGGCGTAGGCTCGGCGGCGAGGGAGCCGCTCGTTGGTGATGCGACGATCGAGTGGGCGCCCAGCGTGGGCTCGGCAGCTTCGCGCTCGACGCGCTCGCCCGTGGGATCGGAGGGCAGGACCCGGCGTGGCTTGAGCTCACGCACCTGCTCCTCCCACGAGGGGTTGCCGGTGCGCTTGGCCTGCGCGTCGTCGCTCGCCGGCGCACGCGGAGCTTCGATGGGCGGCGCGACACGCTCCCCGTCGGACGTCGCGCTCGGCGCGGTGGGCTCGCTCGGCGCGGAGAACAAGGCGTCGAAGCCGTCGAGGGAGCGCAGCCCCGACGAAGCGCCTGGCCTCGACGGAGGGGGCCGCTCGTCGAGCTCGACGAGCCCCGCGAGCTCTCCGAGCGCTGCGGTCTCGTCGACCGCTGACGGCTCGAGCGGCGCGCCGGCCTGCGCGGCGGAATCGAGCGGCGCCTCGGCTCGCTCGGCGAGCGCGGCGGCATCGAGCGGCGCCTCGGCTTGCTCGGCGAGCGCGGCGGCATCGAGCGG
>CALKVW010000266.1 GCA_938004785.1 uncultured Polyangiaceae bacterium
AATGAAGTCCTCGTCGCCGGGCAGGTTGAGGATGGGGATCGGTTCATGGGTCATCTCGGTGCGTCCTCCGCGCGGTTCAGGGGGCCTGTGGGTGGGAAAAGCGGTCCGCTCGCGCGAAACGGGACAGCGATCTCGCGAGGTGCTTTTTCAGGCGGGCCACGGCGCGCTGGACGCGCTTGCGCCCGCTGTCGGTGGCGAGGCCCAAGCGCTCACCGACCTCACGACGCGACTCGTCCAGGACCAGCACGGCGATGAGCAGCTCCGCGTCTTCGCCAACCACGGGCTCGAGCCATGCGCGCAGCACGGCGACGTCCTCTTCGAACGAGAGTCCCGGCGTGAGGCCGAGCGCGGAGCCGTGTTGGGTCTCGGTCCAGCGCTTGAGCGAGGCCTTGTCGAACCAGCTCGCGATGCCGTCGTCCTCGTCCGCGTCGATCGAAGCGGAAATCTCCTCGTGATCGATGCGAAGCCCATCGCTCGCCGCCAGCCACGAGCGCTTGCGTCGGTACATCACGTCGCGCTCGGTGCTGCGCACGAGCGTGGCCGCAACGCGGTTGACGGCCGTGAGATCGAGGCGCTCCACCAGCTCGGTGAACGCGCGCGCGATCTCCGCGACGAGCTCGTCGGGCTCACCGTTGAAGTGGCGAACGCGGCGACCGTAGACGCCGGTGAGGCCGGGCCACAGCCCGAGCCACAGCAGCCCGCTCGCGACCTCGTGGTGCTCGCGCTGCTGCACCATCGCGACGAGCCTGGCGAGGAGGCGATCTTTTGCTTCGCCGTCGCCGCGCGCGTTCACGAGGTGGTCGACGACCTTCTCCGCGTCGTCGAACCCGGTGAGCACCGGGTGTTGGGCCTTGGCTTGTTGGAACGACTGCTCTGCCTGAAGAGTACGAACGGAACGATCGAGGCCTGCACGCAGGGCCTCCCAGCTCGCGCGCATGACGCGCCGCCTTTCCGGCGGGCGTCAGGCGCTCCTTGGGGCCGTGGTTAGGGCGTCATGCGCTCCGTTGAACTGGTGGTGAGTGCGAGGCCGCGGGCTACGCCGCGCTCACGTTCGGAAGCGCGTTCGCGGGCGCCGGCGGCGTCGGCTTGCGCGACGACAGGACGTTCAACGTCCGGCAGCGATCGCGGTAGCAGGTGACGGCGACCGTGCTGTCGCCGCTGACGACGACCTGCATGTCGCCGCGCCGGATGGTGAGGCCGTCGCGATCGAGCTTGGCCAGGAGCGCGCCGCACGCCTTGCAGCGGCAGTCGTTGGTTAGGGTGTGGGTCTTCATGGTGGTCTGCCTCCGGGCTCGCGCGGGTTCGGTCGCGAGCACGGGGAGACCATCGATGGTGAGGGGATGGAGGGATCGAGGGTGGGAATGGGCCTCGACTCCGGGATGGGTTCCCCCCATCCCCTGCGCGCGGCGTTCTCGGCGGGCGCGGGGCTTGGTGGCGCGGGCGGCACCGGCGTCGGCTGCCCCCTCCGCACCTCCCGGAGAATCGTCACAGCGCGCCGCTCAAGCTCGACGGCCTGAAGCGTCTTCGGCATTCGAGCCCTTCAAGCCGGGACTGATGGACAGCACGAGGACGGTCCCGTCCCGTCGTTCTGTCCAGCCCTTTCCCTCCTCTTCTTCAATACTTACGTATCTCTTCTCTCGCCTGGACAGCGCTCCGAGGAGTAGGTCTACCTTTGCGGCCTTCGATTTTTCTTGAGGGTGCCTTCGAGCCGTCGGCCCTTCGAAAAAGATCTCGCGCAGCGAGTCTGCACCTTGCCGTCGGACGCCGTCCGCCGTCCACCGCACCGCTAACCGGCTGCCATCACTGGAGAAAGTGCCCCGGCGGGACGAACGCCGGGACAGCTCCAGCGTGTCCATCGGTCCCGGTGCCTGCTGCACGAAAGCTGTCCCGCTTCGTCGGGCGCGAGCGCTTTCCCCCGGCATGAGCACCGAGCAGCCGATCCCCGATGACGCGGACGCGTGGCGCCCGCTGCCAAGCCCCGCGGAGCGCGAGGGCCTGGTCCTCGAGTTCCAGCGCCTCTCCGCTCGCCTCGTCCAGGCGCAGCTCATCTCTTCGACCACGTCGGCGCGCCTCGTGCGCTCGATGAGCCGGGAGCGCCGCACCACCGAGGACCGTCGCAACAAGCTCGCCCAGCTCGTGCTCGACGTCCTCCTGAGCCTCGAGGACGGCACGCTGAAGGAGGGGCAGCACTTCGTGCGACAGGACAGCGACCACATCGCGCTGCACCTCGCCTCGCTCGCGCCCGCGCTCTACAGGATCAAGCGGCTGGAGCTGTCGTCCGCCGAGCTTCGCAGCCTCCTCACGTTCGGCTGGCGGCACTTCCGCGACGTCCTCGTCTCTCGCTCCGGCCGCGCCCGCTTCGGCGCCGACGACGATCGCCGCCGCGTCATCGTCCTGCACGAGCCCAGCGCGCGCGAATTCGTCGTCGCTCGCAAAAAGGCTGTCCCGTTTCGCTGAGCCGCACCGCGTTTCCCACCTGTCGGCCCCTCCTTAGCGCCGACGAGGGAGCGCATGGCCATCAAGGACCTCGTCAGACCGGAGCTGCCGCCGCCGACACCGGCCGCAGAGCGCCCGCCCAACATCACCTGCGAGAAGTACACGCGGGGCGAGGACGGCAAGCGCTGCATCCACTTCCAGCAGGGCGGCACGTGCGCCTTGCCCGACGAGTTCGTCTGCACCGAGTGGCAGAAGCACAACGGGCCGAACAAGCGCACGCTGCCCGTCGTCGCGTCTGCGCCTCTCGTCGAGAAAGCGTCCGCACCGAAGCCCGTCGCGCGCGACCTGTTCGGCAACCCGCTGCCCGAGGTCGCGACGCCTGCGCCGGCGCCGAAGGTCTCGACGGCGCCGGCGCCGGTCGGGCTCGCCCCGAAGCTCGGCGCCAACGCGCAGCCCACGGTCGATGTCGACCAGCTTCGAGGCTTCACCACCGAGGACATCGAGAGCTTCAAGGCGCTCGGCGTCGAGGTGCTGC
>CALKVW010000267.1 GCA_938004785.1 uncultured Polyangiaceae bacterium
GGGGTTTTGCTCACAGCCACTTCGGTGGCGGAAAGTAGAATCTACCAATGGAGCTCAGCATCGAGAGGGTCGCGCAGCTTCAGGCCGAGATGGACGCGGGGGCCTCGGTCGACGAGGTGCTCGTGCGCGCCGGCGTCGCACGCGAAGGCTACTACCTCGCCAAGGAGGCTCACCTGCGCGCCATCGCCGACGAGCTGCGAGGCGGCAGGCGCGTGCTCTCGTCGCGCTATCAGCGGGCCTTCGTGGAGCACCGCTCGGTGCTCGCGAGCCCTGGGCCCATGTTGGCGCCCGCGGCGCTCGCGCCGGCGCCGGCGCCGGCCGCGCTCGCCCCGGCGATTGCGCCCGCGGTCGTGCCTATGCCCGGCCCGGCGCCCGCGGCGAGCCCTGCGCGCTACCAAGCGAGCTTCCAGCGCGGGCCCGAGCCCATCGCCGCGGCGAGCCCTGCGCCCGTCGCGCCGTCGATCGCAGCGCTGGGCGTCGAGGCCCAAGTGGCGATCGCCGAGCTGCCTCCACAGAAGCGCAAGGCGGAGCTGAACGCCACCGTGGGCCTGAGCGAGGCCGACGAAGCGAAGCTGCGCGCGCTGCTGAGCACGCCCTTCGACGCCTCGGCGCCACCGAAGAAGAAGAAGGAGCTGCTCTCGACCGTGGCGATCGACGACGGCGCCGTGGGCGAGACCGCGCGCATGAGCGTGCCCGAGGGGCTCGCCGCCGCCGCGGCCGCGCGCGAGGCGCTGCCCTTCGCGAAGGGCGCCGCGTCGCCACCCCCGCCGCCGCCACCGGCGCAGCCCGTACAGCTCGCCGAGCTCCCGCCGCAGAAGCGCAACCCGGCGATGGCCTCGACGGTCGGGCTCACGGGCGACGACGAAGCGAAGCTGCGTGCGCTGCTGAGCACGCCCTTCGACGGCGCCGCGCCGAAGAAGAAGAAGGAGCTGCTCGCGACCGTGGCGGTCGACGACGACGCCGTGGGCGAGACCGCGCACATGAACGTGCCCGAGGGCCTCGCCGCGGCCGCGGCCGCGCGCGAGGCGCTGCCCTTCGCGAAGGGCGCCGCGTCGCCGCCCGCGCCTCCGCCGCCCGCGCCTCCGCCGCCCGCGCCGCCCTCGGCCGAGCCCGTGTTGCCGCCGATTGGCCAGCTCGTCGAGATGCAGGCCGCGCTCGCGCGCGCGACCGACCGCGACGCGCTGCTCGCGAGCCGCGGCTACAGCGCCGAGGCCTGGCAGAGCGTGCTGCGTCGTTATGGTGCGCTCATGCAGAGCGATCCTGCGCTGCGCCTGCGCTACGAGTCGCTGCTCGCGCAGGCGAGCGCGCGCTGAGGCCCGCCCCACCGAGCCCGCGCCGCCGCCTCGCTCAACCCAGCTCGCTCAGCGCGACCCGCTCAGCCCGATTCGCTCAGCCCGGCTCGAGCAGCACGAGGCTTCGGCGCCCCGTGGCGCTCTCGGCGATCACCGCCGCCGCGCCCTCGGGGCCTGCGCCACGCGACCAAGTCGTGGCGATCACCGCCAGCCCGAAGGGCAGCGCAGACGCGCCGAGCGCGCCGATGCGCTGCGCCGGGTAATCGAGCAGGTAGGCCCCGCCGAAGAGCGACGCGCGCCGCGTGAGCCAGGCGGCGTGCTCGCGCAGCGCGCGTGGATCGAAGGCCGCGTCGCTCAGCACCCACGCCACTCGGCGCTCGAGCCCGGTCGGCGCGATCGAATCGGAGAGCTCGCTCAGCACCGCGAGCTGCTCCGGGGAGGCGGCTTCGGCCGGCGCGTCGGCCGCGGCCGCGCCGAGCAGCGTCGCGAGTGGGGCGCGCAGCTTGGCGCGCGAGCCTGCGCCGATCGCCACGCAGGCCGCCTGCTCGCCCGCGAAGCTGCCCTCGATCTGGTCGTTCGTGTAGAGCTCGCCGCGCTCCACGAGCGCACGCACGCGCGCCTCGTCGTGATCGCTGTGCGCGCCGCACACGAGCGCGACGTCGAGCTCGCCTCTGCGGAGCGCCTCGGAGGCGAGCCGCAAGAGATCGGCGCCAGCGATCGCGCCCTCGACGTAGGCCGTGATCGGCGCGCCGGGCTCGAGCCCCGCGCTGCGCGCGATACGTGCTCCGAGCGCGGCGGCCTCGGCGGCCTGCACCACCTCGGCGGGCGAGAGCGCGAGCCAGAGCCCGAGGCGCCTCGCGCCAGCCACCGAGCGCTCCAGATCCACGAGGCAGCTGCGCACCGCGCGCGCGCCGAGCTCGACCAGGCGCTCGGTCGCGGGCAGATCGCCGAGCGCGGGCGCGAGCCCCATGGTGATCGGCGCGCCGGTGCCGTCGGAGCGTGGCGCCGGCCCCACCGCCGGCAGCCCGGCGCGCAAGAGCAGCGTGGTCTCGAGCGCGTCGCGACCGGCCGGGCCGTAGCTGCCTGCGCCGAGCACCGCGAGCCCAGCGACGGCCCCGCTGCCCACCCCGACGCCCCCACCTGATCGCGCGCCGCTCAAGCCTCAGCGCTCCGTGCCGCTCTTGCTGAGCTTGATCGTCGCCGCAGCGAGGTTCAGCGATGGCGTCTTGATCTCGATGCCGGCGCTCGCGATCGTCACCGAGCTTCCGCCGCACTCGAAGACGATGGCGCTCTTCGCATCGACCTTCCAGAAGGCGCCCGCCATCGCCACCGCGCCACCCGCTTCGACCGCCGCGTTGCCGCCGACCTTCTCCAGGATCGCGCCGCCCACCGTCGACTCGTTCGTGCCGCGCGCCACCTCGGCCACCGCGCCGCTCGCGAGCACCACGCGCCCCGCGCTCGTCTCGCTCTTGCTCGCGGCCGTCTCCACGCGATCGCTCGCGGTGAGCTCGACCCTCGCCGCGCCGATCGAGGCCGTCCGCGCGCCGCTCACCACCGTCGTGACCTTGCCCGCGGCGACGATCACCTTCGCGCCGCCCACCACCTCGTCGTAGCTCGCGAGCGCGTGCAGGATCGCGTGCCCGGGGCCGCAGGCGCCCGCAGCGGCCGCGTTCGCCGGCAGCGAGCCATCCGGCCCGGCCTCGTTCGCCTCGGAGCTGCCGCCCCCGCCCGCGCCTTCGCGCCCGAGCGCCTCGCCGACCTTCTTCATGGCGCCGTCGCCGAGGTTCTTCAGCGCGTCGTCGAGCCCCACCGACTTCGTGAGCCAGGGCCCGAGCTCGCTCGGCCTGGGCAAGGACTCGCTCGCGCCGAGCGCATCGGCCAGCCCAGCGACGCCTTCGGCCTCGGCCATCGCCTGGCTCACTCCCGCGGCGTTCGCGGCGAGCGTCGTCACCGAGCCGAGCAGCTGATCGACCGCGCCGCTCGTCTTGTCCTGGATCGCCGTGACCGCCTCTTCGGCCCTCGCGTGCACCGCCTCGGCGACGACCTCGCTCCCGAGGTCGATCAGGCCCTTCAGCGGCGAGCCGATCATCGCCGTGAGCCCGCCGCCGATGCTCGTCTCGATCGTGCCCTTGCTCGAGAGGCCCATCACGGCGTCGACCGTGACCTCGCGCGTGGCGGCCACGACGAGCGTCTCGCTCGCCGATCCGACCTTCGTGCCGCTCGTGATCTTCACCGTCTCTGCGCCGCCGACCACGCTCGTGAGCGAGCCGCCGATCTCGTGCTTGAAGTGCGACACGATCGACTCGACGCTGTCGCAGGCCACCTGCACGAGCTGATCGGCCTGGGCGCGGATCGCCAGCTCCTCGCTGCCGGCGGCGTCTTCGATGCGGATCTCGTTGCGGCCCTTGCCGCCGGGTGTGCTCGCCGACTGAAGCACGGTGCGCGTCTTGCCTTGGGGCAGCGCATAAGGCGGCGGGATGGCGCCGTTGTAGAGGCGGCCGGTGATCACCGGGCGGTCGGGGTCGGCCTCGAGGTATTCGACGACGACCTCCCAATCGAGGCGCGGCAGGATCTGCGAGCCTGCCGTCTGCAGCTGCGCGACGCGCACCCAGGCCGAGGCGTCGTCGTGCACGCGCCCCGAGCGATCGTAGCGGAAGCGCAGCTTCGCCCGCGCGTGCTCGTCGCAATGGATCGTCTCGACCTCCGAGCCCTTGGGCGCAGCGACGAAGGCGGTGTCGTGCCCGAGCGCCGAAGGCCTCGGCGCGACGCGCTCGAGCCGGTAGGGCACACCCTTCGGCTGCACCACGGCACGCGTCTGCACGAGGGCCTGCCCCTCGCGGTCGTCGAAATGGTGACGCACTTCGACGATGAAGTGCTCGCCGTCGAGCTCGCCCGGTGCACCCACGAGGCTCAGCAGCCTCCCCGGCACGAGCCGCAAGCACACGCCGTCGAGCTCGAGCCTGTGGCGCGTGCCGGCCTCGGCCTCGAGGCGCACGCGCGCCCAATGCTCGAGGGCCTTCGGATCGAGCGGCCCCACGTGCGCTTCGTAGCGCTCGAGCTCGGCGTGGGCTTCGTCTTCGGCCACACCGGAGACGTCGAGCGAGGGCCGCGTGAAGTCGTAATCGCGCAGCGTGACCTTGCCCGCGCTCATGGCGCAGGCCTCGGCGACCCGCACGACGGCGTCGTGCGCCGCGTCGAGCCCACCGGTGGCTTGGAAGGGCAGGGCCGGGTCGCCCTCGATCGTGTCGACCGAGCTCGACGCGTCGAAGAAGAGCGCGAGCTCGCCGTTGGCGTCGCAGTCGGTCGCGAGCACGATGCCCTCGTCTTCGAGCAGGCGCCGCATGAAGTCGAGCGCGCTCTCGCGGTATTGCACGACCATGTCGCGCGGCCCGCGCGCCTCGCCCAGCGCCCAGCGCTGCCGCTCCGGCCCGAGGCCGTGCTCGCCCAGCAGCGTCGATACGATCTGCTGGGCGGTTTCGCCGACGAAGATGCGCGTTTCGACCGTCTCGCGCATCAGGGCGAGGCGCGACTCGAGCACCAGCACCGCGCCGTAGGCACCCTCGAGCTCGAGCGCCGAGAGCCTCGCTTCGGTGACCACGCCGTCGAGCTGGTGCTCCACCTCGCTGCGGCCGAGCAAGAGGCGCGCCGGCCGCCCGACGAGCTCGGCGGGTACGACCGGCGTGGGCAGCCTCAGCTCGATGCGCGCGCGCGGCGGCTCGCCCAACCTGCGCTCGAGCACCACCTCGCGCACGCCGCTCAGCGCGGCGTCGCCGATCCAGAGCTCGAGGAACACCGGTCGACTGGCCATCAGTTGTCGCGCACCAAGCCCAGCTGATCGGCGGGCGCGTCGATCTTGATCGTCGCTCCGGCGATCGTGACCGATCCGGGGGTGAGGGTGATCGTCGAGCCGCCCATCACCACACTCAGCAGCGACTCGGCCTTGAAGACGACGTTGCTCGCCTGGATCACGTGCGCGCCTCCGGCCGCCTCGGTGTAGCTGCCCGAGGCCTTCTCCTCGTGATCGCCCTTCGTCACGATGGCGACCGCGCCGCCGGTGCTGCGCGACAGCGAGGCCGCCGAGGTCGCCACGCCGCCGCCTGCGAGGATCACCTTCGCGGCGCCGATCGTCTCCGCGTGGCTGCCCGCGACCTTGATCACGCGTTTGCCCGCGCAGAGGTCGACGCGCACCGCGCCCACGGCATCGTCGAAGCTGCTCGCGAGCTGCGTGCTCACCGTGCCCACGACGAGCTCGAGGCAGGTTCCGCCCACGCTCGTGCTGCACGCGCCCGTGGAGGTGATCTTCGCGTCGCCTCCCACCGACATGGTGCGGCTCCCACCGATGGCGTGCGTGTGCGAGCCGACGTCGTCGACCAGGTAGCTCGTGACGCCCACGGTCTGGCTCGCGCCGATCGTGATCGTGTGCGCGGCCTCGACCTTCATCTCGTAGCTCGAGAGCACCGCGAGCTCGCGGTTGGCGCCCACGGTGCGCGACTCGTCGGCCGTCACGCCCACCGTGGCGTTGTTCCCGACCTTCTGGCTCATGTCCTTCGATGCATTGAAGTACATCTGCTCGGCGCCGGCCGAGTCGTCGAAGCGCAGCTCGTTCGACGAGCCGCCTCCGGGCGTCGTCGGCGTCTGGATGCTGAGCCTCGCTTTGCCGCCGGGCAGCCCATAGCTGGGCGGCATCGCGCCGAAGACCATGCGGCCCACCACGAGCGGATCGTCGGCGTCGCCGTACCAGCCGCCCACGAGGACCTCCCAGCCCACGCGTGGGGTGAACATGCTCTCGCCGAGCGGCAGCTGCATCGCGCGCATGCGTGGGCTCGCGCTCTGGTCGGGCGCCGCGGTGCGATCCCACACGGGCTTCGCCACCACGCGACCCATCACGTCGGGGTCGATCTCGAGCCCTGGCGCGCCGCAGACGTGCGCCGAGCTCAGCCCACGCGCGGGCGCAGCGCCGTGCTCGGCCAGCGGGCGCAGCCTGCGGCCCTCGATCGGGATCGCCTCGAAGCCCGCGCGCAGCACCTCGCCGGCGCGTTCTTCCGCCGAGCCGCCCTGACGCGACCAGCGCAGGCTGCTGGCCAGGATGAGCAGCTCGGCGTTGAGCGGCTCGTAGGCATGGCCCACGACCTTCATCCGGTAGCCCGCGCCGAGGTGCAGCGACGACGTCGACCCGCGCACCACGATGCGCCGTGCGTCGTAGGCCTCGGCGCGTAGCGTCGCGGCGCGCTCCACCTCGGCGTCGCTCGTCGAGCGCACCGGGTAGGCGTAGACCTCGAGCGCGGCCTCGCGCTCGCTGCCGCGCGTGACGGACTTCGTGGGGTCGAGCTTCGGGCGCTCGAAGTCGTGCACGAGGCTCGTCACCTTGCCGGGCAGGATGCGTCGCGTGCGCGACAGCCCGAAGACCGCGTGGCTCTCGCCCGCGAGCCCGTCGCCCTCGATCGCGCGCAGCTCCTTGGGTTCGACGTCGCCGAGATCGCCGTCGCTCAGCACCACCCGATCGCGCTCGCCGTCGCTCAGCGCGAAGCACCACAGCCCCGCTTCGGCGAGCACCCTCGACAAGAAGGCCCAGTCGGTCTCGCGGTACTGCGCGTGAGAGGCGCGCGCCTCGAGCTCGCTCGCCACACGCAGCTCGATCTCGTCACTCGCGTAGCCCGCGCCTTCGAGCACCACGCGCGCGACCTCGGTGGCCGTCTTGCCCTGGAAGCGCCGGCAGTCGGTGCGCAGCTCGAGCCGCGCGAGCCGTGGGCGCACCACGATCGCGAGCCGAGTCGCGTGCGCGCCGCTGCGCTCCACACGCGCGCTCACGACCTCGCCCGCGAGCCTGCGCAGATCGCCCGCTTCGTCGGAGAGCTCGACCAGCGCAGGCGCGCCGATCGCCTCGGCGGGCCCGAGCGCGAAGGTGTCGTCGTCGCCGAGCCCGAGCAGCACCTCGGCCTGGCCCAGCTCCCCGAGCGCTTCTTGCAGCGACACCTCCAGCGCGACGAGCTCTTGCTCGCCCACCGTGGCCCGCGCGCGGATCGATCGCCCGGCCACCTCAGCCCTCCTTCAGGGTGGCGCCCGTCTTCTTGATCGTGGCACCGGTGAACTTGAACGACGACGCCTTGATCGTGATCGGCCCACCGGCGAGCTTCACCGAGGATCCGCCCGCCTTGAAGCTCGCCATCGCGCCGCCGAGCGCGATCTCGGATCCGCTGATCACCACGTCGCCGCCCACCTTGCGCAGGTGCAGCCCGCCCACGAGCTTCGTGATGCTCGCGCCCTGCTCCTTGAGCGTCGAGCACACGATGAGCTCCGCCGCCGAGCAGCTCTGCGTGCGCGCACCGGTGTGGCTCTCGAGCACCTTGCCCGCCGCGAGCGTGACCGCGACCGCGCCCACGCTCTCGGTCGACGAGGCGCTCTCGTCGGTGATCGTGCCCGCGGAGATCGTGACCAGCGCCGAGCCCACGTTGCGTGTCGCCGCGCCGGTGGCCTTCAGGCGCACGCCATTGCACATCGTCATCGAGGTGCCGCCCACCGAGAGGCTCGTCGCCCCGCCGGCGTGCTGCACGTAGTCCTTCGTGGAGCCGAGCGTCTCGCTGCCGCCCACGGTCACCGACTGCGCGCCCTTCACCGTGACCTGCAGCGCGTCGCCGAAGCTCATGCTCTGGTTGCCGCCCACGGTGATCGTCGCGCTGGCACCCACCGAGAGCGCCGCGTTGCCGCCCACCTCGATCGACTCGTTCACGCCGATCTCCACCGTGCGGTTCGCGCCCACGCCGGTGTTCATGTCTTTCTGGGCAGCGACCGAGAAGCCCTGCTTGCCCGCCGAGTCGCCCAGCACGACGCCATTGCGCCCCGCGCCGCCCGGGCTCGAGCGCGTCGCGAAGCTGCCGTCGGCCGCGGCGGCCGGCAGCCCGGCCGGCGGCTGCTCCTCGGCCGTGTAGACCTTGCCGAGCACCAGCGGTCGATCCGGGTCGCCCTGCTCGAAGCTCACGACGACCTCCCAGCCCACGCGCGGCAGGATCATCGCGCCGCCCAGCATGAGCTGCGATACGCGCACCCACGCGCTCGAGCGATCGTCGGTGAGGCCCGAGCGGTCCCACGGGAAGCGGATCTTGATGCGCCCCAGATCGTCGCAATGGATCGACTCGGGCACCTCGCTCGGACCCGTGACCGTCGCCACCTGGTAGCCCCGGATGCGCGGCCGCGGCGTGCGCTGGGGCGGCGCGTAGCCTCGCCCCTCGGCGATGCATTCGAAGCGCACCCGGCTCGCCTCGGCCTCGCCGCTCGCGCGCTCGCTCGCCTGCTCGCCCGTCGTCGTCACCGAGACCACGGTGCACACCGGCGGGATGGCCCCCTCCGGGAAGCCGTCGAAATGCACGCGGTGCCCCGGCAAGAGCCCCACCGCCACGGCTTCGCCCACCACGCGGTCGGCATCGCTGCGCAGCGCCGCGAGCCTCGCCGAGGCCCGGCGCTGCGCCACCTTGGCCGTGCTGAACGCGGCCCCCGCGTACTCGTAATGGCCGAGCGCAACGGGCGCGTTCGGGTCGGGCGCCACGGCCTCGGGTGGCACCGCGGGCTGCCGCAGGTCGAAGTCGCGCAGGTGCACGTGGCTCGCGCGCAGCCTCGCCACGCGCTCGAGCGCCACCAGGGCGCGCCCGCCACCGGCCTGCCCACGCGAGAGCACCACCGGCCGCTCGGGATCGGTGAAGCCCGCGTCGTGATCGCCGAAGACGAGCGTGTGGCCCTCGTCGTCGTGCTCGAAGAAGTAGTAGATGCCTTCGTCTTCGCAGAGCCGCGAGACGAAGGCGAGGTCGCTCTCGGCGTATTGCACGATCATCTCGCGCGCCTCGTAGTCGCCCACGAGCCTGTACTCGACGCGCTCGCCGAAGCCGGCCTCGCCGAGCACCGCGCGCACGACCTCGACCACCGACATGCCCTGGAAGATGCGCGAGTCGACCCGGTGCGCGAGCGCGCCGATCTGGGGCAAGAGCCGCAGCCGGAAGCGCAGCGCGTCGCCGTACAGCGCCACGTAGCCCGCCTCCTCCACGATGCCGTCGAAGACCCTCGCCCCGCCCGAGGCGTCGTTCGCCGTGAGCGCCACGCGCGAAAAGAGCAGCGCCTCGGCGTCGAAGCCCGCGTCGCGTGTGTCGAAATCGACCTCGACCTCGAAGGGCTGGCTCAGCGCCTCGCGGGCCACGAAGCGCACCACGCGTGCGTCGCCCGGCAGCGCCTCGGCATGTAACGAGAACCCCGTCCCCAACGTGGCGACGACGCTAGCACACGGGCCGCGCTTGGGAAGGCCGTGGAGCCGGGCTCAGCTCGCGCGCCGGTGCGAGGCATGAAGTGGAAGGGGGGTGGTAGGATGCGAGGGCACCCCATGAGCGGCATCACGCGGTACAGCGACGCAGAGCTCGAGGCCATGTTGGCAGGCCCCGAGTCGGACCTCGTCGAGCGCGAGCGGTCGTTTCGGGGCGATTCCCCGACCAAGGTGCGCGTCGACGTCTGCGCGTTCGCGAACGACCTGCCAGCCCACGGGCGCGCGGGGGTCATCGTGGTGGGTATCGAGGACGACGGCTCGCCAGCCGGGCTGGACATCTCCGATGCGCTGCTGCGCGAGCTGGCCGACATGAAGTCCGACGGTCGCATCGTGCCACCCCCGAGCTTGACCGTGCAGAAGCGCACCTTGCTGGGGGCGGAGGTCGCCGTCGTCACGGTCGAGCCGTCGGACTCGCCCCCCGTGCGCTTCGATGGGCGGGTGCACATCCGCATCGGATCGAGGAGGGGGATCGCCTCCGCTCAGGACGAGCGAATCCTGGCTGAGAAGCGCAGACATCGCGACCAGCCCTTCGATGCGCGGCCGGTGCGGAGCGCGCGTGTGGGGGAGCTCAACCGTCGCTTCTTCGAGGAGGACTACCTGCCGGCCGCCTTCGCCCCCGAGGTGCTCGAAGCCAACGAGCGCAGCTACGAGCAACGCCTTTCTGCCTGCAAGATGGTCGCCGCCGCGGACGACCCGGTGCCGACCGTGCTCGGCGTCCTCGTGCTCGCGGCGAAGCCTCGCGATCACGTGCCCGGCGCCTACGTGCAGTTCCTTCGAATCGATGGCGACGCCTACGGCGACCCGATCTCCGACGAGCTGCACCTGGATGGTCCGCTCTCGTCGGTCGTGAGGATGCTCGACGACAAGCTGACGTCGCACAACCGCGTGGCGGTCGACCTGCAGTCCGGCCCGAAGGAGGTCCGTCGATCGACCTATCCGCTCGCCGCGTTGCAGCAGCTCACGCGCAACGCGCTCCTGCATCGGACCTACGACCTGAGCCACGCGCCGGTGCGTGTGTACTGGTTCGACGACCGGATCGAGATCATCAACCCTGGCGGCCCCTACGGCTCGGTGACCGAAGAGAACTTCGGTCAGCCCGGGGTGACCGACTACCGCAACCCCAACGTGGCCGAGGCGTTGCGTGTGCTCGGCTTGGTCCAGCGCTTCGGTTTCGGCATCCAGCTCGCTCGCAAGCTGCTCGCCGAGAACGGCAACCCGCCTCCCGAGTTCGAGCTCAGCCGAGAGCTCGTGACCTGCCGCGTCTACGCCCGCCGCGCTTGAATCCCCCGCCGCCGCGCGTAGGCTCCCGGGTATGGCGAGCGTCAAGGCCGTGTACATGGACTGCGTCACGAGCAAGTCGGGGCACCAGGCCGTGCCCATGGCGGTGAGCGTCTGCACCACGCCCGCTGCGCCGAGCCCCGTACCGATCCCTTACCCCGTGATCGGCAACTCGATGGAGGGCATCAAGGCCCCGCCCAGCCGAACCAAGATCAACGGCGCCAAGATCCTCAACGTCGGCGCCTGCCTCAAGGCCTGCCACGGCAACGAGCCCGGCACCTTGAAGGAGGTCGTGAGCCTCAACACCGCAGGCCCCTGCCCAATCGTGCTCGGCGCGCCCGTCGTGGTCGTCGAGCGCGGCATGATGGGCATCACCGGCAGCCTCGGCTTCGCCAACAAGGGCAAGGCCGGGTGAAGCTTCTCGGCGCAGGGGAGGCCAGCACGCGCTGACGTGCTGCCATGTTTGGCGCCACGCCCCCGGGCGAAGCTGCTTGATCTCGCTCACTTCCCGCGTAGGCTCGCTCGCCGTGGGTCGGGGGTCGTTCTGGAACGAAGCGCGATGCGCGCGGGGTGAGGCGTGAGCAACACCGCGCCCGCTCCGAGCCTCGCCGGCCCGCCCGGCATGTGCCCCATCGCCCTCGCGAAGGCCGGCGGAGCCGACGGCGGCGGCGCCGGCGGCAAGGGCAAGAAGGGCGCAGGCGGCAAGGACGGCGGCAACGGGGGCAACGGCCCCGACGGATCGAGCGGCGCCAAACAAGGCAGCGGCGATCCGGTCAAGTATCCGCTGTGCGGCACCAAGAGCCACCCGGTCGACGTCGTCACCGGCCGCGCGCACACCCACCCGATCGAAGACTTCGCCACTGCCGGCCCCTTGCCGCTCGTCTTCACGCGATCGTGCAGCTCGGCCGCCGCCTCGCGCGACTTCGGCCTCGGCTGGGGCTGGGCGCACAGCTTCGGTTGGGTCGTCGAGCTGCGCCGCGACATGGTCCGCGTCTGGACCGATCGCGGCGTGCCGATCGACTTTCCCCCGATCGAGCAGGGCCAAGAGCACCTCGGCCCCTTCGGCTGGGTGCTCCGACGCGAAGCCTGGGGCTACGTGATCGACGCCGACGACGGCGTCTGGCGCGTCTTCTCCGTGAGCACCGAGGGCCGTCGCCACGAGCGAGGCAGCCACCCCGTGCTCGCGTGGTGCGCGGGCGAGGCCTACCTGCTCACCGCGATCGAAGACCGCAACAAGAACCGCATCGAGCTCAGCTACGACGAAGACACCCTCTGCCTCGCTCAGGTGAAAGACAGCGCTGGCCGCGAGATCCGCGCCCGCAAGAGCCCCACCGGCCGCATCGCTGGCTTTCAGGTGAAGAACGCCCTCGCCCAGGGCCAGTGGGTCGAGCTCGTCACCTACCACCACGACGACGAAGGCCTGCTCGAGAGCGCCACCGACGCCGACGGCTACACCGCCAGGTACGCCTACGAAGAAGGCAGCCGGAGGCTCGCCAAGGACACCGACCGCAACGGCCTCAGCTTCCACTTCGAGTACTGGCCCGACGGCCGTTGCCGCCAGAGCTGGGGCAGCTACGAGCCCAAACCCGACGCGAGCCTCGTCGACCAACCCAAGCACCTCCACGACGGCCTCACCCCGTGCAGGGGCATCCACCACTGCCTCTTCGAGTTCGGCGACGACGGCTTCTCCGCCGTCACCGACAGCACCCAGACCTCGAGCTTCCAGGGCAACGACTTCGGCCTCATCGACGAGTGGAACGAGGGCACGAGCACCCTCAAGGCCACCTACCGAGCCGACGGCCACCTCCTCAGCCTCACCGACGGGGTCGGCGCCACCACCACCTACGAACGCGACCGCAGGGGCCGAGTCACCACCCTCGTCGATCCCTTGCAGCGCGAGACCCGCATCGACCGAGACCCCCTCGGCTTGCCCACACGCATCGTCGATCCAGCCGGGGGAGAGTCCGTCCTCGAACGCGACGGCCGAGGCAACCTCCTCTGGGCGCGAGACCCGCTCGGAAACCTCACCCGCTACGACCGCGACCCCCGAGGACTCCTCACTGCGATCTACCACCCCGCCGGAGGAATCACCCGAGCCCAATGGGACCAGCAAGGCAACCTCGTAGCCGTCCAGCAGCCCGATGGCGGCGTCTGGCGGTTTGCCTACGACCTCCTGGGCCGCCGCCTCAGCGCCACCGACCCCCTCGGTCACGCCACCCATTACACCTATTCGCCAAGAGGCGACCTCCTAGCCGTCCGCGACGCCCTCGGCCAGGTGACGCGCTACAGCTACGACGGCGAGGGCCAGCTCACCCAGGCGGTGTCGCCTGCGGGTCATCTGACCAAACTCGAGTGGGGCGGCTACCACAAACTCGTCCGTAGGACGGACCCCAACGGCAACAAGGTACGCCTCGGCTACAACGTCGAGGGCGAGCTCACCCACGTATGGAATGAGCGTGGCGAGCTCCACAAGCTCGAGTACACCTCTGCGGGCCTGCTCCGCGAAGAGCAGACCTTCGACGGCCGCACCCTTAGCTACCGCCACGACCAAGCCGGCCGGCCCATCGCGATCCGCAATGGAGCAGGCGAGCTCACCGAGCTCGCATACGACCCAGCCGGCCAGCTCATCGCTCGCAAGCTCCACGACGACGCCGAAGAGAAGTTCACTTACAGCCCGCTCGGCGACCTCGTAGCCGTCGAGGCTCCCGGGCTTGCTCTGCGATTCCAGCGCGACGCCCTCGGCCAGATCGTCCGCGAAGAGCAGACCTACGGCGGCCAGACCCATGCCGTCGACGTCGCCTACGACCCAGACGGCGAGCGCATCCGCCGAGCCACGAGCCTCGGCCACGTCGAGGAAGTCCAACGCGACGCGGCCGGCCACCGGCGCCTCACCAGGCTCGACGGCCGCGAGATCGCCCACGCCGTGGACCTCTTCGGGCGCGAGCTCGCCCGCCAGCTCCCGGGTGGCGGCCGCCTCGAGTCCAGCTTCGACGCGCTCGGCCGCCTCGCCGACCGCAGGGCCCTCGGCCCCGAGCGCGAGCTGCCCGCGCTCGCAGGCCAGCCCGAGCACCTCGGCCCCAGGCGCACCAACGTCTCGGCGTACAAGGCCTTCCGATACGACGCCGACGGCGAGCTCATCGAGACCATCGACCGCGACCGCGGGCGCACGCAGTTCCGCTACGACCCCGTAGGCCAGCTCCTCGCGATGGTCCCGGAGAGGGCCCGCGCCGAGCTCTTCCGCTACGACAAGACCGGCAACCTCCACGAAGACGGCCCCGCATCGGAGAAGCGCGTCTACGCCAAGGGCAACCGCCTACTCCAGAAGGGCGACACCCACTACACTTGGGACCGAGACGGCCGGCTCCTTGAAAAACGAAGCAAACCCATAGCCCCCGACGCGGGCCAGGACACCGTCTGGCAGTACACCTGGAACGCAGCGGGGCTGCTGCATCGCGCACGCTCCAGCGACGGCACGATCGTCGAGTGCGCCTACGACCCGTTCGCGCGCAGGATCGAAAAGCGCGTCTACGAACAGAAGAGCCCGCTCGGCGCGCCGACGCTCCAGAGCAAGACGCGCTTCGTGTGGGACGGCGACGTGCTCGTGCACGAGCTGCGCGAGCAGGGTATCGCAAGCGGCGACCCTGTCGTCGAAGAGAGGACGTATTGGTTCGAGGACGGCGGCTTCGAGCCGATGGCGCATCGTGAGAAGCGCGTCGACGACGTAGGGCGGGAATCAGGGGGCTGGTTCCATTACAAGAACGACCCGATCGGCACGCCGGAGCGCCTCGTCGCAGAAGACGGCTCGGTGGCCGCCGAGTACGAGCGAAAGGCCTGGGGCCAGCTCGAGCAGCGCGCCGGCGCGAAGGCCAGCACGCCGATCAGGCTGCAGGGCCAATACTGGGACGAAGAGACGGGCCTCGCGTACAACCGCTGGAGGTACTACGACGGCGAGGGGCGGTTTGTTGGCAGCGATCCGATTGGACTTGAAGGCGGCAGCAACGGTTTCCTCATGGGGTGGAACCCATGCAGGTGGCTGGATCCGTTCGGGCTTGCCGGCGGGATAGCGAACGTAGAGAAGGGACGGCGCGGTGTTGCGGAGTCGCGAAGAAAAGCTGCCGACCGCGGAGAATCGATTGTTGGCGAGGAGATCACACTTCGTGTGACCGATCCGCACAGCGGCAGGAGCGTCCGGATACGAGCAGACCTGATCACTCAGGTTCAGGGGCCACCCGGGGCGCGCAACTGCCCTCCGAGCTATCGAATCATTGAGGCCAAGAACGGTCCGAACGCCCGCCTGACGAAGAATCAGCGAGATGCCTTCAAGATCCTTCGGGACGGTGGGACTGTGGTTCCAGTTGGGAAGCGCGCGAAGGCGGCGGGCCTCGAACCCGGCCTTCCCATTCACGTCGGCCCACCACTTGTCGACCCATGTGATGTATGAAGAGGGAATACATGCAATGGACCTGGGTAGCTACCACGTAGTTGGGGCATGGTACCGCTCCGACGAGGAGCCATTCACCATCCCAGTTTGGCGAGCTCTCCGCGAGGTGCTACTCGCCCGCTTCGGCCTGAAGGGCTCGAACTGCTCACTATCTGTGGAACGAGAAGCGGCGGACTGGAAGCCGGTCAAGCTCGGGAGGCCCTCATTGAAGCCAGACGGCCTGGACTCTTGGCTCGCATCATCGGGCGAAGCTCACCCGGGCTGGTTCGCGGGATTGGAGCTCCAGTGCCCGAAGTGGTCCGGCAAGGCGTTCCCGCCAATGTTGTACGTTCGCGCGACCACGCGTCGGATGCGAGATGGGGCACTCGTGGAACCACCGGTACTGATCGTGGCCGCCGAGGACCGCAGCTCTGCCGACCCGCTCGCGCATGCGCTGGAGGCCGTTGCTGTGACGAAGCCGAGCGGGACTGCGTATATGCGGCGTGCTTGGGGCTCGCCCTACTTCGGAGATGATGGCGTGACCGTCACCGGGTTCTCCGGACCGCTCAGTGCTACGTTCTTCGGCCCGGAGTCCTTGCGCGACAGGGTGCGCGGTTGGAAGGACCTTCCAAACCCCGGGGGATAGTGGAGCGCCGGGCGGTTCGCATGGCCGAACCTACCCTACGCCACCCGCACCCGCGCCACCGTGTACCCCAGCGCCTCGAGCTCGCGCTGCCGCCGCGCATCAGCCTTGGCGCGCTCGCGGTGATACCCGCCATCGACCTCGATGATGAGCTTGATGCTCGGCGCGCAGAAGTCGACGATGTACCTGCCGATGACGACCTGCCTCTTGAACGCCACCCCGAGCTTGCTGCCGGAGAGCAGCTGCCAGATGGCGGCCTCGGAGTCAGTGGGCGAAACGCGCATGGCGCGAGCACGGAGCGGGAGCTGTGAGCGGAGCTGAGCGGACGGTTTGCGCATGAGGGCCTCCGGGGCAGAGCGGCCGGGCTTTGCGCCCCCCAGGCGCAGGATCTGTGACATGCGCGCTCTGCCGAGCTCGCCGCGCCTCGCCTCCGCCGCCGAGCGCATGGCACAGAGCGTGCGCCACCGCGCACAGCCCGGCCGCGCCGCCCCGCTCGTGCTCACGCGCCTCGCGGCACCGGTCCTCGCGCTGCTGGCGCTGCTCGCCCCAGCCGTCTCCCGCGCGCAAGCCCACACCGCAGCGCTCGCGCACCTGGCAGCGCACGCTCACCTCGCAACATCGGTCACCACGCCCCAGCGAGGAACCACGCCGATTCCCCCCGGCTGCGCGGAGCGCTCGCCGTCTGCGGCGAGCGCGAGCACAGCCTTGGGGGGAATCGACAGCGCGAGCGCGCAAAGCGCGCGAGCCCTGGCGATGGGGGGCAGGCCCACCAAGCTCGAGTGGGGCGGTTACCACAAGCTCGTCCGAAGGACCGACCCCAACGGCCACAAAGTACGCCTCGGCTACAACGTCGAGGGCGAGCTCACCCACGTATGGAATGAGCGTGGCGAGCTCCACACCCTCGAATACACCTCCGCGGGTTTGCTCCGCGAGGAGCACACCTTCGACGGCCGCACCCTCAGCTACCGCCACGACGAAGTCGGCAGGCCCATCGCCATACGCAATGGCGCCGGCGAGCTCACCGAGCTCGAATACGACCCAGCCGGCCAGCTGATTCTCCGCAAGCTCCACGACGACGCCGAAGAGAAGTTCACCTACAGCCTGCTCGGCGACCTCGTAGCCGTCGAGGCCCCCGGCCTCGCTCTGCGATTCCAGCGCGACGCCCTCGGCCAGATCGTCCGCGAAGAGCAGACCTACGCAGGCCAGACCCACGCCGTCGATGTCGCCTACGACCCCGACGGCGAGCGCATCGCGCGCCGCACCACCCTCGGCCACGTCGAAGAAGTCCAACGCGACGCCGCTGGCCACAGGCGACTCACCCGGCTCGACGGCCGCGAGATCGCCCACGCCGTCGACCTCTTCGGGCGCGAGCTCGCCCGCCAGCTCCCGGGAGGCGGCCGCCTCGAGTCCAGCTTCGACGCGCTCGGCCGCCTCGCCGACCGCAGAGCTCTCGGCCCCGAGCGCGAGCTGCCCGCGCTCGCAGGCCAGCCCGAGCACCTCGGCCCCAGGCGCACCAACGTCTCGGCGTACAAGGCCTTCCGATACGACGCCGACGGCGAGCTCATCGAGACCATCGACCGCGACCGCGGGCGCACGCAGTTCCGCTACGACCCCGTAGGCCAGCTCCTCGCGATGGTCCCGGAGAGGGCCCGCGCCGAGCTCTTCCGCTACGACAAGACCGGCAACCTCCACGAAGACGGCGCCGGAGCCGACAGGCGCATCGGGGGTGCGCCTGGACTGCCTGGGCGCATTGCTCCCGCGACAGGCATCCTTCAACTGCATTCGCAGCCGAAGCCGCAGCTGCCACCCGTGAAGCCCTCGTCCTTGCAATGGAGATCGCACTCGACGTCGTCGCATTCGCCGCCGCTGGGGCAGGTGACCGAGTTGAGGATCTGCAGCACGGTGCAGGTGTCGGCTTCGATCTTCGCCTCGGGCTCCCAGAAGCCGAGGCCGACGACGTCGCAGGCGAGCACGGTCTCGGTGGTGAGCACCCATACGTAGCCCACGAGCGGAGTTCCCTCGCGGCTGGTCTGGAAGACGGCCTGGGCGGTCGGCCAATCGGTGCCGCCGAAGGGGACCACGGCCTCTACGTGCCACGCGACGGTCGGCGTGGCGTAGCCGCCCTCGGTGAAGCCGGAGAGCAGCGCATCGCGCGCGGCGAGCGGCGTGCAGGCAGGGAGGTCTTGGGTGCCGCCAGCGACGCCGAGCGCGCCCTCGAGCCCGCTCTGGTCGGCGAACATGGTCACGATGGGCGAGCCAGCGCCTTGCACGATCCAGCCACCTGGGACCCACACCATGCAGCCGAGATCGCCCACGGCCACCGACTCCCAGCCCCCGGGGATGGTCGAGACGCTCTGGCTGCCGCAGGCCGCCGCCGCCGCGCCGAGGCGATCGACCACCTCGATACCCGTGTCGGTCGGCGGCGGTGTGACGGCGGAGCCTCCGCCGGTGCCGTCACCCCCGGAGCCGCCGGCACCTGAGCCGTCGTCGCCGCACGCGGCGAGCGCGAGGAGCAAGAGCGGAAGCACCCCGAGAGGACGCGGTTTCATGCCTGGGCGACGTGCATGCCGCGTGCCTCTCTCGAGGGTCGCCCGCGTCTCCCCGCCGAGCCGCGCGGCCTCGCGAAGTTCCGAGAATCGTTGCTCGTTCATAGGCCGCTCGCGCGAGACTCGAAGGTGCGTGCGCCACGTGCAGCGGCGGCTGCGCAAGCGCTGCGTCGGGCGGGGTACGGAGGTGCATGGGTTTCGTCGCCGCGCGCGAGGCGAGCGGCGCGGGCGCCCCTGGCGCAGCGCAGCCACGCGCTCGCACCGAGCACCTTGACCACCTCGCGCGCGTGGAGCGAAGCTGCGCCGATGTTCGAGCGGGGTGGATGGGGCGTGGCCGCGTGGGCAGTGCTGTTCGTCGCGGCCTGTGGCGATGCGTCGAATGGCGCGGCGCCCAGCGCGGAGCCCGTGGTGGAGTCGGCGCCGGTGGCGACGCCCAGCGCGACGGCGAGCGCGCCCGCGCCGAGCGCGGTGGCGCCGACGGCTGCACCGAGCGCCGAGCCGCCGAAGAACATCGTGCGCTCGGGCCGGCCGACGCCGCTCGAGTGGTGCAGGGCGCCGCTCGTGCACATCGGCAAGGACGCGGGCGTCGACGGCGGCTCACCGTGCAGCATGATCGAGGTGCGCGAGTGGGTGATGTTGTGGTGTCCCGAGAGCGGGGATCGGCAGAATGGTGAGTCGCTCGGCCGCTACGACCGCGCGATCCCGGGTGGCGGCAGCGTGGCGAACGATGACGAGCTCGCCGCGGCGACGCACTCGGCGCCGGGTGGGCCACCGCGCGACGCGGTGATCGTCTCGTTGCGTCCCGGCACGAAGGCGCAGCCGACCTTCACCTACCGGCCGATCGAGCACCCCGACTGGATGCGCGACGAGTCCTTCGAGGTGTCGCTGCCCGAGAGCGCGCGCGGGCTGGAGGATCGGCGCTTCGGAGGCGGCGCGTGGCCGGTCTTCACGCCGCGTGATGCGAGCGCGTGCGAGGCGCTCGAGGCGGCGACCAAAGCCGAAGCCGAGGCGAAGCGCGCCGCAGCCGACGAGTCCCGCTCCAAGGAAGACGCGAGGCTGCTCGAGGATCTCGCGGAGCTGCCGCCGCCGCCCGAGGTCGCGGCCTTCGAGGCGGAGAAGGACGTGCTCGTGAAGGGCTCGAGCGCGATGGGCTGCGCGACGCGGCTCATCGGGCCGTGGTTCTGGATGCGCTGCACCGGCAAGGTCGAGATCCGCGAGATCGAGATCGAGCGAGGCCGGCGCGCGACGCAGACGAGCGCGAAGCTCGAGGACGGCGTCGCCACGCTGCTCGTGCCCTACGTCGAAGGCACCGATCTGCGCGTGAAGCTCGTGCACGCGGGCGGAGAGCGCTTCTTCTTCCTGCGCTGGCCGAAGGGTCCGCGCCCCTTCGAGGTCGGCACCTTCGGCGCGACGCGCTGAGGCGCCACCGCCGGCGCGTGCGCGCCTACGCACCTCGGAACGGCGCTTCGCGGCGCGCCGTTCGCGGGTTGTGCAGCCTGCTGCACAGCGAGGTGCACGCCGCTGCGCAGGCGCGGTGTCGCTGCTCGAGACGCGCCGTGATCGGTCCGCCTCGCTCGGGCCCCTGAGGCAGGCGCCGTCGGCGCATCGCCGGTCGAATTCTCGGCCATTCGGAGCGAAGTCGGGCCCAGGACCACTCGGCGAGGGCGCCGTCGAAAGCTCGACGGGGGCTCTTGGCGCGGTCGATGCTCTAGGGGCCATCGAGCGACGTCGGCGGAACGACGCTGCTCGATGGAGGCGACATGACCCGAGCAAGATGGCTCGTGGGGTTCGTATGCGCGATGGCGGCGGCGTCGCTCTCGCCGAGCGCAGGAGCACAGCCTGCGCCGAGCGCGGGCTCGGCGGTCGAGGGGCGCGTGCTCGACGTGCAGGGCACCGATCTGGTGCTCGACCTGGGTGCGTCGACGGGGTTGCGCGACGGCGACGTCGTCCAGATCTGGAGGCCGCTGGCGCTGCGTCACCCGGTGACGAAGCGCCTCGTCAGCGACCGCTTCTTGATCGGCGAGCTCGTGCTCGTGCAGGTGCGCCCCTCGATGACGCTCGCGCGTCACGCTGGCGCGCTGGCGCGTGCGCCGGAGGTCGGCGACGTGGTCATCCTGCCCGAGGCGGCCGCGCCGGCACCGCAGGTGGTCTCGTCGTCGGCGAAGCCCACGCAGACTGCGCCCGGTGCGCAGGCACAGCCCGGTGCACAGGCAGCGCAGCCTGGCGGGGCGCAGCCGGCGGGCACCGCGCAGACGGGGGCGGTTGCTCCACGCGACATCCACGCGCAGCGCATCTCGATGCTCATGATGGCGCTGCGTGGCGCGGCGCCCGAGCGGCGCGCGCTGGCCTACGAGAAGCTCGCCGAGTCGGACGTCGGCACGCCCTACGCGACCGCGCTGCGCGACGAGGCACGCGCGCTGCGCGCCGCGGCGGAGAGGGGCCCGCGTGAGCCCGCGGGGCCGCCGGTGCCGATGCTCTACCGCGGGCCCGTGCTCGAGGAGCTGCGCGAGGGCGAGCCGGTCCAGCTCGCGCTCGAGATCTACCAGGCCGCAGGGGCGGTGCTGCACGCGCGCGCGAAGGGCAAACCCTCGTACACGAGCCTGCCGATGCAGCCGGGCGGCGGCATCTACTTCACGGTGTCGATCCCCGCCGGGGAGATCGAGCCACCCGCGCTCGAGTACTTCGTCGAGGCCACCGATTCGCTCGGGCGAGCCGTCGCCGTCACAGGCACCTCGGACCTGCCGAACGAGGTCGCGGTGCGCCCCGTGGTGCTGGAGCAACCGCCGCGCGACTTCCTCGCCACGGTGAAGATCGCGACCGACTACGCCGACTACAACCGTTTGCGGGGCAACGACTACGCCTGGCAGACCGAGGGTGAGTTCGGCCTGCGCATCGACGACACCGGCGTGCGCGCGCTGCGCTCGGGCTTCGGTGTGTACCGAGGCAAGGGTGGAGGCGTCGACGAGCTCGACCGGCAGGGGCGAGAGCCTCGCGCGGTCGGCCTCACCTATGGCTACCTCGAGGGCGAGTTCGCGCCATTGCATGCGTTCTCGCTCATCCCGAGGGTGATCGTCGGGCTCGGCGACGACGGCGTCGACGGTGGCGCGCAGCTGCTCTTCCGCATCGGCAACGACCTCGAGACGAACCTGGTGCTCGGCGGCGAGGTGCTCGGCGGCGTGGGTGTGCGCGGCATCGCGCAGCTCGAGCTGGCGAGCTTCGAGCGAGTGCCCATTCTGTTGCGCACCGAGGTGACGAACCAGCCCGCCGGCTCCGGCCGCCCGAGGAACGACGTCGGGCCCGACGGCGAGCCGACCTTCGCGACCGAGGGCAGCGACGTCGGCGCGCGAGGCATCGCCGAGATCGGCTATCGCCTCGTCGATCAGCTCGTCGTGCGCGTACGCGGCTCCTTCCAGGGGCGAACCATCCAGCACGCCGGCCCGGGTTTCGGCGGGGGAGTGAGCTACTCATGGTGACCCGACGATCCAAGCTGGGGCGGGGCGCGCTCGCGCTCCTGCTCTGCATGACGGCCACGGCGCGCGCCTCGGCCGCGCCGCCGGAGGAACCGGCCGGAGAGACCGAGCCGGGCGCGCCCGCGGAGGCCGAGGCGGCGCCCGCCGAGGCGACGAGCGAGCCCGAGGCGGCTCCGCCGAGCGGTCCCGCGACGCCCCCGTCGACCGGTGCGAGCGCAGAGAAGCACCCCGCCCAGCCGGCGCGCGCGCTCGCCTCCGTGCACCATTCACCCATCTCCTCCGCCGTGGAGAAGCGCGCGCTCGTCTTCGTCGTGGAGCTCGACGATCCCCACCTGGTCCGTCGCGTGGCGCTCGTCTTCCAGAGCGCGGGCCACGCCCTCGAGGAGCTCGAGCTCAGGCGCGGAGAGCGGGGCTACGAAGCGACCATCCCCGAGTCGAAGGTCGTGGGCAAGCTGGCCTACGCCATCGAAGTGGAGCGCACCGATGGCACACGCGTCGCTGTCTTCGCGTCGCGCGAGACGCCGCACCCCGTGCAGCTCTTGCCCGAGGCGACCGACGAGCGTGAGGCCCGCCTGCTGACGCGTCTCGGTGGCAGGCGCTCGGTCGTGAGCGCCTCGAGCGAGTACGCCGACTTCGACGCCTCCAATGGCAGCAGCGACTACTTCTGGCGCGTGGAGGGTCGCTACGTGTATCGGCCGCTGCGCACGGTGGCGGAGTTCGGCATCCGCGGCGGAGTGATCCGCGGCGAGGCTGGGGGCAGCTCGCTCGTGGGGCTCAACTACGGCGCGCCGAGCGTGCGCTTTCGCATGCACGACCATTGGCACCTCGAGCTCGAGGGCATGGCGAGCATCTCCGACGAGGGCTTCTCCACCGGCGGTGGAGCGGCGCTCATGATCGGCGACCCCTATGCGTCGAAGCTCGTGCTCGGCATGGCCTTCATCGGACTGTCGGACGACTCCTACTTCGGGAGCCGCTTCTACAGCCGAGTGGATCTGGCCGCGCACGAGCGCGTGACCGTGTCACCGATCATCGAGATCACCGACATGCCCAACGCCGAGCGCTGGGGCGTGCGCCTGCTCGCCGAGCTCGGGATCGACCTCGGCGCTGGCTTCGTGGCGGGTCTCCAAGGCGGCTATCAGGCCCGGGTGTCGGCGACGGGGGGGCCGTCGGTAGGCGGGAGCCTGGCGCTCGGGTTCTGAGGGGAGGCGCGGCGGGCCCCGGAGTGTGGGGGCTGGGGTCAGGCCGCCGGGG
>CALKVW010000268.1 GCA_938004785.1 uncultured Polyangiaceae bacterium
ACGGCGCAGGGCGCGGACATCGTCGTCACGAACTACCACATGCTCTTCGCGCACCTCGCCGTGCGCCAGGCAACCGGGCAAGACCTCGTGCTGCCTGCGTTCGACCTGCTCGTGCTCGACGAGGCACACGAGGCAGCGGAGATCGCCCGCGAGTTCTTCGGCTTCACGCTGTCGGAGCACACCTTCGGGCGGCTCGCCTCGGCGGCGGCCGACCTCGGGAACAAGCAGCTCGCGGGGGAGCTTCGCCAGGAGGCTCAGCGCCTGTTCGCGATGCTCGCGGACTTCGCCCGCTCGCCCCGGTACAAGAAGCGGCTGAAGGCGCCGGGCTTCGCCAACGACGCGGCGCTCCAGCGCTCGCTCGGCAAGCTCGTGGCGCTCGCTAAAGCCCGCGCCGAGGACGAGCTCGCGGACAAGAAGGAGCGCGCCACGGTGCGCAACGTGGCCAAGAACGCGGCCACCGCTGCCGCGCGCCTGTCCGCGGGGCTCGCGCAGTCCAACCCGGGCTGCGTGTACTGGCTCGACGTCGACAACAAGGGCCGCACGAAGCTCCGGTCGAAGCCCATCGACGTGAGCGAGCTGCTGCGCGAGGAGCTGTTCGCTCGCTGCCCGTCGGTGTCGCTCGTGAGCGCGACGCTCACCACCTCGGGCACCTTCGACTTCGTGCGCCGCGAGCTCGGTGTGCCCGAGGGCGCGCTCGAGGTCGTCGCCGAGACGCCGTTCGACTTCGCGTCGCAGGCGCTCCTCGTCGTGCCCGAGCGGCTGCCCGATCCGCGCGACGCCGACTTCATCGACGAGGCCGCGCGGATCTTTCAGCACGTGGTCGACGCCTGCGACGGCCGGACGCTGGGCCTCTTCACGTCGTACCGGAACCTGAACGCGGTCTACGAGCGTCTCGATGGGCGCGAACACCGCGTGCTGCGCCAGGGGGAGCTTCCGCGCGCCGAGCTGACGCGCCTCTTCAAGGAGGACGTCGGCTCGATCCTCCTCGGGACCGAGAGCTTCTGGACCGGCATCGACGTCGCCGGCGAGGCGCTCACCGGGCTCGTCATCGACAAGCTGCCGTTCCCGCCGCCCGACGACCCGGTGATCGACGCCATCTGCGAGCGCGATCCGCGCGCGTTCGACAACTACCTCGTGCCGCTCGCCATCATCGCGCTGCGCCAGGGCGTCGGCCGCCTCATCCGCTGCAAGACGGACGTGGGCGTCGCCGTCATCCTCGACAAGCGCATCGCGGAGAAGGGCTACGGGAAGAAGTTCCTCAAGAGCCTGCCGCCGATGCTCACCACCCGGCGTGTCGAGAACATCGCCCGCTTCCTCGAGGAGGCCACCTATGCGCGCGCGAGTTGACGCTGCGCTGACGCTCGACGCGCGCGAGGTGCCGCCCAAGGTCGTCGAGCGCCTGTGCCGGATGCTGTCGTTCCCGAACCCGGCGTTCCTCGATCGCCTGCGGCTCGGCCTGAACCCCGGCGCAGAGCTCGAGACGGTGTGCTTCGCGGAGCAGCGCGCCGGCGAGCTGCGGCTCCCGCGTGGCGCCATCCATGTCCTCCGTCGCGCGGCCGCGCAGGACGGGCTCATCGTCGCCTGCGACGACGCGCGCGTGCTGCCCGAAGCGACGCTCGACGTGCCTGCGCTCGGTCTCCGCGACTACCAGTCGGCTGCCGTCGAGAAGCTCGCGAAGGTCACGCAGGGCACGGTCGTCATCCCGTGCGGTGGCGGCAAGACGCGCGTGGGCATGGGCGCGATCGCGAGGCTGCGCACGCCGACGCTGATCCTCGTCCACACGCTGGACCTCGCCGAGCAGTGGCTCGGGGAGCTGAAGGACAAGCTCGGCCTAGATGCCGGGCTGATCGGCGATGGCGAGGAGCGCCCGGCGCCCGTGACCGTCGCGGTGATTCAGGCGCTAGGGCGCTGGGAGCCGTCGAAGCTCGACACGTTCCTCGGCGGCTTCGGCTTGCTCATCCTCGACGAGGCCCACCACGTCGCGGCCAGCACCTTCCACTCCGTGGTCGATCGGTGCCCCGCGCGCTACCGCCTCGGGCTCACGGCCACGCCGGAGCGCGAGGACGGGCTGACCGCGCTCCTCGACCTGTTCCTCGGCGCGCCGCTCGTCACCATCACCCACGACGAGCTCGTCGCAGCAGGCGTCCTCACCGTCCCGGAGATCCAAAGCATCGAGACGGACTTTACCTACCTCTACACCGGCGCCGAGGACTACGCGCCGATGCTCGCCGCCGTCGCGAGCGACGAGGCGCGCAACACGCTCATCGTCGACCACGTCGTGGAGGAGGCCCGCGCTGGCCACGTGTGCCTGGTGCTCTCCGGGCGCATCGACCACTGCCATACGCTCGCCGATGCCATCGAGGCGGCGGGCGTCTCGGCGGCGGTGCTCACGGGCGAGGTGAAACGAGCGGTCCGCAAGGAGCTGCTCGATCGCGCCCGCGCCGGCGAGCTGCCGGTCATCGTCGCCACCAGCCTCGCCGATGAAGGCCTCGACCTGCCGCGCCTGTCCCGCGTGTTCCTCGCGTACCCAGGACGCGCTCGAGGCCGCACGGTGCAGCGTCTCGGCCGCCTCATGCGCCCACACGCGGAGAAGACGGATGCCGCGTTGTTCGACTTCGTCGATCGCAAGGTGCCGCTCCTGCGTCGCCATCATCTCGAGCGACGGAAGCTCTACGCCGAGGTGCTGGGCGTGCCTGCGTCGAAGCTCGGAACGCGCAAGGGAGCTGCATGAGCGAGCTCGGTCCGAACGCAGAAGAGATTCGCGCCACCTGGCGCTGGCTCGCCCACGGCGCGCACGGCGTGTCCGAAGTGCGCGTCATCCGCCCCGCTGGCGGCATCATCGGCATCGGCTTCTTCGACGACGAGGACGCCTTCGTCCGCGAGTGCGTGCGTACCAACGCCGCCGGCAACGTCTACGTCGGCATCCAGCCACGCCCGCGCCGCCTCTTCGAAGCCGCGCCGAACGTCGTCCGCCCGCTCAAGACCGGCGCTGGTCGCAAGGACATCGAGGTCATCACCGCGACGGTCATCGACCTCGATCCGGTGCGCCCCAAGGACACCGCCAGCACCGACGCCGAGCTCGCGCTTGCCATGGCCGCCGCGAACGAGGCCATCGCGTGGTGCGAGGCCGAGGGGCTCGTGCGCCCGCGCCTGATGATGAGCGGCAACGGCGCGCAGCTCTGGTTCGCGCTGCCGCCCACCGCGCTCGAGGGCGAGCGTCGCGAGCGGCTCCAAGCCGGGCTCAAGGCCTTCGAGGCCAAGGTGCGCGAGCGCGCGCAAACCGATGCCGTCCACGTCGACTCCATCCATGACGTCGCGCGCATCATCAAGGTGATCGGCACGGTCAGCCACAAGGGAGACGGCCAGGGAGACCGCCCGCACCGCGTGAGTGCCGGGCTCTCCGGCTTCGAGCGCGTCGAGGACGACAAGCTCCTCGCGCGCCTCGACGTCGAGCCCGAGCCTATGTTGCCCTTGGCCACCTCGCGCGTGTCGCTCCCGGTCGTCGGCAACGCGCCCGCGCCGGGCACCGCGAAGGCCAAGCGCACGCCCGAGGGCGAGTACGACTGGGAGCACCCGGTCGAGATGTGCGGTCCCGTGCAGCGCCTCTGGGACCACGGCGCCGAGGACCGCAGCGTAGCCATCTTCGACATGGTTCGCTTCTTCGCGCACCAGGGCCTCGACCTCGACGAGCTCACCGAGCTGGTCCTCGAGTGGGACCGCCGCGGGATGGGCAAGCTCATTGGCCGCGACGGCGTCGCGTACATCAAGCGCGACTACGGCAAGGTGATCGGCACCGCGCGCGCCGACGGCACCATCGCGCCACCGTGCCACTCGCTGCAGAAGCTCGGCTTCTGCAAGGTGAACGTCGAGCCGACTGCACGATGTGACCTCTACGACGTGGTCTTCGACATCGAGAAGGCCATCGAGGCCGTGCCCGCCGACACGCCCGCCCGCGAGCTGGAGTACCGGCTCAAGCCCATCCTCGACGCCATCGCGCATCGCGATCCGTCGGTGCAGTCGAAGTATCTCGGCGCCGTCGAGAAGCGCTTCGGGCTCAAGGCCAAAGACCTGCGCAAGGCGGTCGCCAAGGCGGCCACCACGCCGGCGCGCGACGAGGGCGACGGCAGCGATCCCGAGGGCAGCGACGAGGACATGGAGGGCGCGATCTTCGAGGACGCGTCTTGCTACTACTGCATGACCGCGCGCGGCGAGTCGAAGGTCATCTCGTCGTTCACCATCGAGCCGACGACGCGCGTGGAGACCGAGGAAGGAGAGCTCATCCTCGGCTACGCGAACACCGACCGGGGTGGGCGCGTCCCGAACCTGCGCTTCCCGCTGTCGTCGTTCCACAGCAAGCGCGACCTTATCCGCCAGCTCCCGTCCGCCGACCTCCAGTGGACCGGCAGCGACAACAACGTCCAGGGACTCCTCCGCGTGCTCGCGCGGCGAGAGGTCCCTCGGCGCCCGGGTTCCAACATGCTGGGCGACTACAAGAAGGGCGAGCACCACGTCTGGCTCGGCCCCTCCGGCGCCATCGGGAAGGAAGGCTTCATGGAACCGGCACCCGTCCTGTACGTCCCGAGCGGTGGCTCGCTCGACAAGCGCATCTCGTACGTCGACTGTGACGAGGACACGTTCCTCGAGGTGGCCTCGACCGTCTTCAAGCACCTGCCGTTCGTGAACAAGCCCGAGGTCATCCTGCCCATCCTCGGCTGGTTCTTCGCGACGCCGGTGAAGCCGCGGTTCATGGAAAAGGTCGGAACGTTCCCGACGCTCTTCGTCTGGGGCACGCAGGGCTCGGGGAAGTCGAGCGTGTGCATCGACATCATGTGGCCGCTGTTCGGCGTTCGCGACGCGGAGCCCTACAGCGCGACCGAGACCGAGTTCGCGCTCCTGAAGCTGCTGTCGTCGACGCGCTCGGTGCCGGTCTTCATCGACGAGTACAAGCCCTACGACATGCAGCGGCAGCGGCTCAACACGCTGCACCGCTACCTGCGCCGCCTCTACCGGGGCGAGGTCGAGGAGCGCGGTCGCCCCGATCTCAAGGTCGTGAGCTACCAGCTCCAGGCGCCGGTCTGCGTCGCGGGCGAGACGCGGCCTACGGAGTCTGCGCTGCTCGAACGCATCATCACGTCGAACCCCGACAAGACGACGCTCGCCGAGAAGCCCGGAGCACGCCAGGCGTACCGCGAGCTGCGCTCGGTGGACCTTCTGCTGTTCGCGCCCCGGTACATCCAGTTCTGCCTCGGTCGCGACTTCGACGCCGACCTCGAGGTGGCGCGCGCCGTGGCCAAGGCGCTGCTCGACGGCCGCAAGGTACCGGTGCGCGTGGTCGAGAACCTCACCGCCATGCTGCTCGGCATCCACCTCTTCGAGGAGTTCGCCAAGCACTGCGGCTGCGAGCTTCCCGACGACCTCGGCGTGGAGGCCGCCGTCAACGCGGTGCTCGACGACGTGCTGGAAACCGACCACGGCGTGAAGAACGCGCTCGACCACTTCCTCGAGATGCTGGGCGTGATGGCCGTGCAGGGGGACCTCAAGCACAAGGTCCACTATGTGTTTGACGAAGGCCGCCTCGCCGTCCACCTCGAGAGCGCCTACGACGCCTTCCGCGCCCACTGCAAGCGCATCGACTACGACGGCGAAATGGTCGACCTGAAGCAGCTCCGGCGCCTGGTCGCCGAGAGCAAGAAGCAGGGCGGCCTCGTCCAAGCCGAGAGCGAGCGCGTCACCTTCGACAGCGGG
>CALKVW010000269.1 GCA_938004785.1 uncultured Polyangiaceae bacterium
GGCTCGATCGAGGGCGGCGGGCGCTCTACACTCTGGCCGGTGTCGAGCCCTCGCGTCGTGGCCTCGCTCTGTGCGCTCGCGGCGCTGTCGTCGGCCTTGCCCGGGCTCGCCGACCCGCCTCGCCTCGAGCTCGTCGACCTCGACGCCCGGCCCTTCGATCCCGCTCGTGATCACGTGGCCGTCGCGCGCGGCGTGCCGGCGGATCCGACCAGCGCGGAGCGCGACCCCGACGTCGTACGCCTCGTCGTCTCGAGCGCGACGGGCCTCCCGCCGAGCTCGGTGCGCGTGTCGAGCCTGCCAGCTCCAGACGGCGGCGCGCGGGTCTCCGAGCTCGACGCGCTCTCCGAGCTCGCCCTGGTGGCGTCGCCCTGTCCGCCGGGCCATCGCGGCAGCTGCGCCACGAGCGAGCCCTTCTTGGTCGTCGTCGACGCGCTCGATCGCAACCACCCGCTCTTGCGGGGGCGCGCCCTGATCGGCGAAGTCGGCGGTGCGCTGCGGATCGACACCGGAGCCGACGGCGCCTCGCTCAGCGTGCGCATCGGCGGGCCGCGCCAGAGCGAGCTCGGCCCGCTCGCGCGCAGCCGCGCGCGCCTGCGCGTCCACGTGCTGCGCCTCGTCGCGGGTGGCTCTCCGGCCATCGGGCGAGACGAGCGCGACGCCGTGCGCATGGTGCGCGCCGAGGTGGCGCGCGCCTCCGCGCTCTGGGGAGCCTGCGGCGTCAGCTTCGGGCCGGAGGAGGAGCTCGACGTGCGCGTGGTCGACCCGCCTCCGCCCTCGATGCTCGCCCTCGGCTGCGACCACGGGCTGCCAGCGTCGGGTGGCAGCCTGCGCTTCTCGGTCGACGGTCGCGAGCTCGCCGTGACCGTCGCCCCGGGCAGCAGCGCGCGCAGCGCGGCCAGGGTGGTGGCGCGCGCGCTCGAGTCCGCGGGCTTCGTCGCAGTCGTGAGCGACAACGCCGCGATCGGAGCGGCCACGCACCCGACGAGCGACGTCTCGGTGCGCCGCCGCGACGGCAAGCCGGCGCTGGTGTCGGAGCCGCGCCGAGGCCGCGTCTCCGACGACGCCTCGCTCGAGGTCTGCGTGGGCCGCGTCGCGCTCGAGGACGGGCTGCAGCACTTCGCCGACGCCGACGCGATCGCCGGCACCCTCGAGGAGCGCGCGCTCATCAAGGCCTTCGACGACGGCGATCCGAGCACGATCGACGTCTACGTCGTGCCGAGCTTCGGGGGCGACTCGAGGATCGGCGAGAGCTTCATCTTCGCCGATCACGGCGCCATCAAGAACGTCGTGCTCGAGGACCGCGCGGGTGTGCGCGCGCATCAGGCCTCGTTCACGCTGGCACACGAGCTGGGCCACGTGCTGCTCGACCAGCCTGGCCACCCCGACGACTTCGGCGCCGACGCGCCCACGCGGCTCATGGACGCCGACGCGCTCAACCCGACCGCCTTCGGACCGCGTCGCTTCGCGCTCGACGAGTGCGTGCGCGCTCAGCGTCAGAGTGGCCCGGGCACACCGGCACCTCTGCTCGCGCCCTGGCCCTTCGCGCCGCTCGAACCGAGCGCGCCCGCTCCACGCCCCTGAGCGAGCGCGAGCCCCGCGCGAGGCCCGCGACGAGAAAAGGCGCGTCGATGGCCTGTTCTCGCGGGCGTGTTCGTGCGAGCCTCCGCGGCCCCCGAGATGAGCGTGGCGCGCCCCTACATCGACGCCGCATCCCTCGTCGGCGTCGCGATGGTCGCGGGGTCGGCGACGGGACTCGCGGTCCTGCTCGAGCGACTCGCGGTCGCGCTCTTGGGCGCCCACCTCGGCTCCGTGCCCTACGCGATGCTCTTGCTCGGCGCGGCGCTCGGCGCCTCGACGGTGGCCCTCTGGCCGGGCGCGACCCGGGCGCAGCTGCCGCACGCGAGGCTCGCCACCGCGGCGGGGCTCGCCGCGCTCACGAGCTCGGGGGCCGTGTTCCTGCTCTTGCGCACCAAGGCGCCCGACCGGCTCGACGCGGCGGCGCTCTCGGAGCTCGCGCCCTTCGTGCTCGTCGGCTCGCTGCCCTTCGCGTTCTCGGGGGCCGCGGTCTTCGGCTTCCTGGCGCGCGCACCGCGCGGGCCTGCGCGTGCTTGGTCGGCCACGCTGCTCGGAGCGGCGCTCGGCTGCGCCGCCGCCCTCGCGCTCCTGCCCATCGGGCCGGGCAGGGGAGCGACCGTGCTCGGCATCGTGCAGGGCCTGGGCGCCGTGTGCTTCGCGATCGGTGGCGCCCGCGCTGCGCGCCGCACCGGCGAGCTCGCGCGGACCGGCGGCTGGGTCGCCGCGGCCTGCTTCCTGTCGAGCATCTCCGTGCTGCTCGGCGACGTCGGCGCGCCGTACCTCCGCCTGCCCAACCTGCGCTCGGTGCAGCCCGAGCGCGCGGCGTATCTGGGCTGGAGCGAGCTCGGGCTCGTGACGGTCGACAAACCGGCGCGCGGCACGACGACGCTGCGCACCGACGCGACGCGGGCGATGACGATCGTCGAGGCCACGAGCGACCGCGCCAAGGGGCTCGACGACCTCGTGCACGCCATCGCTCCCCCCGCGGCGCCGGTGTTCGTGGCCGCAGCGGGAGGTGGTCGTGAGCTGAGGGCGGCGCTCGACTCGGGGCGCAGCGAGGTCATCGCGGTCGAACCCGACCGCCGCGTGGCGCGCGAGGTCATGCTGGGCGCGATGCGCGAGTACACCGGCGGGCTCTACGCGCGGCCCGAGGTGAAGCTCTTCGTCGGCGACCCACGCACGGTGCTGCGTACGCGGCCGGAGCGCCACGGCGTCATCGTGATCGCGCTCGCCGACGCTTGGGCGGAGGCGAACCTCGGGCGCATGGCCTCACGACCGGAGCCGCTCTTCACCCTCGAGGCCTTCGGCGACTACCTGGGCGCGCTGCGCGACGACGGCGCGCTCTTCGTGCAGCGCTCCGATCAGGAGATGGAGCGCCTCCTGTCCACCGTCGGCGCGGCTCTGCGTGGCGCGGGCGCGCGCGATCCGGTCGACCACGTCTACGCGTGCAGCTACCAGCGCTCGACCGGGCTCGTGGTCACCAAGACCGCGCTCGGCGCCGAGCGGCTCCGGGTGCTCAGGAGCCACTGCAAGAAGAACCGCTACCCCGAGATCCTCGCGCCCGACAAGGACCGCGCTCCTCGTCGCGCGGCTCTGCTCCGAGATCCGGCCTCCGCGCGGGCGCTCTCCTTCGAGCGCGACGCCACGCCGGTCACCGACGATCGCCCCTTCTACGCCTACACCGTGCCGGCGCATCGCTTCGAGGAGACGGCGCGCGACCGCGCTCGGCTGGCCTCCGAGCAGCAAGGGCTCGGCGTCGTGCTCGCGCTCTTCGCGCTCGGGATCGTCTCTGCGCTCGTCGTGCTGCTCGCGCCGATGCTCGTGCGCCCGAAGCTCTTGCTCACGGCCACCGAGCGTGGGCCGCGCGCGCGTGCGCTCGCCGTGTCGGCGGCGCTCGGCGCGGCGGCCTCGATGGCGCTCCCGGCGCTCGTGCAGGTGTACGGAACCTCCCTCGGTCATCCCGCTCGCGGCGCCGCCGTCGCCGCCATGTGCCTCTACGCCTCTGCCGCGCTCGGCGCGCACCTCGTCCGTCGCGTACACCCTGCGCGCGCTCGACGTGTCGCCTTCCGCCGCGCGCTCGGCCTCGCGCCGCTGCTCGCGCTCTCGGCGCTCGTCGCGCCCGGGCTGCGCGCGGAGCTCAGCGCTTGGCCGCTCTTGCTCAAGCTGGCGCTCGCTGCGGCCGTGCTCGGCGCCGCTGGCGTGCTCTACGGCTCGCTGCTCTCGCTCGCGAGCTTCGCCATCGCCGCGCGCGCGCGCTCGCTGGCCGCCTGGGCCTGGGCCTTGCTCGTCGCGGTGGCGCTGGTCGGCTACGCGCTCGGCACGCTGCTCGCGCTCCACGTCGGCTACTCCTTCCTGCTGCTCGTCGGCGCCGTCTGCGTCTACGCGGCTGCAGGGCTCCTGCCGAGCGCGCCTCGCCCCACGGTGGTCGCGGGCCCCACCGCCGCGCCGCCCGGCACGCTGGTGCGCTGAGCGGCACGCTGGTGCGCTGAGCGGCACGCTGATGCGCTGAGCGGCACACCACGCACGAGCGTGCCCGAGCTACTGCGGGATGCCGAGCTCGCGCAGCTCGGTGCCCGCCGCGTAGGCGTAGCTCACGTAGGCGTCGAAGCCCGTCACCGCGACGAAGACGGGGGCGTTCGCCGCGACCCGATGCACGCCGTCGTTCTGGAGGCCCGGCCCGATGATCGGTGGGTCCACCGACGGGTCGATCGTCGGGAAGGAGAGCTGGCAGCGGTAGACGACGAGCTCCGGAGGCCCGCCGCGCGCGTCGTCGCTGAGCCCGTCGGCCGCCGCGACCTCGCACAGCGAGGGGCCCACGGTCTGGTCGTCGAGCAGGACCCAGGCCTCGCGCGGCGCGACGATCGTGACGAAGTCGAAGGCGTATTTGTCGGGCGTGAGGAAGACGTACTCGCTGCGCGCCTGTTCGAGCGGCGGCACGAACATCAGGCTGGGATCGCCGCCGGGCAGGCCGTTGCGGCCCACGCTCGTCGCCTGCTGGCTCGCCATCACCTGCGCCACCAGCACCGGCGCGTCGCTCGTGGCCACGAAGTCACCGTAGGCGGTGATCTCGGCGTAGGCACCTCGCTCCGACAATACGAGCCGGTCGTCCGGCGGCGGCAGGCTGGTCGTGATCGTCGCTCCCTCCTCTCCGACGGCGAGGAAGCGCACGTAGTCGGGCTCCGCGATGCTCGTCAGATCCGCGCCCGCCTCGCGCACCGCGTCGCCTCGGTGAGGCGTGTGCGGGATCGCGAAGCGTTTGCCCGCGGTGGCCCAGGGCGCGAGCTGGTCCTCGAGGTGGTCGGCGCAGCAACGGCGCGTCGCGAGCGTCGCGAAGGAGGGCGCGTCGGAGGCCTCACCACCCACGAACACGGCCACCGGCTGGTCGGCGTAGATGAGCGAGCCCGTGAAATCGGCGCGGAAGTCGCCCGTCTCGAGGTTGAGCACGTCGAAGGGGCCGAGCTCGACCTCGATCCGGTCACCGGGCCCGCTCTCGGCGACCGGCCCTCCGGGCAGCACGCGCGTGCTCGGCTCGACGAAGACGCGCGTGCGCTCGCGCGTGCCGACGATCGTGAGCGCGGCGCGCAGGTGGATGGGATCGAGTGGGTTGAAGTTGGTGTTCGGATCGTCGGTCGCGGCGATCGTCTGCGGCCAGCCGACGACGACGTAGGACGGCGAGCTCAGCGTGCCCTGGCCGAGCGATTCCGTCGGGTACAGGAGCGAGGCGTCGTTCGAGAAGACGCTCACGTTCTCGAGTGGGTTGAACTGGTAGGCGACGACGGGAAAATCGCTCTCGATGCGGAAGGCCGCGCGGCTCAGCGCCGTGTGCGTGCCCGTGTCGAAGCTGCCGGGGGCGCTGCCGTCGACCTCCCGTGGCCCGAGCTTGAAGACCTCGAGGTTCTGGGGCGCGATCGTGACGCGGCCGATCTCGAGCGGCGCGTTGGGCTCACCTGGCAGGGTGTCGTCCTGGTAGATGCGCACCTCGACCGGCACGTCGGGCTGCGGGTTGGACACGACGACCGCGAACTGCTGCGCGGCGGCGTTGCTCGTCGCGTCGATGTTGGCGTTGTCGAGATCGACCGCCCAGTACTCGCAGCCGACGTTGCTGCGCTCCACCGCCGCCTGCGCGCAGAGCGCGACGCAGCTGCCCCCGCGGCAGGCGCTGCCGAGCGTCGTGTCGCAAGTGGAGACGTAGCTCGTCGTCTCGCCGTCGCCAGCGCAGGCGAGCACGTCCTGGCCCTCGCAGAGCTGTGTGTCCGGCAGGCAGCGCGTGCAGCGTAGCAGCGACGGAGCGCACACGAGCTCGCGCGCGGCGCAGTCGTCGACGACGACCCAGGCGGCGGCGCCCGCGCTGAGCTCGCAGCGCTCGAGCGCGCTCGTGCAGCGTTGCTCTCCGATGGAGCAGACGGGCGGCTGGGCGGGCGGGTCGAGCCAGCGATCGCCGCGCTCGAAGCAGCCCACGTAGACGGCCGCGATCGAGAGCGTGAGCACGATGGCTCGCGGGAGCGAGCGACGGCGCCGCTTCACGGCAGGATCACGTTCCTGAAGTCGAGCGAGTAGGCCGTCATGCCCGCGGGCCGGAGGTTGCGGTAGCGCAGCTCGCCGTAGTCGAAGCCGTCGATGCGCGCGCCGTAGGTGCCGATCACCACCGGCCCCGAGGGCAGGGCGGCGCCGTCGAAGCCGCTCAGGTCCGGCAGCTCGATGCTGCGCGCGCCGCCCGGCACGGCGACGAGCCAGCGCACGAGCCCCTGGCCCCCGCTCAGCTCGTAGACCGACAGATCGACCGGCGCGCCCGCCCCGAACTCGAGCTCGAGGTCTCGCCCGTTCCACGCCGCGCCCGGCGCCGGGCGGAGGAGGCGCGGCAGACCCACGAAGCCCCCGATGCTCACCGGAAAGGCGGTCGTGTTCGTCTGCACGCTGCCGACCACGCTCATGGGCGCCGACTGTGCGGCGCCCGTGACGGCGCGCGCGCTCACCGTGTAGGTCGCCCCGGCGAAGCTGCCGCCGAGCTGGGGCAGGCCGACGAAGTCGATCGGCCCGGCGAGTGGCAACGGTGGCGTCTGCAGACCGCCCGGCAGGAGCGCGAAGCCCTCGTTGCCGAAGCGCACGGCGACGGCGGCCGAGAGGCGATCCGGGCCCGTGGGGCCGGGGGCCGGAGGCGAGGCCACGAGCTCGAGCGCGAGCTCGAGCGGCTGCATCTCGATGTAGACCTCGCCCGTCGTCTGCCCGGCGATCACCGGCACGCCCTTCACCACGCCCATGCTGTAGGCGAAGAAGCGCGGCGGGCTCGCGAGGCGGTCCTCGATGCCGGCGATCGCATAGAGGCTGCGGTTGCCCGGCACCGAGCCGAGCGCGAAGGCGTAGCCGACGGTGCCCTCTGCGCTCGGCAAGATCGCGCTCGCAGGCGAGGGCAGGGAGAAGCCCGAGAGCGGGTTCTGGCCGAGCGGCAGCACGTAGGCGGCTTGCCGCTCGTTGGCGTTCGCGGGCGGCGGCACGTTCCACGCGGCGCGCTTGAACTCGACGCCGCCCTTCCACACGAGCTCACCTTCGATGCGACCGCTCGAGCCGGCCTTGCCACCGACGGGGGGTGGATCGCCGCTCGCGCCGCAGGCCGGGCTGAGCACCGGGTCGAGGTAGACCGTCACCGTGTCGACCGGCACGTCGACGAAGCTCACCGGCTGGAAGCACTTCGCCGCGACGGTGACGGTGCGCGGCGCGACGAGCGAGGGGTCGCTGACGACGACCACGCCGCTCGCGTCGACCTCTCGCACGATCGCGGACGCGATCGGCGCGCCCACCACGACGTGGGCGCCTTCGATCGGGTTGCCCGTGTAGTTGTCGTAGACGAGCACCCGCAGCTCACCGTCGAGCGCGCCGCCCGAGAGCCCACCCTTGAAGCCGTCGCTCGAGTCTTCGTAGGTGTAGGCGTCGAGCACGTTGACGACCTGATCGCCGGTGATCGTGCGCACGGTCTTCGCGCCGGGTGTTCCCAGCGGCACGGTGCAGATGAGCTCGGTCGGGCCCGCGAAACCGAGGGTCGTGCAGGCCTGGTTGTCGACGAAGGCCTGCGTCGACGAGGTCCACGCGGTGCCGGAGCCGAGGATGCGGATCTCGTTGCCGCCCGAGACGGGGCCCGAGGACGGCGTCGCGTAGAGCTGCTCGTAGACGTAGCCGGCGGGCAGCGTGCGCCGCGTCGAGGTGTCGTCTCCGTTCTGCGTCGTGAGATCGACCGGCCCCGGCAGGCCCGGAGGCGCCACGGCCTGCACGCGGGTCGCGTCGATCGGCACGAGCTCGGTGGCTTCGAGCTCGCCGAACCACACGCGCACCGTCGAGCTGAAGCCGTTGCCACGCACGACCACGCGCTGTCCGCCCGCGAAGGGTCCGCGCGAAGGCGTCGCGCCGATGACCGCGTGCGGCTCGGTGACCGGCGCGTCGCCGAGCGCGTCGGGCGTGTCGGCGTCCGGCGGGTCGAAGCCGTCGTCGTCGCCCGTGATCGGATCGAGCGGCGGACCGCTCGCGATGCAGGCGGGTAGGGTCGAGCCGAGCGCCGCGCCAGCGAGCAGCGCGAGCCCGACCCACGCGTGGCGGGGAGCGAGCGCCCGCCGTCGGGGTGCGTGCTGAGGAGGCTGCCGGTCGCGCGCGCCGTGTGTGCTCCGTCCCCGAGGCATCGACGCGAGCCTAGCACGCGCCGAGAGGGTCTCTGCCTCTCGGGCGCCGACGTCGGCTTTCGCTGCGTGCGCTGACCCCCACGTGGGGCCTGGGCTTGACTCCGCGCTTCCCCGTAGTACGGTCCGCCTCCCTTTTCCGCCCGGGCCTCGGCTTCGGGGTCGAGAAGGGAGCAGGGCTGGCCCACTCGAGGACCAGCCGGCGAACGGCGCCTTCTGCGGCTCAGGCCACGGGCGGCGCCTCCACCCCACACGCTCTCTCCTGCGCGGCGCTCGCCAAGCAGGCCTGATCGGCCCCGGTGCCCGCGAGGGTTGGCCGACAGGGAGCGGAGGATCAACCGGAAGGAGTCCGACATGAGTGAAGAAGTGACGACGATGTCCGACGCGGTCGGTTCGCCCGCGCCCGCCCCCGGTGAGTTCCCCCTTCCGCTGCGCTCGCTGCTCGACGCGGGCGTGCACTTCGGCCACCAGACCAAGCGCTGGAACCCGAAGATGCGCTCGTTCATCTACGGCGCGCGCAACGGCATCCACATCGTCGACCTCGATCAGACGGTGCGCCTCTTCAAGCGCGCCTACGACTTCGTCGTCGAGGCCGTCGGCCGCGGTGGCCACGTGCTCTTCGTGGGGACCAAGCGCCAGGCCCAGGACATCGTCCAGGAGCAGGCTCGCCGCTCCAACATGTACTTCGTGACGAACCGCTGGCTCGGCGGCACCCTCACGAACTTCCGCACCATCAAGGGCGGCCTCGACCGCCTGCGCACGCTCGAGCGCATGAAGGAAGACGGCACCTACGAGCAGCTCCTCAAGAAGGAGGTCGTCAAGCTCGAGAAGGAGCGCGAGCGCCTCGAGAAGTACCTCGGCGGCCTCAAGGCGATGAGCGCGGTGCCGCACGTGATGTTCGTCATCGACCCGCACCAGGAGGCGATCGCGATCTCCGAGGCGCGCAAGCTCAACATCCCCGTCGTCGCCATCACCGACACCAACTGCGACCCGGACCTCGTCGACTTCGTCATCCCCGGCAACGACGACGCGATCCGCTCGATCCGCCTCATCACCTCGCGCATCGCCGACGCCTGCATCGAGGGCGCGCAGCGCCGTCGCGACACCGGCGAGCGTCGCGAGTCGCGCGACGAGGTCCCCGTGGTCTCGCGCCGCGGCAGGAACTGAGCCTGCAGCGTCCGGCCGAGCCCGCTCCACGCGGAGTGGGCTCCCGGCCCCGCTGCCACGTGCGCCCTGCGTCACCGCGCCGGGCCCAGAACCCCCAGCGGCCTGCGAGCAACGCGCTCGCAGGCCGACCGCTATCGATTCACCAGGAGACACGAGCATCATGAGTGGCGTCACCCCCCAGGCGATCAAGGAGCTCCGCGAGCGCACCCAGGCCGGCATGAGCGATTGCAAGAACGCTCTCGTCGAGGCCGAAGGCGACATGGAGAAGGCTGTCGAGATCATCCTCAAGAAGGGGCTGGCGAAGAGCGCCAAGCGCGCGAGCGCCGTCGCCTCCGAGGGCGAGGTCCGCGCGATCGTCAGCGCCGACAAGCTCGCCGCCTCCATCGTCGAGGTGAACATCCAGACGGACTTCGCCGCCCGCGGCGACATCTTCCAGGGCTTCGTCGCCGACGTCATGAAGGTCGCCGACGCGGCCCCCGACGGCGCGAACCTCGGCGCCCAGCCGCTCGCCGGCAAGACCGTGACCGAGGTGGCTGCCGAGCTCACCGGCAAGACCGGCGAGAAGATCGACGTGCGCCGCTGGGATCGCGTGCGCGTGCCCGCCGGCAAGAAGGGCTTCGCGACGAGCTACGTCCACCTGGGCGGCAAGATCGGCGTCGCGCTCGCGATCGAGACCGAGAGCGAGGCCGCCGCGGCCCACGCCGAGGTCGTGAAGTTCGCCGAGGACACCGCGATGCAGATCGCGGCGATGGCGCCGCTCGTGCTCAAGCGCGACGAGGTCGCCGCCGACTTGGTCGAGAAGCAGAAGGAGATCTTCACCGCGCAGCTGCGCGACGATCCCAAGCCGAAGCCCGAGGCCTCCTGGCCCAAGATCGTCGAGGGCAAGGTCAACAAGTGGTACTCGGAGATCGCCCTGCTCGAGCAGGAGTCGGTCGTCGTGCCCGGGCAGACGATCGAGCAGCTCCGCGAGGCCGCCAGCAAGGCCGCCGGCGCGCCGATCCACATCGCGCGCTTCGTGCGCTTCGAGCGTGGCGAAGGCCTGACCAAGAAGGAAGACAACTTCGCCGACGAGGTCGCCAAGATGGCGGCCGGCTGAGCGAAGCCCAGGAGCCTGCGCCGACGGAGTCCGTCGGCGCGACTCGGCCCAAGCCGCGTCGGGCGAAGCTGCCCAGCGCGGCTTTCGCCGTCGTCCGGAGCGAGAGATGGGAGCCGTGCCGAGTGCGAGCGATCGGGTGGCCTGCGTCTCCGTCGATCTCGACGAGATCCACCACTACGCGGCCATCCACGGCCTCGCCGCGCCTGCGCTCGAGCGCGCCTCCGAGGCGCGTCTCGCGTGCACCGTAGGCCTCGAGCGCGCGCTGGCCTGGGCGCGCGAAGAGCAGATCCCGCTCACGCTCTTCGTCGTCGCCGCCGATCTCGACGAACCGCGGGTGCGCGCGCTGCTCTCACGCGCGCTCGACGAGGGGCACGAGGTCGCGAGCCACTCGCTCACGCACCCCTACGATCTCGTGCATCGGAGCGGCGCGGAGCTCGAGCGCGAGGTCTCCGGCTCCTTCGAGCGCATCGCCGCGCGGCTCGGCGTGCGACCGAGGGGCTTCCGCGCGCCTGGATACCTCGTGTGCGAGGCCATGTTCGACGCGCTCGAGCGCGCGGGCGCGAGCTACGACGCCTCCATCCTCACCGCGCCCGTCTACGATCTCGCCAAGATGGCGGCGATGGCCTCGATGCGTCTCGCCGGGCGCAGCTCGCGCGCCTCGCTCGGTGATCGGGCGGTCTGGCGCGCGCCCACCGAAGCCTATCGGCCCGGGCGCTCGCCCTACGCCCTGGGTGCGCGGCGCCTCGTCGAGATCCCGATGACCGTGACCCGCATCGCGCGCCTGCCGATCATCGGCACCACGCTCGGCCTCTTGGGTCCGCGCCTCGCCCCTCGGCTCGTGCGCGCCGCGGGCGCGCCCCGGAGCTTTTCATTGGAGCTCCACGCGATCGACTTCCTCGACACAGGCGACGGTCTCGAGGCGCTGCGTGGCCATCAGCCCGAGCTCACGCGCCCGCTCTCGGTGCGCCACGCGGCGCTCCGTGCCGGGGTCGCCGAGCTGCGTCGCGAGTCCTACGGCTTCGCGACGCTCGCGGAGCTGGCCGCCTCGTTCGGGGCCTCGGGCGCCTAGCCCGGCGTGCGCCGCGTGGGTGCGTAGCGGCGAAGCGCGCGTGCACACGTGGCGATACGGACTACCTTCCGCCCGTGTGAACCCCGGCGCGCCTCTCTCCGACGACGCCTCGCGCGGTGCTCTCGCGCAGGCTTCGCGCATCGAACCCGTCGACGAGGCCGCCTACGCCTGGCGCGTGCCGGACGGCTGGCAGCAAGGCCGGGGCGCCTTCGGTGGCCTGGTCATCGCCGCGCTCGCGCGCGCAGCGCTGGCGACGGAGCACGACACGGCGCGCAGGCTCCGCTCGCTCACGGCCGAGCTCTGTGGGCCGGCGCAGGTCGGTGACGCGCGGATCGTCGTCGAGTGGCTGCGCCGTGGCAGCAAGCTCTCGAACCTCGAGGCGCGCCTCCTGCAAAGCGGCGAGGTCGTCGCACGCGCGGGCTTCGTGCTCGCCGAGGCCAGGCGCGCCGTCGAGCTCCCGGCGCTCGAGCCTCCCCGGGCGCTCGGTGCCGGCTGGGAGGCGATCGAGCCCGTGCCGCTCGGCCCTCCGCTCGGGCCCGTGTTCTCGCAGCACTACGCGTACCGACTGACGGCGCACCCACCCTTCGCGGGGGCGCGCGAGGCCCGCGCCGAGGGATGGGTCTCGGCGAGAGGAGGCGGGGCCCTCGACGTGCCCGCGGTGCTCGCGCTGCTCGACGTGTGGTGGCCCGCCCACTTCGCGACGCTCGAGGCGCCGCGCCCCTCGGCGACGGTGAGCTTCACCGCGCAGCTCCTCGTCGACCCAACGGAGCTCGCCGCCGAGCCGCTCTATCACAGGGCGCGCACGGTCGCGTCGAGCGGAGGCTACCTCGTCGAGCTGCGCGAGCTCTGGGCGCGTGACGGCCGACTCGTCGCGCTGAACCAGCAGAGCTTCGCCTCGCTGGGCTGAAGACGTGACCAGAAACGCCAAACAGCGCTTGGGGCCGGGGCCCCGAGCGCGGCGCGCGGCAGCCGAAGACAGAGAATTCTTCCCCGATTTCTCCGCATCTTCTCGATTCCTGACGAACAACGAGTCGGAAGAGCCGAACCTCTGGGTTCGGCTTTTCCGGACAGACATCGAGCGCCTCACGCGGCGGGTCGCCTCCCCCGGCGCGCGTCGGTCGCCCGCGGCTCACATCGCCTTGTAGCTCGTCTTCGCCGAGCCGTCGGCGGCCTCGCGGTCGACGCGTGAGATCTGGTCGGGCGCGACGCCGCTCGCCGCGATGAATTGGCGCGCGGTCTCGTTGTCACCCCGCGCGAGCTCGTCGGGTTTGCCGGAGGCGATCACCTGGCCTTGCACGAGCAAGAAGGCCTGGTGCGCGATGCGGAAGGTGCTGGTCATGTCGTGCGAGATGACGACGCTCGTGACCTTGAAGCGGTCGCGCGTCTCTTCGATGAGATCGTCGACCATGCGGCTCGTGATGGGATCGAGGCCGCTCGTCGGCTCGTCGTAGATGAGTATCTCCGGCTCGAGCATGAGCGCGCGCGCGAGCCCCACGCGCTTGCGCTGACCACCCGAGAGCTCGCTCGGCATGCGGTGCTCCTTGCCCTCGAGCCCGAGCAACTTGAGCATCTCGAGCACCTTGTCGCGGATGCCGCGCTTGCCGAGGTGCTTCTTGTGCTCTCGCAACGGGAAGGCGACGTTGTCGAAGATGTCGAGCGAGTCGAGCAGCGCGGCGTACTGGAACACCATGCCGAACTTCTGCCGCGCGCGGTTGAGCTCCACCTCGCCGAGCGGCGCGAGATCCTCGCCGTCGACCCAGATGTGGCCGCTCGTGGGCTTCTCGAGCGCGATGAGCAGGCGCAGGAGCGTCGTCTTGCCGGCGCCCGAGCCACCGATCACGACGGCGGTCTGCCTGCGCTTGAGGTGCATCGTGATGCCGCGCAGGACCTGCGTCTCACCGTAGCGTTTCACGAGCTGGTCGACGAAGATGTGGTCGTCCGGCTCCGCACCGGGCGGCAGAGGGCGCTTCGCGTGTTTCGGCGCCTTGGCGGCTGCCTTCGGGGCTGGGGCGGGAGGAGCGGTCGACGACATCGGGCTTGCGGCCTCGGAGGGCTCGATGCTACCGCGCTCGCATGACCGGAGCGATGCTGAAGGCCGTGCTCGACGAAGCCTCCGCCAAGGAGGGCAAGGACGGGGAGCGCGAGCTCGCCGAGCGCAGGATGACGCTCTACGTGGCCCACGACGGCGCCACGCTGACGATCGGCCGCATCGAGGGCCTGCGCCAGGACGGCGACATCCTCCGCGCGCGCAACGACAAGGGAGAGCGCTACTTCGTCGCCCTGGAGGACGTCTTCGCCGCTTCGCTCGACGCCGCGCAGTCGGGCGCCTCCGCGCGCAAGGCCGGCTTCCTGGGCTGAGCGAGCGGCCCTCCGAGGGAGCACGAATCCCGCTCCGCGCAGACGGCGTTGTTCTCTTCGGCGTCGCAGCGGCTTGGCGTATCGTCGGCCCATTCGCCTCATGCCGCTCGCCCGCACCGCCACCGCGCTCCGCCCCAGGCTCCACCTCGTCGCCGCGTCGCTCTTCGTCGCGGTCGCATCGGCGGCGCTGCCCTCGGGGGTCGCTCGTGCCCAAGACTCCGCCGCCGCCGAGACGCTCTTCCAGGAGGGCAAGGCGCTCGTCGCCGAGGGCAAGATCGCAGAGGCCTGCCCGAAGTTCGAGGCGAGCTACGAGCTCGATCGTTCGCTCGGCACGCTGCTCAACCACGCCGACTGCCTCGAGCAGAACGGGGAGGCCGCGCGCTCCCACGCGCGCTTCGGCGAGGCCGCGAGGCGCGCCGAAGCCGAGGGCGACGAGCGAGCTGGCTTCGCCAAGCAGCGACGCGACGCGCTCGAGGCGAAGGTCGGCCGCCTCTCGCTGAAGCTCACGCGCGGCACCGAGGCGCTCGTGGTGCGGGTCGCCGGGCTCGACCTGAGCGACACGGCGCTCGGGCTGCCCATCGTGGTCGACCCTGGCAAGGTCGAGGTCCTCGTCCTGCGTGAACGCGAGGTGCTCGAGAAGCGCGAGGTCGAGGTCGGCGCAGCCGGCACGGCCGAGCTCGCGCTCGACCTCGCCGCCATCTCAGCCGCGCACCCGACCGAGCGCGAGGTGAAGCTCGGCCCACCCGATCCCACGCAGGCGACGATCGGCATCATCGGCATGGGCGTCGGCCTCGCCGGGCTCGCGACCTTCGGCGTGCTCGAGGGCATCGCCTTCGGCCAGCGCGCCGAGGCCGGAGGCGAGGGCGGCTGCATCGAGCGCGGCGACTCGATGCTCTGCTCGCCCCAGGGCTACGATCTCATGCAGCGCGCCGGCGACTTCGCCGAGGTCGGCCAGTGGGTGGGCATCGCGGGCGCGACGATCTTCGCCGTGGGGCTCACCGTGTTCCTCACCGCGCCCTCCGAGGGCGAACCCATCGAGCCTGCACCGGTGGCCATCGCGCCCTGGATCGGCCCGGGCACGGCGGGGCTGGTGATCGGAGGCAGGCTGTGAGCGCGCTCCGCGCCTTCGTCGCCGCGTCGCTCGTGATCGTCTCGGCCGGCGCGCTCCAGGGTTGCCGCGAGATCGTGGGGGTGCCGTCGGGTTCGTCCCTCTCGGACATCGAGCGTATTCCGCCGCTCTGCGAGTGTGGTCCACTCGAGCAGCAGCCGGGCGGCGACGTCGTGGTTGCCTGCGAGAAGGCCTACGAGAGCCTGCCCGACTTCGGCGAGGGCGACGCTGCGGCGCCCTTCGGGTCCAAGGAGGAGCTGCTCGCCTCCGACTGCGCCGTGTGTCGGCAAGACGATCCTGCGCGCCTGCGCGACTGCTTCGGGCAGCTGCTCGACAGCGCCGAGCCTGGCGCATCGCCGCGCGTCGGTTCCGAGGGCAGCGCCTGCGAAACCGCAGGCGACTGCGGGTCCTGGGCCTGTTGCAGCGACGGCGCCGCGGGGAGCTGCTGCGGTTCCTGTGTGGGCTGCGCGCCGCACGTCGCCTCCAACGGTGCCGACGTACTCTGCCTGGAGGATGCGGCGGTCTTCGCCTTGCTCGGCAAGTGCCTCTGCGAGGCCCTCATCGAGAGGGACCCTCCGGTGGGATGCATCCAAGAGTGCGGTCGACTCACTGAGCCGAACTGCCGCCCTGACTCGGCCGAGTGTGTGAACTGCCTCAGCGCGCTCGCGGCCATCGCCCCCCAGGTCTGCGACCCGGAGCTCTTGGCCTGTCAGAGCTCCGTGGTCCGCCGACCCGCGGGAGGGGGCGGATGAGCTCCCTCGGCTCCTTCGCGCGTCGCGGGGCGGCGCTCCTCGGGCTGCTCGCCGCGAGCTCGCTGTTCGGTGCAGCTTGCCGCGATCTCGCCGCCGGCGACGCCGTCGACTACGCCGAGGCGCTCTGTGCCGAGCTCGAGCGCTGCACGGGCGACTCGGCGTGCTTCGTCGGCGTGGCCTTGCTCGGCACGTTCACCGAGCCCCGCGTCGTCACCGACTACCTCGAGTTCGCCGCCGACGCCGACTGCCTCGCGGGCTGCCGCAACGCCAAGCGCTGCCTCGACCACGCACCTGTCTGCGGCCGTCCGGGGAGATCCTGCGACGCCGACGCCGAGTGCTGCGGAGCGAGCGAGCGGCTCGGGCGCTGCGATGCGAGCACACGGAGGTGCTGCGGCGAGCTCGGCGCCGAGTGCAGCGATGCGGTGGACTGCTGCGGCGGAGAGCAGTGCCTCGAGGTGGGCAGCTCGGGCGACAAGCGCTGTGGTGGCTTCGAGTGCAGCTCGCTCGGCGAGAGCTGCGGGTCGAACTTCGAGTGCTGCTCGCGACGCTGCGAGGATGCAAAGTGCGCGAGCTCCACCTGCGGCTCGGTCGGTGAAGCCTGCACCGCGGCCGACGACTGCTGCATCCAGAACACGCCCGACGGCGAGCAGCGCCTCGAGTGCCGCGGCGGGACCTGTCAGCCGCCCGGCACGGTCTGCGTCGGCTGCGACCCGCTCGAGGCCTCGAACTGCTGCGTCGAAGGGCAGCAGGTCTGCTACGTGGCCATCGACGGTTCGTCGTTCTGTGGGCAGCAGAGCTGCTCTCCCGAGGGTGTGGCCTGCGTCAGCGACGCCGACTGCTGTGGGGACGAGGGCCTCGTGTGCAGCCGCAGCGGCGTGCCCCACTGCGCGAAGCCCTGCGCGGTACCCGGCGAGCTCGGCTGCTGTCGGCCCGCACAGTTCGAGTGCAGCGTCGGCGCGCAGTGCTGCAGCGGCGCCTGCGTCGGCGGGATCTGTCTGGGCGCTGACCCGGGCTGTCTGCCCGACACGTGTCACTCGCCCACGGCGATCGGCGGGCCGCTCGGCCCCAACTCGAGTCCATGCGCCGCCTACACCGAGAACGCGGCGTGCATCGACGCCGTCTGCAAAGACCGGCCTTCGTGCTGCTGCACCGCGTGGACCTTGGCCTGCGCCACCGACTTCCAGTCCCTCTCAGAGGCGGGTAGCTGCGAGTGAGCACGTCGAAGGCGGAGGACGTCTGCAGGGCTGCACGTGAGATCGGCAAACGATGCAGGCACCGGAGCTCGCGAGGCGTCAACGCGACGGTGGTAGCTCGTCGTGTGCCACATCGCGCCACGGCGGCGCGCAGCCTCGCGCTTCAACACCTTGGAATCACTGCTGCCAAGCCCTGGTGCGAGCCTCGGTCGGGCTCTTGCATGGGGGTTCGCGGTGGGTGCGGCACGGACTGTCGCACATCGTCATGAGGAGTGAGCCATGAGCTGGCGAGACGTCATCGTAGGTCTGAGCCTCTCGGCGTCGATGCTGGGCGCTTCGGCGCTGGGTGCGTGCAGCAACATGGGCGCGGACGCAGGCGGCGAGCTCGGCGACGACGGCCCTGGCCTGGGCGTCGGCGGCGGCGGCAGCAGCTCGGGGACCGGGACCCCCGATCGAGCCCTCGAGGAAGTCCCGGACAGCGGGGGTACGATGGCGCTCGGTGCACCGCCGTACGCGTGCGCGTCGCAGGCCACCTGGCTGGGCTGGGAAGCTGCGCCGCTGCCTTGGGGATCCGTGGCCTCGGCGGAGTACGCTCGCGCGGCGCTCGCTTCCGGTGCGCTGCCAGACCGTCACTCGCTCGCGCTCGACGACTTCCTCGCGCGCTTCTCGCCGCCGCCCGGCGACACCGCCACCGTCGCCGGCGGCCTGTTTGCGAGCGATCTGAGCGACCCACTGAAGGCCCAGCTCGACGTGACGGTCTTCCCCGCGAGGAGCGAGCTCGCCGCGCCAGCCCTGCACCTCGTCGTCGTCGTCGACACGAGCCAGGGCATGAGCCAGGAGCTCGCCTTCGCCTCGAAGGTCTTGCGAGGCCTCGGCACCTCGCTCGACGAGCAGGGCGACGAGCTCTCGGTCGTGCGCTGGAGCGCCGCGAGCGAGCTCGTGGTCGGGCGCAGCTCGACGCCCGCCGCCTCCGCCGAGCTCGCAGCCGACTCACTCGAGGCCTCGGCCTCGCAGCTGCCGCCGAGCGCCGAGCTCTCCACGACCCTCGGGCTGCTGCTGGAGCTCGGCGTGGACGACGCAACCCACGTGGTGCTGCTCACCGACGGAGGCTCGCCGGTCGAGCTGTCCACGGTCGCGAGGCTGCGCGAGCTCGGGTCGGTCGTCAGCATCGTCCAGCTCGTCGGGGCGCAGCGCGAGGGCGACTCCTTGCCGTTCGCGGGTGGGCTGCTGCGTTCCGTGGCGCGCGAAGGTCAGGGAGCGGCGCTCTGGCTGCACGAGACGATCTCGGCACCAGGGCTGCTCACCGGGCGCTTCGACGCCGTGTTTCGCCGCGCGAGCTCGCCTCCGCTCGAGCTGCTCGTGCCCTACACGCTCATCATGCCGAGCTCGGAGTCCCAGGAGCTCACGGTCGTCTCTCACGGCGTCGGTGCTCCGCTCCGCGCCGTGGTCGAGGCCGAGGTGTGCAGCGCCGACTTCTACCAGGCGCTCGAAGGCGAGACCTGGTGGGGCCAGTTCGCCGTGCTCGGCGGCACGCCGCAAGCGATCGCGGCGGACAGCCGTGCCCAGCTCCAGTGGTTGGCGACGCGCGGCGTCTTCGAGGTGCTGAGCGCGGGTTGCCCCTCCGCCGGCGAGCCGGTGCCCGGGGTCGCGGCGCTGACGAGGTTGCTGCTACTCGCGCCGAACGAAGCCGAGGTGCAGGCGCTCTCCACGCTCCACACCGACTTCACCGCCCTGTGCACCGCGTCCGCCGGCGACCCTTCGACCCCCTAATCCTGGCTCCGAACATGCGCCTCGCGACCGTCCCCGCCTCTCTCGTGCTCGCGCTCGGCGCCGGCCTGCTCGGCGCGTCTTGCCGCGACGTCGTTGCAGGCGAGTCGACCCGCGACGCCGCTCAGGAGCTGTGCGGCACCCTCCAGCGCTGCTACGGCGCCGAAGCCTACGACTGCGGTGCGATCGAGCAGCGCTTCGGCCGCGACCAAGCCCAAGACCAGTCCTTCCTCGCCGCCTTCGACGAGCGTTGCACCGAGAGCTGCCCGGGCTCGCGCGATTGCCTCGACCGGCCGCCGATCTGCGCAGCGCAGGGCGAAGCCTGCGGGGCAGGGGTCGGCTGCTGCGGCGCAGGCATCGGCACGCTGGAGTGCGGCGCGCAGAGCGGCTCCAGTGGCGGCGCTGGCGATGCTGGTGAGTGCTGCCTGCCCGACGGCATCCGCTGCACCGACGATCCCAACGCCTGCTGCACCAGCTGCATCGAGGTGGGCAACGAGAGCTTCTGCGGCGGCTTCGAGTGCACGAGCGTCGACCAACCCTGTCGCAGCTCGCTCGACTGCTGCAGCCGCTTCTGCGCGCTCGCCGAGGGCGACACGGTCAAGACCTGCCAGCGGAAGACCTGCGCGGACCTCGGCGACGCCTGCCTCAGCGCCACCGACTGCTGCCCCTCGGAGTTCGCAGCGAGCGACGCCGGCGGCGCCATCGACTGCGTGGAGAACCGCTGCTCCTACGCCCTGCCCGTGAAGCTGCTCGCGGGGGCTCCGTGCGCCGCACCGGAGGACTGCGAGTCCGGCGAGTGCGTGGTCATCGAGGGCAGCGACGAGAAGCGCTGCGCCGGCGTCGGCTGCGTGCCCGAGTTCGCCGACTGCGCCAGCGACGTCGACTGCTGCCAAGGCGGCGAGGTGGGTGTCGCGCCGAACGCCTACCCGCTCGAGTGCGATCTCAGCGTGCTCAGCCCTCGCTGCGTCGTGAACCCGACCTGCCAGCCTCCACCGAGCCCCGAGCTGCCTCCCGTGGGCTGCTGCAGCATCGGTGGTGCAGCCTGCGTCCAGGGCTCGGAGTGCTGCAGCGGCAGCTGCAAGGCCGACGGGACCTGCGCCGAGGGCGACGCGCCGATCTGCGCGGCGCTCGGCTGCCACTCCCTCTGCCAGGTGGGCAGCCCCATGCGCGCCGACGCCGCCGCACCTGCTGGAGCCTGCGACGCGACGAACTCCACGCCGGAGCTCCGCGCCTGCGTCGAGAACGTGCGCGAGCGCGATGCGTACTGCGGCTGCCAGGGCTGGGACGAGGTCTGCGTCCAGCTCGCTCGGGTCCATTGCGGCGCCAGCCCCTCACAGGTGTGCCTGCTATGATCCGCCCGCCGTCACTCCACCGAGCCTCCGCGCAGCGCTCGTGTCGCCACCGTCTCGCGTCCTCGCCCAAGGAGTCTGCCATGCGTCTGCGTCCGAGCTGGATCGTGCTCTCGTTGGCGATCGGCGCCCTGGGCGCCGCGTGTCAGTCCTTGGAGTTCCAAGAAATTCCTGCGGAGGGCACGGGTGGGGCGGCCCCCGCCTCGACCTACACGTCCACCACCGCCACGGGCAACGAGCCTCCGCCCGATCCGGAGAGCGCCTCGACGGGCGCGGAGGTCGGCCGCTACGAGGTCGAGCCGTCGCTTCAGCACGGCGGCGAACTCGGCGAGCTGCTCGGCGTCTGCGCGGAGCTGCCGAAGTACGAGCACACCTCGACCAAGTACCCGCTCACGCCGCATGCCGGCACGGCGAGCGCCACCTGGGCCCGCGCGATGCTGAGGCAGGGGAGGCGACCCGAGCCGAGCCTCCTGCGTGTCGAGGAGTTCCGTGCCTTCTACCTGCCGACGCCGAAGCTCGACGAGGGCGGGCTGATGTTCCATCTCCGTGAGGTGCCGCCGAGTGAGCCCGGCGGTGGCGGTGGAGGTGGCGAGGGCGGGGCCGGGGGA
>CALKVW010000270.1 GCA_938004785.1 uncultured Polyangiaceae bacterium
CTCAAGGACGGGTACCGCGCCGTCCTGCCCCGTTTCGCCGCGCGGCCCGGGCTGGCGGTCAGCGTGCTCGTGGTGACCCTGGCGTTCACCGCCTGGGTCTGGCACACCCGCCTCGGCGAGGAGGAGCTCTCGGGTGGCGCGACACCATTGGAGCTCCATGCATCGTGGGGGCGCTTCCTCCGCGAGGGTGACGTGCTCGTGGGCTGGGGGCACTACGCAGCGCAGCTCTTCGCAGCCGAGGGTGGTGTGCTGCCCGAGCGCTTCCTCGATCTGCGCCGCCTGCTCACGCGCGAGCTGCGCGCCAAACCCGGCCCCATCGAGCGCTGCGCGGCACGCCTCGCCGAGGTGGGCGCGCCGCTCGGCCGCGGGCGGGGCGGCGAGCGGCTCGCGCAGCTCGTCGCGCTCACCGAGGCCCTGCTCGACGGTCGCATCGCCCCCCTGGACGAGAGCGCGCCCGCGCGAGGGCCCGAGCCCACGCTCACGAGCTAGCGTGCCCGAGCCGCACCCCGCCTACACCCTGGGCCCCTACGTGTTCATCGTGGCCTCGACCCTGTCGAGCGCGTGGCTCGCCCCTCGGGTGCGCCGGCGGCTCGAGCGGTGGCTGGCGCCGCGTGCGCCGCGCGCGCCGATCCAGCTCGATCGCGACGACGTCGTCATGGTCGACGGCGTCGCGGTGTCGGCCGTGCACGTCTTCCGGCGCTCACCGCTCGTGCTGAGCGTGCTCTCGATCGTGATCGCGATGTCGCTGCTGTGGGGCGCCGCGAGCTTGCTCGCGCTCGCGCTGCTGCGGCTGCCCGCGAGCGAGGACCCGACGCGTCTGCCGGGCGAGCGGCTCGAGGCGGCCGTGCTGGCGCACGCGGTGCCGACCACGGCGCTCGCCGCCGCCGACCAGCTCATCACGCGCCTCGAGCGAGATGGCGGCGCGACGCGCTGGAGCCCTCCCGGTGCGCTCGAGGCGAGGCTCGTCTTGGCGGGGCGGCTGGACCCGAGGCCGACCCGCGCCGTGCTGCGGCTGGCAGAGCGGGGCTACCGCACGCGCGCTGGGCTCTTCGCGCTGGGCAACGCCTCCGACGAGAGCTGCTCGGTGGGGCTCGACGCGCTCGCCGAGTCGGTGCGCGGCGGATCGCTGCAGGCGCTCATGCGCGCCTGCCGCAACGCGAAGGGCGACGCCATCGCGAGGGCCGCCTTCAAGATGGGCGACTTCATGCGCGCGACCGGCCCCGAGTCGGAGTCGATCGTCTCGCGGCTGCCTCGCCCGCCCGAGGCGGAGCCGAGCTGCATCGCCGGCGGCTTCGACTTGCCCGAGCGCGACGCGCCGCTCTGCCGCCTCGTGCACGCCGAGCTCGTGCCGCGCACGCGGGCCGAGGTGCTGGGCGACCCCGCGCCGGAGCAGCTGCTCGCGCGGCGCTGGTGGATGGCCATGCGCGCGGAGCAGGGGCTGCCCTTCGACGAGGCCTTGCTCTACACGATCGATCCACGATTGCTGCTCGAACGACCTCTGGCGGCGGTGCTCGACGAGCCGCTCGGGGTCTACGCGTCGCTTCGGGAGAGCACCCACGCGAGGCTCGCCCCCAGGGAGGCCGCGTGGCTGCGCCTCGCGCTCGCCGCGGAGCGCTCGGCGGTGGGCAAGGATCGCGACGCGCTCTACCTCGTCGACGAGGCCTTCACGGAGCTGGCGCTCGGCGCGAGCGAGCAAGACCTGGTGGCGGCGAGCCGGCTCGCCGCGGCGATCGCCGTGCGCGCCGACGAGCTGGCGCTCGCGGAGCACCACGCCGCGGAGCTGCCGCCGTCGGACCCTTTGCTGGCGTGGATCCATGATCGCGCGGCGCTCGCGGCAGACGCGCCGAGCTGGGCGCGCGCGCTCGGCGACGACACGGAGCTCGCGCTGCTCGACGGCCTGAGCGTGCCGGGCGTCGCTCCGCGAGGAGGGCTCTTGCGCCTACGCGCCGCCTCGGAGCAGCAGCGCGAGGCGCTCTCGGAGTGGCTGCGTGAGGGGTTTCCGAGCTGCGACGGCTGCGGCTTCCACGCGCAGCTCGACAGGCTCGCCCTGAGGCTCGACGGCGCGCGCGCGATCGGCGACGCGGAGCTCGTGCGCGATCTCGAGCCCGTCATCGCCCGCTTCGAGGCCGTGCTCGTGAACCGCGTGCTCGGCCTGTCGCTGCGCGTCGCGAGCCCGGGTCCGCTGCCGGAGTGAACGCGACGCTCATGCCTCGCGGCCCCGCCCCGGAGTCGCTCCCCTCGCCGGAGCTGCGTTGACAGCACGCCCCGGGCGACGCTTCGATCCAGGGCTCCACCATGGCTGGTCCCATCGACTCCTCCGGCACCATCGAGACCTTCTGCCACCGCTCCGATGCGCCGATCAGCACGCGGCACTCCTTCTCCTTCGACGACATCGCCGTGGGTGATCGCGTGCAGCTCTGCTTCTATGCAGGGGACGACGCGGCGCCGCCCTTCGCGCTGACGATCCGGTCGCCCGCGGGCGCGGTCGTGCTCGAGCGCATCGTGCGCGACCTACCGACCGGCCGCCCCCAGAGCGCGCCGCCGATCGAGCTCGTCGTCACGTCGCGGGGCAACTACGCGATCGACATCCGCGAGCAGCGAGGCCGCTACTGGGGCAAAGCGACGCTGCGCGTGGGCTGAAGCACTCCGCCGGAGCACCGCGGCCGCGCGCTCAGGCCGAGTGGCTCCGGCGCGGCGCGCTCACTCGTAGAGCGGCTCCGGTCGCGGCGCGGGCGACGGCGAGAGCTTGGGCATCGGCTCGAGGTGGATCACGAAGGTCGAGTCGCGATCGGCCTGGAAGCTGCGCTGCTGCGGCTTGTGTCCTCCGGCCTCGAAGCGCAGCTCGTGCAGCGCGCCGTCGCGCGGGAGGCTGGTGCGCACCGGGTGGCCGACGAGCGTGCCGTCGAGGAAGACGCGCGTGTAGGGCGGGTGCACCTCCACCTCGAGGCGCACCGTCACCGGCGCGCCGGGTGCGGGCTTGGGCTCCGGGCTCGGCGACGGGCTCGGAGCGGGCAGAGGCGTCGGCGCCGGCTGCGCGATGACGACCTGGGGTTTCGGGTCGACCGGCGCGGCCGCGGGCTGCGCGTTCGGGCGCATCACCATGACGGTGAGCGTCACCGTGCTCACGACGAGCGCGGCGAGCGCGAGCGGAAGGGTGAGCCACTGGGCGCGCGCGGAGGGCGCGATCGAGCGCGGCGCCGGTGCGTCGACGCGCGCAGCGGGCGGCGCGACCGAGAGCAGGGGCTCCGACGGCACGACGCTCTCGGTGCGGACGGGACGGAGACTCGCAGGGCTCGCCGGTGAGGAGGGAGGCGGAGGTAGGCTGTCCTCCTCTTCGCGACGCGTCAGCTCGATCGCGCCCAGCACGGCCGGCGTGCGATCGTCCGAGCTCGGCACGGCGGGCGTGCGATCGGTGGCGCCGAGCTTGTCGGCGAGAGAGCGGGGCAGGAGGGCCTCCACGAAAGGTACCGTCGGCCGATCCTGGACCTCTCCAGGCTCGTCCGTCGCCCGCTCCGCCGCGTCGACCCGTGCGCGCGCGAGGAGGCCGAGCCCCTCGGCCCAGTCGTGCTCGAGCTCCTCGGCGCTCGCGTGCTCGTCGCCGCGGAGGGCTGCGCGGTCGTCGTGCGCGGCGCGCGGCGCCTCGCTCAACGCGCCTCGCCCGAAGCCGGTGACCTGCCGATCCCGCGCGGGGATCCTCAGCACGAGCGCGCCTTCGTCGCGCAGGTCGTGGAGGATCTGGAGCGTGCGCAGCTTCGAGAGCGGCGAGCTCGCGAGCAGCTCGGCCAGCGTCGCGGTCGTGCGCGCGAGGCGCAGCAGGGTCGAGCGCGGAGAGTCGTCGCCGGTGTGGGGAGGGTCGACGACGATGACCTCCGAGCTCGTGGCGCCGAGCTCGTGGAGCAGGCGCGAGCACTCGGCCTGCTCCACGATCGACATCGCCTTGGCGATGCTCACCAGCCGAGGCTGACGCTCGCGCTCGGCGCGCATCATGCGCAAGAGCTCGCCGTACTCGCCGCAGAGGAGCAGCTCGTAGAAGCGCGGTCGTTGGTTCTCCGAGAGCCACGCGAGATGCGGCTCGAGCGCGGCCTCGACGACGTCGGGCGAGTCCGGCAGAGGGCCGGGAGCGGGCCTCTGCGTGCGGTCCATGGTCGCGAGCACGGCGGCGCGAGCAGGAGGCGTCGCGGTGCCGACGGCGCGGTTTCTCGAGCGCGCCGCCGCGGGTACCGCGCGCGCGGCGCCGCGTGCGTCGGCGCTCTTGGTGGGCACCGGGCCGGGGCGAACCGAGCTCGAGGCGTCGAGAGACGTGGGTGCCACGACAGGGGCCACCTTCGGCGGCGTGGAGCGCTTCTTGGAGAAGAGCTCGGCGACGAGCGGGGCCTCGTCGTGGGCGAGCGCGTGTGGCTCGGCGATCGGCGGGGCGCTCGGCGTGGGGCTCTGCTCGAGGCTGGAGCCGGGCGCATCGAGCGGGGAGATCGGCGCGAACTGCAGGGTCTTCTGCTTCGACGGGAAACGACGAGCGGCGACCGACGGAGGCGGGTCGTCGAGCAGACCCGGCGGGGGCATCGTGCGCCGGGTGTGCACGTTCGCGCTGTCGGGCGAGCGATCCGCGACGGGCTTGCTGGGCGAGTGCGCGGCGGGCTCGGGCTCGGGCGTCATCAAGGCCGGCGGCAAGGAGCTCTTCGCTGCGGCGCCCGGCCGGGGCTCGTCGTGCTCAGCGGCGGGCTCGCTGGCGGCTCGGTCCGAGGAGCCCACCTCGCGCGCGTCCGCCGGAGCGCCGTCGCCCACCACCGTCCCGGAGCTGCGCTCGGCCCGTTCCGCCGTATCCGCCCCTTCGGGCTCCTCGAGAGGTTCGACCGCGACGCTCGGCATGGATCCGATCAGCCTGTCACGGCTCGAGCGCGGCGCGAAGACCTTGCCGCATGTGCCGGGCTCGCAGCTCGGCGCGAGCGGGCTTCGCACGCTGCGCCGTGCTTGCGTTGCGGCTCGCGGTGCCGTGCTTGCGCTGCTGCTCGCTGTGCCGTGCTTGCGCTGCTGCTCGCGCTGCGGCTCCGCGCGCAGACGAAGCTCAGCGCCGTGGCGCCGTCGACGGAGGGGACGGCGTCGGCTCGGCGCCGGGCGAGCTCGAGCCCGGCCCGCCACCCTTCGGGCGTTCGGGCCCGCCGCCGAACAAGCCCCTCTCGGCGAGCCCACGGAGCTCGGCGGCGCGCGCGCCGGCCCGGTCGAGCTCTGCGGTCGTGGCCTCCACGCGCGCGTACACGCCTCGACCCCGGCGCTCGAGTCGAGCGCGCCGCAAGAGCTCCGCCGTGCCCAGCACCGCGGCGGCGGGGCTCTTCGCGGCCTCGTCTCGGAGCGCGGAGACGAGCTCGAGCAGGGCTGCGGCGCTCGCGTCGTCGTCGGCCGCCACGGTCGCCATCGCGTGCAGCGTCTCGCCCTCGAGACGCAGTCCGAGCGCGGCCGCGCGCACCTGCCCCAGCGTGCGCGGCACGGCGCTCGTGCTCGCCGCGAGCTCCTCGCGGATCAGCTCTCGCTGGGCCGGCGTGAGCACGATCGTCGCGGCCGCGGTGAGCCCGGGGTCGAGCTCCGCGCGCAGCTCGGCGTGCGCGCCGCCCTGCTCGATGCGTGGCAGCTTGCCCTCGGCGGTGTCGACGAGCGTACGCAGGTAGGCGCCGCCGCCCAGCAGCAACATGCCGGACCGCACCGCGAGCTCGCCCTCGCCGTCGACCGACTTGGCGTCGCGGACCGTGACGAAGCCGCCGATCGAGGAGCGCAGCGGCTGCCCACCTCGCCGCTCGATGAGCTTCGAGGCACAGGCGACGATGGGATCGGCGGCGAAGCTGCCCACGGCGACGACACCGAAGTCCGCGCCCTCTCTCGCGGGGACCACGACCGCGAGCTCGCGGACGAGCTCGAGGGGATCGAAGCCGCAGAGCTCGCGCAGCCGTCCCACGCCATCGACCTGACGGTCTCGGCCGAGCAGGGCCTCTCCGAAGCGCGTCGAGCGCAGCTTCACGAGGTCGACGCTGACCAGGACGGTGGTGTCGAGGGGGACCGCGTCCTCGAGACCCAGCCCGCGCGGCGCGGGCGCGTCGTGGGCGAGCTCGGGAGGGGACCCGCGGCCCGGACCGGCGAGGTAGGCGCCCACACCGAGCGCCCCGACGGCGAGCAGCACCACCCAGAGCCTGCGGGCGCCGGGCGTCGAGGTGCGCGCTCGCCTCAGCTCAGGGCGGGTCATCCGCGTTTGTCGAGCCAACGGCCGAGCGCGTCGCCGGCTGCGCCGACCTTCGTGCCGGCGAGCACGAGCGCCATCAAGAACAGGACGAGGAGGATCTCGTCGGTGGAGGCCCCGAGGACGCGCACGAGGATTCTCATGGCCCAGCGGCTCGCCCGCAGCAAGTCGGCGTTCTTTGGTAGAGTGCGCGAAAACGTGAGCGCCCCCACGCCGCCCGAGAACGACGAGCCACGGGCCGAGCTCGTGCTCGTGGCCGACGCCTCGCTCGAGGGCGAGGAGCTCGGCGCGAGGTTGCGCGAGCTCGGCTGCACGGTGATCGACGTGCCGATGTTGTCGCTGAAGGCGCGCGAACAGAGCGATCGGCCGAAGGTGGTGATCCTCGACGTCGACGCGCCGGGAGGCGTGGGCCTCGCGATCGCCTTGCTCGAGCAGCGCCCCGAGCTCGAGCTGTTCACGGTGGGCAGCGTCGAGCTCGGGCGCGAGGTCCACGGCGAGCAGCGACTCGATCGTGCGTTCCCGCGCCCGCTCGACGTCGAGGGCCTGGCCGAGCGCACGCGCCGCGCGATCGCCGCCGTCTCTGCGCCGCCGCCCGCACCTCTGCTCGAGGCCTCGCCGCGAGCGCGCAGCAGCCTGCCACCCATGCTCACGTCCGCACCGAGCGTGATGCCTGTCGGCGAGAGCCTCCCGCCCCCCTCGGCGCCACCGAAGGCGGGCGATCCGCTCGAGCTCGGCGTGCTCGAAGGCGACGACGAGCTCCTGCTCATGGAAGGCATGATCGACGCGCCCGTCGAGCTCAGCCCGGAGCTCGAGGCACGCCTCGAAGCTGCAGAGCGGCGAATCCGGAGCAGCATCGGGCTGCCCTCCAACGCGCCTCCCCCATCGTCCGACGACCCTTCCGGCGGCGCGCTCGCGCCCGGGGATCTCCTGGCGATGCTCGAAGAGCCCGTCGACGAGAGCGTCGACCTGCCGCACGCCTCGGACGTCGGCGCGAGCGCGGTGCTCGGCCTCGCGTCACTCGGGCCAGGCACGGCCTCGGGCTACTCGTCGGCGCACGGCACCGGCGTGCAAGGCACCTCGAGCGGCACCGAGTCGGGCGGCAGCCAGTTCCCGACGCGGGGGACCGCCGCAGGACAGCCCCACGCCACGACGAGCAGCACCACGCGCACCGGCGTCGAGGCGCTGCTCGGACCGATGGTGTCCTCTGCGAGCGTGCCCGCGCCGACCCAAGCCGAGGACAGCCACCGCCAGGCGCCCGGCTCGAGGCCTCCCTCGGAGTCGGTCGCACCGAGCCTCGCCGAGCCGGGAACGCAGGTCGGCCTCGGGAGCGGGCTGCCGCCGCTGCGCTCGGGCGGCGCCCTCGCGCTCGGCCAAGCGGCGAACGGCGGCGAGGCGACGCTCTCGCCGCGCGCGGAGAGCCCGGCCACGGGCTACAGGCTCGACGAGCTGCTCGGCGTACGCGCCGACGCGCAGGCCACGAGCGCCCAGCGGGGCCCTGGCGAGCCAGCTGCGCGTCGCGAAGGGCTCGCCGACACCATGCGTGGCGACGACCCGTCCCTGCTCGCGTCGCTCTCTCCGCTCTCGCCGCCGGTGCGGTTCCGCGAGCCGCGCGCCCTCGGCGGCGGGCGCGCCGCCCCGAGCCTCGCACCCGCGCGCTCACCCGACGAGCCCCCCGCCGCTGCGAAGCCGATCCTACCCACGCCACGCAGCGAGGCCGTCCTGCCGGGCGCGCGCCCCTCGACCGACCGTGGAGTCGCGCCGATCGATCTGCGCCTGAGCCCGCAGGCGGCCTCGGTTCCGAGCCCCACCGCGCGTGAGCTCGGCACCGCGATCCCGGTCGTCTTCGGCGCGTCCGAGGGGCTCCGCCCGATCGCCCGCGCGATCGCGTCGAGGCTCACCGGCTCGCTGGCCATCACGACCTCGCAGGGCCTGCGGCGCGTGATCCTCCAGGAGGGCGACCTCGTGACGGTGGGCTCCGAGGTCGCGGACGAGACCCTCGTCGCGTTCCTCGCGAGCCGCGGCGACCTCGGCCAGAGCACCGCCGCGCGCCTCGCCGGGAAGCTGCCGCCCTCCGGTAGGCACGCTGGAGCCGCGCTCATCGCGCAGGGCCTGCTCGCACAAGACGACCTGTGGCCCGTGCTGCGCGCTCACGCGGAGTGGTTGCTCGGTCGCTCGCTGCTCGACGGCCCCGGCAGCATCGACCTCGAGGCCGAGGCGCCCGGGCGCCTGCGCGCGGAGCCGGGCGTCTTCGGCGGCGCCACCGGCGCCGAGGTCTACGTCGAGGTGGCGCGCAGGGTGCTGCCGCCGGAGGCCTCGCGCGCGGCGCTCGGAGGCGACGGCGCTCGCTTCGACCTCGGGCCGAAGGCGAGCTTGCTCTCCGAGTGCGCGCTCGGCGCCGCCGAAGACGCCCAGATCCGTGGCGCCGCGGGGCGCTCGCTCGCCGAGCTCGGAGGCGCCGAGGAGGGTGACTTCGTGAGCGCGCTGCGGGCGCTCGTGGAGCTCGGCATCCTCGAGGTGCGCGCGGGCAGGGTCGCGCCCGAGCAGCCGGAGCGCCGAGACCACGACCCGCTCGACGACGAGGCGATCCGCCTGCGCGTGGAGGCGCGCCTCGCGCTCGTGCAGGAGGGAGACTACTTCTCGTTGCTCGGCATCTCGTCCGAGGCGACGCCCTACGAGATCAAGCGCGCCTACCTCGAGCTGCGCAGGCAGTTCGAGCCGAGTCGGCTGCTCACCGCGGGCACCGTCGAGCTCGCCGAAGACGTGTCGCTCATCGCCGACGTGCTCGACGAGGCCTACGACGTGCTGCGCGACGCGCACCGGCGCGAGCGCTACCGGCGCGCGATCCTCGCCGGGCCCCCGAGCTGAGGCCGAGCGCGCCGGGCGAGCCCGGCGGCGCGGTCGCTCGCGTCTTCAGCCGGCCGCGCGCGCGGCGCGAGGCGCGGCGTCGACGACGATCTCGGAGCCCTCCGCGCTCAGCAGCACGACGCCGCCGTCGTCGAGCTCCCCACGCAGCAGCAGCTCCGCGAGCGGGCCCTCCACGAGGCGCGCGATCGTGCGACGCATCGGCCTCGCGCCGAGCTCCGGCTCGTAGCCACCTCGATCGAGCAGCACGTCGATCGCGGCGTCGTCCACGTCGAGCTCGATGTCGCGCAGCGCGAGCGTCTTGCCCAGCGCACGCAGCATGCCGCGCGCCACCTCGGCCACCTCCGCGCGACGCAGCGGCGCGTAGAACACCACCTCGTCGATGCGGTTGTAGAGCTCGGGCGCGAGCGCCTTGCGCGCTGCATCGATGCACGCCCGCTCGAGCGCCTCGCCGGCGATCTCCACCGGTGCGCGCCCGAAGCCGACCGCGCGCCCTCGCTGCACCTCGAGCATCTCGCGCGAGCCGAGGTTCGAGGTCAGCACCACGACCGTGTTGCTGAAGTCGACCCTGCGCCCGCGACCGTCGGTGAGGTGTCCTTCGTCGAGCACCTGCAGGAAGGCGAGCAGCACCTCCGGGTGGGACTTCTCGATCTCGTCGAGCAGCACCACCTGATACGGCCTGCGCCTCACCGCCTCGGTGAGCTGTCCTCCGGCCTCGTGGCCCACGTAGCCAGGCGGAGCGCCGAGCAGTCGGGCGATCGCGTGGGCCTCACCGTACTCACTCATGTCGATGCGCGTCATCGCGTCGGGCGAGCCGAAGAGCGACTCCGCGAGCGCCTTCGCGGTCTCGGTCTTGCCGACACCCGTGGGCCCGAGCAGCATGAAGGAGCCGAGCGGCCTCTTGCCCCTCAGTCCGGCGGCGGCCTTGCGCAGCTGCCGCGCGATGCGCGCGATCGCCGACACATGACCCACGACGCGCTCGGCGAGCTGCTCCTCGAGATGCAGCATGCGCTCTCGGTCCGTCTCGAGCAGGCGCTCGACCGGGACCTCCGTCTCGTCGGCGACCACCTCCGCGAGCTCGGGCAGCTCGACCTCGCGCCGCTTCTGGCGCTTGGCGCGCGCGCCCGACAGATCGAGCAGAGCGATCGCCTTGTCGGGCAGCGCTCGTCCCGGCATGTAACGCAGCGACCAGCTCACCGACGCAGCGACGACCTCGTCGGCGTAGCCCACGCCGTGGTGTGCTCCGAGCTCCTCGGCCGCCCTGCGCACCATGCAGAACGCGGCCTCCTCGTCGGGCTCGTCGACCTCGACGACCTGCAGCCTGCGCGCGAGCTGAGGCTCGGCGTCGACGAGCTTGCGCAGCGCCTCGGCGCTCGAGGTGAAGACCACGGGCACGTCGGCCCGCGCGAGCTGAGCCTTGAGCTCGCTCGTCGCCTCGTCGCCGAGCGAGACCAGCTCGTGGAAGTCGTCGACGAAGAGCACGCTACCGCCCTCGCCGCGTAGCTCCTCGAAGCCTGCGGCGATGCGCTCACCCAGCGAGCCCCGCGTGGCGGCCCCGGCGACGAGCGCGGGTACACGCAGCTCCACGAGCTGGCGCCCCTCCGCTTCGAGCTCGGACGCGAGCGCGAGCGCGACCGAGGTCTTTCCGACCCCCGGAGGCCCGACGAGACAAGGCGTGTTCGCGCGGTGCTTGCCGAGCACGTCGAGCACACGCTGCACCTCGGAGCCCCGCATCGCGATGCGATCCTCCGCGGGAGGGATCACACGGCTCGCGAAGGCCGCGAGCGTGGGGAAGCGGGTCGCATCCAGCGCGTCGAGGCGCGCCCCGACGCTGGGTCCACCGGCGCTCGGCAGCCCACGCCCGGGCCCGCCGAGCTTGCGGGCCGGGAGAGGACGCGCGGGCGGCGTATTCCCGGCGCGCACCGGGCGCCCCGCGGGCGGCGTCGAGCGCGCGGGCGGCGCGGGCGGCGTCGAGCGCGCGGGCGGCGCGGGCGGCGTCGAGCGGCCGTCGGCGCTCGACGTGCTGGGCGCGGGCACCGGCGTGGTGGGCTCCGAGAGACGCCCGGGCGGCGAGCTCTGCGGCGCGCGCTCACGCGATGGCGGCACGAGCGGGACCACGGTGGGCGCACCAGCTCGGCTGGGCATGGGGCGTCGCGGCGGTGGTTCGCTTCGCTGAGGCTTGGCGCTCGAGACGATGCCGAGCGCCTGGGTGAGCGCTGCGGCGTGGAGGCGACTCACGTCGATGCCGCTCTGGACGAGCGCGCGGTGAGCGGCGCTGCGACGATCCGAGAGCAGGGCGACGAGCGCGTGCAGCGAGCCCGGCTCGAGGTGCACGAGACGCGAGTCCGGCGAGAGCGAAGGTTCACCGCGCACGGCGCGGTCGGTCGAGACCGGTCCGCGCGCGCGCCGCACGACCTCGCGCGCCTGAGCGAGCACACGCCCGATCGGATCGGGGCCCTCTTCGTCGAAGGTCCGTCCGGCCTTGAGCACCGCGTCCTGATCGAGGCCGCGCCCGGTGAGCAGCTGCGACGCAGGGCCTGGGAGACCCGCCACCGCCGCGAGCAAGTGCACCGTGGTCGGGCGCTCGCGCCTCGTGGCCGCCAGCTCCTGCGCCCTACGCTTCAGTCTCGAGAGCTCACTCTCCGATCGCTCGCGCGTCACCCTGCCTCCGGCTCGTGGACGAGAGCGTCCGGCTCCGGACTTGGCACGTGCGCGAATCGACGGGCAAGTTTCGCTCCGCGACGAACGCGAAACGCCGAGCACCTCCTCGGAGGGCCCGGCGCTTCAGGTGTCGAGGCGCGCTGAGCGCGCTCGGCTCAGGGAGCCGGCGTGGCCGGCGCCACAGGGGTGGCCGGCGCCGCAGGCGCGGCCGGCGCGGGCGCGACCGCCGCGTCGGCAGCTGCGCCGATCATCCGCGGCGCCTTCGCCTTCTTCTCGGTCACCACGAACTGCACGCGGCGGTTCTGCTGGCGACCCTCCTCGGAGCCGTTGTCGGCGATGGGCTTGTCAGGGCCGTAGCCCTGGGCGAGCAGGCGCGTCGCCTCGACACCACGCGACTCGAGCGCCTTCTTCACCGACTCGGCGCGATCCTGGCTGAGCTTCTTGTTGAGCTGCTTCGAGCCGCGGTTGTCGGTGTGACCCTGCACCTCGAGCTTGAGGATCTCGGGGTGCTCCTTGAGCACGTTCGCCACCGAGGTGAGCAGCTCGTCGCTCGCCGGCTTGATCGTCGCCTTGCCGGTGTCGAACTGCACCTGTTCGAGGATGACGATCTCCTTGTCGGTCACGCGCACGAGCTTGGGGCAGCCGCGCTTGGTCGGATCCGGATCGTCGACGCCCTTCTCCTCGGGGCAGGCGTCCTGGTCGTCGCGGAAGCCGTCGCCGTCGGTGTCGGGCGGGCAGCCGTTCTTCGCCGGGTCGGCGTCGGCGACGCCCTTCAGCTCGACGCAGGCGTCGACATCGTCGGTCACGCCGTCGCCGTCGCGATCACCGGGCGGCGGGCAGCCGTTCTTCGCCGGATCGGCGTTCGGCACGCCGGGCACGTCGGGGCAGGCGTCGACCTGATCGAGCACGCCGTCGGCGTCGCGATCCGGCGGGCAGCCGTGCTTGAGCGGATCGGCGTTGGCCACACCCGCGACCTCGGGGCAGGCGTCGTTCGCGTCGGGGATGCCGTCGCCGTCGGTGTCGACCGGGGGCTCGTCGACCGGCTCGTACTTCTTGCGCGTCTTCTCCATGCCGAAGCCGAAGCCTGCGCGGAAGCCGAACTGCGGCACGCTGCCCGCGCCCACGGCGCAGCCGTCGAGCACGTCTTCGCTCATCGCGTAGTAGTCGGGGCCGATCTCCGCGAACATCATCGCGCCGGAGACGTAGGTGAACTCCGCGCCGATGCCGCCGCGCAGCCCGAGGCCCACGCTGCTCGAGGCGTTGCACTGCGTGATGAGCTGCTGCTGCGTGTTCACGTCGACCACCGCGGTGCTCGACGAGAGGCTCTCCCAGGTGGGACCACCGGCGAGGCCGATGTAGACCGCGACGGGGTCGATGCGCACCGGGTAGAAGCGAGCCTGCAGCCAGAGCGAGTTCAGGTCTCGGTAGATGTCCTGGAAGGTCTCCACGCCCGCAGTGGTGCTCACCAGGTCGACGTTGTTGTGGTCGGCGTCGGCGTGCTCGTAGCCGAAGCCGAGCCCGAAGTAGCGGTTGAGACGCACGATGCCCGTGATGCCGATGCGCAGACCGGAGCGCGAGACGGCCTCGCCGACCGAGACGTCGCCGATGCGGTAGCCGAGGCCGAGGTGGCCCAGGATCCCGAGGCCGTAGCTGGCGTCTTCGCCGCCGGTGTTCCAGCCGACCCACTCCTTCTCACCGCCAGCGTCGCCACCGGAGGGGGCGTTCGCGTCGGCGCCACCGCCGAAGGAGAAGCCCGTGGAGCCACCGCCCACGTTGACGGAGCCGGAGGCTCCAGCCTCGGGCTGGCCGGCAGGCGTGGGCTGCCCAGGCGTGGGCTGCCCAGGCGCGGGCTGCGCGGGCGCGGGCTGCGCGGGTGCGGGCTGGGCAGGCGCAGCGCCCTGGGCGGAGGCGGTGCTCGTCGCGAAGACGACGGTGGCCGCGGACAGGAAGCAGGTCGTGTGGAGCAGGCCCACACTGGGGCGACGGGTGGAAGGAATGGACACGTGCAAGCCCTCGTCGTGGCACCCGGACGCCCGGGCAGCGGCGCGACTCTTACGCGAGAAGGCCTGCCGCCGGAAGTCCAAGCTGATCAAGGCCGGGGCGCTCGCCGAGCGCTCCCACCGAGGTCGCTGGCTCCCCTTCGAGCCCACGCTCTCGCGGGGCTCGTGGCTCCGTCGAGCCGCCGTGCCGAGCAGCCCCCTCGGTCAGCGCGCGCGCGCCAGACCTCGCACCGCCTCGAGGGCCTCGTCGACGTGCTTGGTGGCCTGCAGCTGCGAGTGGAAGGCGTGGCGGATCACGCCCTCCGAATCGATGACGTAGGTGCTGCGCCCCGCGAACAGACCGAGCGTCTTGGGCACGCCGAACTGTGCGCGCACCCGGCCTCCCTCGTCGCTCAGGAGCAGGAACGGAAAGCCGTGTTTGTCTGCGAACTTGCGGTGCGAGCTGGTGGAGTCTCCGCTGATGCCGACCACGCTCGCGCCGGCCTCCTGGAAGACGTCGTAGCTGTCGCGGAAGCTGCAGGCCTCGGCGGTGCAGCCGGGTGTCTCGTCCTTCGGGTAGAAGAACACGACGACGGGACCCTTGCTGGTGAGCTCCGCGAGACCGACGCGTCGGCCGTCTTGGGCGGGGAGCTCGAAGGAGGGGGCGCGATCACCGGGCTGGAGGCTTTGGGCCATGGGCGAGGCCTTAGCACGAGTCCGTGCCCCTTTCCCCCCCGCACGAGCGCGGATATGGGTCGCCCCCTATGGTTCCGAGCACCCAGAGCGACACGATCCAGGCGGAGATGATCGTACATGAGGCCGTGACGCGCCGCGGCCTCAAGCGGATCGCAATCTTTCACGATGCCACCAACTATGGCCAGCTTGGGCGCGAGGACCTGGAGACGGCCCTTTACGCGCGCGGGGTCACGCCGGTGACGATAGAGCGCTTCCAGCTGCGCCAGGCAGACATGGTCAGCCAAGTGCGCAACGCGCGCGACGCCGGAGCACAGGCAATCCTGACCTACGGCATCGGCCCGGAGCTTGCCCAGATCGCCAATACGATGCGGCGACTCGAATGGAATGCGCCGATCATCGGCAGGTGGA
>CALKVW010000271.1 GCA_938004785.1 uncultured Polyangiaceae bacterium
GCGCGTACTGCTTCATCGACTCGTTGATGAGGTAGTCGATGGAGCACTCGAGCTCTCGAGCCATCTGCTCGAAGGTCTCCCACAGCACGTCCCTGCACTGGAACGTGCGCGCGGTCTTCTTGTTCGGATCAGCGCTCATGTCGTTCACTCACTCCGTCGACCTCTCGCAGCCGTCCGGTCCGGCTCGTCGGCTCAGGTTGTCGGGCGTCCTCGGATCGTCGCGCGCCTCAGCTGCTCGGGCGCACGGCGCTCAGGGGCTCTTCGGGGCGTCGCCGCCCGTCTTCGGGGCGTCGCCGCCCGGCTTCGGTTCGTCCTTCTTCTTCGCCGCCTCGGCCGCGCGCTCCTTGATGGCAGGCACGACGCAGAGCGTGACGTATTCGCCGAGGGTCTTGATGTCGCGGAGCTCGCGCTCCTTCGGATCGGACTCCTTCGGCACGTAGCAGGCCCACTTGCAGTCGGCGTCGGCCTCGCAGACGGGCACGCGCGAGCCGTCGCGTTCGAGGGAGGCCAGCGTGGCGAGGTCGTCCGGTGTGCCGTGCGTGAGGTAGAAGCTCACGGCCGTCGTGCGCTGCGCGGGCGTGCCCTCGCCGAGCCACTTCTTCAGCGCGTCGCGCGGCTTGCCTTCCTTGTAGTCGCCGATCGTCGCGCCGTAGCCGATGGCCTCGGGCATCGCGAAGCCCTTGCCGTCGCCCTCCGGGAGACGCCCGAGGAACTCGTCGACCTGCGCGAGCTTCGACATGCTGAGAGCAGTGGACGCTGCCGCGCGGCGAACGCGCCAGTTTTCGGACTTGAAGGTCTCGTAGAGCTTCTCGATGACGACCTCACGCGGCAGCTCGCCGATGCGTCGGAAGGCCTGGTCGAGCACCGAAGGCGGCGACTCGGACCTGGCGATCTCGAAGATGCGCTTCAGGTCTTCGGCGCTCTTGCGATCGAGCTTGCCCTCGACCGCCGCGAGCGCGGCCACGCGGCGCTTCTCGCTCTGGTTCTTGTCGGCGGCGAAGCCGAGCGCGAAGTCGATCGCGGCGCGGCCACCGACCTTCTTCAGCGAGCCGAGCACGCGGAAGAGCTCCTCGTCCTGGTACTGGTCGAGCTGGGCCTTGAACTGCTCCGGCGTGGGCTCGAGCTTGGAGGCCTTGTTCGCCGCTTCGACCTGCGGCGTCTTCACCTTGACCCACTCCTGGGACACCACGTGCTTGGCGATGTCGACGAGCGCGACCGAGGCCGACTCCTTCGTCGCGTCGCTGCCGAGATCGGCCACCAGCGTCGACATCTTGTCGAGGTTGCGCGCGTCGCGCGTCATCAGCTTCGGGAGCGGCACGACCGACTCCGGCCCGAGCATGCGCAAGAGCTGCTCCATGCCGTAGGTCTGCGTGCGGTTCTCGAGCCGGCGCTCGAAGTCGGCCATGGCCCACTCCGACAGCGCGGCGCGCAGCTGGGCTCGCAGCGGCTCGTCGGTGATGAGCACCGTGCGCTCGAAGGTGAGCAGCGCGTAGGCGGCGTCCTTGAAGGCGAGCGACGGATCCGGCGGCGCGGGCTGGCCTGCCTGCACGACGGGCGGCGGCTTCTTCAGCTCGGCGATCATCGCGGGCACGAGCGCGGCGAGCAGCGGCTGGCGCGCCTCGGGGCTCATGCTCGCGAAGGTCTCCACCATGCCCTCGGCGCCGATCGGGCGGCCTCCGCGAGGCTTCATGCGGATGAGCGAGAGCGCCGCCTCGACCCGCAGCGGGATCTCGTATTTGTCGTGGCCCAGGACGGCCTGCAGCTTCTCGGGGCCGTGCAGCGTGGTCTCCCACCGACGGATGTTGTCCTCGTCGATGCGGCAACCGGTCGCGAGCGACCCGAGGGAAGCCGTGAGCGCCACCACGCCGAGCCAGGCTCTGGCTGCATGGATCCTTCGGATAGCTCGGCTCAAGCGGAGTCCTCCAACAAGCTCGTCGCGTCTCTCGGGAGCGTTCCCAGGGTCGGGAGCCACGCATCGTACTTGCCAGGTCGCGTCCACCAAAGATTTTTCCGAGGGCATCGGCCTCGGCCCAGGCCTGAGCGCGCGCTCGGCGTGATCGGCGACTGATTCGGCGCTCAGCGCTGCGCTCCTGCTCAGCAGGGCCGGCGCGCGCCACCTTCGACCCCACGGTCGGGCCCGCCCGAGCGAGCGCGCCAAGCCCCCGAAACTTGGCCGATGCGCAGGCGACTCACTACGAGCGAGGACGGTCCCAAGGCCGGTCACCGGATGAAGAACCCCTTCTCGTCGAAGCGGCGTCGCGACGCGCTGGAGAGCTCGGACCCAGCGCCGAGTGAGCCTCCGCCTCCGCTCGCGCCTGGCGACGCCGCCACGGCGGCACACGTGCCTTCGTCGAGCGCGATGCGCCGCGCCGCGCACGGCTTCGCGCGTGAGGCCTCGGCCGTCTTGCTCATGGCCTCCGCGCTCTACGCGGTGCTCGCGCTCGCCTCCTACCGAGCCGACCCACAGCGCGCCGACGTGCACGGCAGCGACTGGGTCGGCCCGGTGGGCGCAGGCGTCGCCGAGCTCTTGGTCGCCTCGGTCGGCGTGGTCGCGTGGCTCTTGCCGGTCGAGCTCATCGCGCTCGCCTTGCCGATGCTCGGCGCACGCACCGAGCGGCCTCGAGGTTGGATGGCCTGGTCGTCCCGCCTCGGCGGCGACGTCGTGGTCGCGACGGTCATGGCGGCGCTCGTGCACGTGGCCCTGCCCGAGGCGACGGCCTTCGGCGCCATGCCGCTCGGAGGGCTCGTCGGTGAGCTCGCCGGCGAGCTCATGCGCTCGCTCTTCAGCGCGGTCGGCTCGTTCATCATCGGCCTCACGATCGTCGCGCTCATCCTGGTCGGTCGCGCATCCTTCTCGTTCATCGAGACGGTGATGGCGCTCGCGCAGGGCGCACGCGCGGCCGGAGAGAAGGGGGCCGTCGGCGCGGCCGCGCTCGCCGACGCCTGGGCACAGGCGCGCGCGCTCGAGTCCGAGGGCGAAGCGAAGCGCGAGCCCTTGATCGTCGACGAGCGGCCCGACGCGATCGTCGCGGCCCTGAGCGACGACTCCGAGCCCGATCCTCTGCACGAGCTCGACGGGCTCGAGGCCGACACGCCCGAGGCCGAAGGCGGCGGCTTCACGCTGACGCTGCTGCGCAGCACCCCCGAGGCGCCCGCGTCGCGCCCTCTCGCGCCGCTCGTCGAGCTCGCGCCCGAGCCGGAGCCCGCCTTCGTCGCCGCGCCGCTCTCGCCGGACGAGGTACCCACCCCCTCGCCGATCCCGGCCGCACCGCCGAAGCGCGTCCGCGTGGCGAAACCCGCCGAGCCGGAGCCCCCGAAGAAGCTCGCGCAGGAGGAGCGCGCCCACGCAGCGACGCCGCCGCCTCCTCCTCCGAAGAAGGCGCCCACGCCGAAGAAGGAGGAGCAGGCCGAGCCCGGGCTCAAGATCGTCGACACCTCGCACGCGCGCGAGGTCGAGCGCGGCGACAAGGTGATCCCCTCGGGTACGGGCTTCCACCTGCCGAGCTTCGACTTCCTCGATCCGCCGGAGGGCGGCGTGGTCGAGGTGCACGCCGATCAGCTCAAGGCCACCGCCGCGCTGCTCGAGAAGACGCTCTCCGACTACGGCGTGAGCGGCAAGGTCGAGGAGATCCACCCCGGCCCCACGGTCACGACCTTCGAGGTCTCGCCCGCGGCCGGCACGAAGGTCTCGAAGGTCGCGAGCCTCGCCGACGATCTCGCGCTCGGCCTCTCGCGCAAGGTACGCATCATCGCGCCCATCCCGGGCAAGAACCGCATCGGCTTCGAGATCCCGAACCCGAAGCGTGTGCCCGTGAACATGCGCGAGCTCGTCGAGGACCGCCGCTTCCTCGAGATGAAGGCCCCGCTGCCCTGCGTGCTCGGGCGCGACATCGTCGGCGCTCCCTACTTCGCCGACCTCGCCTCCATGCCGCACGTGATCGTTGCAGGCGCAACTGGTGCAGGAAAGAGCGTCGGGCTCAACGTGATCCTCGTGAGCCTGCTGTACCGCCGCACGCCGGACGAGCTCAAGATGCTCATGATCGACCCGAAAGTCGTCGAGCTCGCGCCCTTCGACGGCATCCCGCACATGCTCCTGCCGGTCGTGACCGACATGAAGCAGGCCTCGACGGCGCTCAAGTGGGCCGTCGACGAGATGGAGCGCCGCTACCAGCTCTTCGCGAACGCCGGCACGAAGAACATCACGACCTACAACGGCTTCGTGGAGCGCGTGCTGCGCGGAGAGGCGAAGCCGCCCAAGCCCTTGCCGGGCAAGGTCAACGCGATCGCCGCCGACGGCACCGACGTGGAGCTCGACCCCGCCAAGGACGGCAGCGACGCCGAGCCCCTGAAGAAGCTGCCCTTCATCGTGATCGTCGTCGACGAGTTCGCCGACCTGATGATGCAGCAGGGCAAGGAGGTCGAGGCCTCGGTCGCGCGCCTCGCGCAGAAGGCGCGCGCCGCCGGCATGCACGTGATCCTCGCGACGCAGCGCCCGAGCGTCGACGTCATCACCGGCATGATCAAGGCGAACTTCCCGACGCGCGTGGCCTTCCGCGTCGCGCAGAAGGTCGACAGCCGCACGATCCTCGACGAGCAGGGCGCCGAGCACCTGCTCGGTCGTGGCGACATGCTCATCAAGATGAACGGCTCGAACGACACGCGTCGCGTGCAGTGCCCGTTCATCTCGGAGGAAGAGGCGCAGAAGGTCACGGATTTTCTCCGGCTGCAGGGCACACCCGAGTACGACGAGAACATCCTCAAGCCGCGCGACGAAGACGGGAAGGTCGAGGCCGACGAGGACGAGGACGCCGACCCGCTCTACGATCAGGCGGTGCGCATCGTCGCCGACTCACGCAGGTGCTCGACCTCGTGGCTGCAGCGCAAGCTCGGCATCGGCTACAACCGCGCGGCCAAGCTGGTGGAGACGATGGAGCGTCGCGGTCTGGTCGGGCCCGCCAACGGCTCGAAGGACCGCGAGGTCTTGATCGAGGCCTTGTGAGCGAGGCGCGCGGCCCGCTCGGCGTCACGGGAGAGGAGGCCCGGGCCGAAGACGCGGCCGGGGCAGCGGAGCAGCGTCAGGCCTTGACTTTGTCTCCGGATCGTATCACACGCCCCGCGATGCGCTCCGAGTGCGACCGGACGCGGCTCATCGAAGAGCTCGCCAGCCTCCTCCGTGATTGCGAGCTCCCCGACGAAGCCCGTCACGCCGGGCTGACGCTCATCGGGTGGTTGGCACGGCGAATGCCAGGCGAGGGGCCGTCGCTCGTCGGCGTCGAGCAAGCATCGCGCCAACGCGGTCACTCGGCTGGATGCGTGGGCGCGGCCGGTGCGCACGCGAACACGCCGAGCGACGTTCCCCACCCCGCGGGGGGCGAGCACTCGCCCTCGGGCGGCGCTGCGCCGATGGCGCCGCTCGGCGACACCTCGTCGGTGCCCACGCACGGTGTGGCCGCGCACGGTGTGGCCACGCACGGTGTGGCCGCGCACGGTGCGGCCGCGCACGGTGCGAGCGTCTGTTGCGGATCGGTCGTCGCTCGGGTGAGCGCCGCCGCGATCGGGATGCGCAAGTCGCGCTGAGGCCGCCCTCGTGGGCCTCCAGGGACTCGCGGCTCGGCGTCCGAATGCGCCGGATGCACGACAGGAGGTTCAGTCTGACGCGCAGGCTGTGATAGGACTGGACCCCGATGATTGGGGGGCGACCTGTCTCTCCTGCCTGAGGCCCAGCCCGACGACGCCGAAGACGTCGCCTGGGGTCTCCAAACGGCCGCCGCCCTCTGGGGGCGTGGCGAGCACCGTGAGGCCGTGGTGTGGCTGCGTCGGGCGATCGGCGCTGCGCGCGACGCCGGCGCAGAGGAGCGCGCCGCCGCTCTCGAGCTCAGCGTCGGCGCCATCGAGCGGACCTTGGTAGACGCTGCGGCGGCTTCGGTCGTCGCGGAGGGCGTCGAGGCCACGCCGAGCGTCGCCGCGCCCGGCACCGCCGCGACGTCGACGCCGCTCCCGCTTCCGGCCGCCGTGGCGGCGTCGAACCCGCCGCCCGCGCCGAAGCCTGCGAGCTTGCCCAAGCCGCGTCCACCCAGCTTCCAGCAGATCGACGACGCGGAGACGCTCGACGCCGACGCAGCCGCGGCGCTCTTGCTCGATGAGTCGACCTCCGACGAGCCTCCGCCCGCGCCCGTCGTCGCTGCTCCGGTCGCGCCGGTCCTCGCGGCGCAGGCGGCGCCCGTCGTCGCGACTCCGGCCGCGCCGGTCCTCGCTGTGCCGCCTTCATCCGCAGGCGCGACGCCCATCCCTCGTCCTGCTCGCCCACCAGCCGAGCCTCCCGCGTCGGAGCCGCCGCAGTCCTACGCGCCGCCGTCGATGAGCTCGATGGCCGCTCCGCCCTCGACCTTGGTGGGGCGCGCGTCGATCGCACCCGTGGACCCACCGGCGGCAAGCACCGCCGGCAGCGCGTCGGCCCAGCGAGCGCGCAAGGCGCGCGCGCCGATCCTCGATCCCTGGTCCGACGACCTGCCCCCGGACGAGCCGGCTCCTCGCACCTTGGCCCATCGGCCGGAGCACTCGAGCGACGAGGCCGACGTCATCACCTCCGCTCCCTCTCTCGAGGTGCTCTTCCGCAAGCGGCCGCCTCCGCCCCCTCCGCCGGCGAAGCGGAGCCAGACGCTCAGCGGTACGCCGCTCATCGGCGTGGCGCCGGAGCTCGCGGCGACGTCGCTCACGCCTCCCCCGCCGCAGGCCTCGCAGAAGCCACCTCCTCCTCCGGCGCCCGGGTCCCGTCCTGGGCCCATGCCGCCGCTGCCCAGGCCGGCGCTGCCGTCGCTTCCGCCCACCGCCGAAGCGGCGGAATCTCCGGCGCCCCAGGCTTCGATGCCGCCGGTCTCCACGCGCACGCCCGCCGAGCGCCCGAGCACCCCGCCGGAGGCCCCGCCGAGCGCGGTGCCGCGCCCCGCCAGCCAGCGCCCCAGCGTGCCGCCGCCGCCGAGCGCGGTGCCGCGTCCGACGCCTGGGCGAGCCAGCGTACCGCCCGCGGCGCCCGCGGAGCGCCCGAGCGCTCCACCTGCCGAACCCGCCGAACGCCGCAGCGTGCCCCCTGCCCAGCCCGCCGAGCGCCCGAGCGTGCCGCCTGCGCAGCCGGCGGCGGAGACGGCGCCCGTCGAAGCCGCGCCCGCGCGCGCGCCCGTCGAGGCCGCGCCCGCCGCGGCGCCTGCGGCGACCTCCGCAGGGCCGCGCACCTTGCCGCCCGAGCAGCGCTCCATCGACGGCGTCGAGCTCGGTTCCATCGACGCACTCGGCGACGTGCCCGACGGCGTGCAGGCCGAGCTCGCGGGCACGGCACGGCGCGCGACGCTCGGCTTCGAGGAGGAGCTCGGGAGCGAAGGCGCCGTGCTCCTCCTCGAGGGTGAGGTCGTGATCTCGGTGCGGGTCTCCGACGTGGCGGCGACGCGCGCGAGCGCGCCCGCCCTCCTGCCTTGTTGGTCGAGCTCCTCGGAGGCGCCAGCGCTCAAGCTGACCGCCCTGCGTGAGACGCGCATCGCGTCCTGGCCGCGCGAGCAGCTGACCGAGCTGCTCGGCGATTGTCCTTGGGTGCTCGAGGAGCTGGAGCGGCGCGGTGATCGGCTCGCTGCGCTGGCCGGAGCCACGATGGGTTTGCTCGGCGACCTCGACGATTCGAGTCGCGACGCCGTGTTCGAGCGGCTCGAGCTGCGGGCGCTCGCTGCGGGTGAGCGCTGGCTCGCGAAAGGCGAGAGCCTCGCTGGTCTCGCCGTGCTCGGCGTCGGCAACCTGCGCATCGGAGGCGAGCTCGGCGCGGAGACGCTCTCTTCGGGCGACCTCGTGCTGCCGACGCTCGCGCTCGAGGGCGGCTCGGTTCCGAGCGACGTGGTCGCCGGAGAGCGCGGCGCGCTCGTGCTCACGGCCGCCAAAGGCGCCACGCTCGAGCTGTTCTCGACGGTGCCCAGCCTGCTCGAGCTCCTGCGCATCGCCTGAGCGCCGGGCCGCGCTGGAGCGCCGCCTTCGGTCGAGCGCAGTCGTCAGTGGGTGGGCGACACGGCTTGCCCGCCCACGTCGAGCGAGGCCGCGGCGCTCACCGGCTCGGTGATCGCGGACCCCGAGCTCGTCGGCGTGGTGTCGGCCTCGGCGCTGAGCGACGGTGTGTACACGGCGTCTTCCTCGTCGCGGTCGAGCGCCCACACGAGCTCACTGTTGCCCTGCGCGCCTGCGAACCTCAGCCCGAACCACTCCGCCCGGGGAGAGATCGCCGGTCGACCGTCGGACTTGGCGGCGGGGAAACGGATCCGGAAGACCTGGTGAAAGGGCGTGAGGTAGGGGAAGTAGGTGCGCTCGACCGCGTTGGGGCGCTTCACCGCGACGATCTCGGCGGGCACCGTCTCGTTGCCCTCGCTGTCGATGAGGCGGACGATCCAGGCGCTGTCGGGCTTGGTGAGGTCGTTGTGGCGACGCCTGCCGCCAGTGATGGCGACGAAGAAGTGATGTGAGGTCTTCGTCTCGTCGAGCGTCTGGTCGAGCAGCTTCTTCCGCTGGTCGAGGTTGAGGCGGTAGTCCTCGACGTAGCGAACGACGTAGGCCCAGCGAAAGTCCCACGACTCGAAGGTCGCCGTGGCGGTGAGCAAGTTGTCGAGCTGCGCGAGCGTGATGAGGTTCTCGGTCCTCGTCCAGGTGTCGAGCACCTGCTCGTAGTCGGTCGCCACGTACTCACGCGGCCCGTCGCGCAGGCTCACCATCGTGGTCGCGCAGCCCGACGAGGCGAACAGCATCGCGGCCATCGAAGCGGCGGTGGCGAAGCGCAGCACGTCGCGCAGACTACACCGGCTCGGGTCGGAACCGAACCGCCGTGCGAGATCGCATCGGCACCTCGGCTCGCGCTCGAGACGACGCTCAGGGGGAGGTGGCGTCGAGCGGCGGCAGGTCCGTCTCGGTGGGGGTCGTCGGCTCGAGCGGCTCCGGCTCGCGCCGAGCCCGTGGTTCGAGGGCGAGGCGAACGTGCAGGCGGACCGCGAAGAAGCCGTCGGCGACGCCCTCGAGCGGCGTGCTCAGGGGCACGAGCAGGCTGAGCCCGGGCTCGAGCGCGCCGATGCGGAAGCGCACCGAGGGCGAGAGCGTGACCGCCGCGCGTTCACCGTCCGGGATGTCGGCGGTGATCGGGTAGACCTCGGAGAGCTCCGCGCCGAGGCACATCCAGCGCCCGGCTTGCAGCCCACCGAAGAGCCCGGCGCGCGCCACCAGATCGGTGCGCGCCTCCTCGAGGTCGATCGCGACGTCCAGCCCGGAGCGGAATTGCAGCGTCACCGGCCCGCTGGCCCAGCGCACGTCGAAGGCGGGGCGCAGCGTGAGCTCGTTCGTCGAGAAGGTCGCCGCGTCCCAGGCGTGGACCGCGCGCACCGTCTCCTGCGCCGCCTTCACCTCGGGCGCGTCGCTGCGTGGCAGGGGGATCATCCAGCCGAGACCGCCGCCAGCGACGAGGCCCTCCGGGTGCGCCCACGCGCCGCGCAGCCACAGCTCGGGGTTGCCGTGGAGCAGGGCTCGACCGATGCCCGGCGCCGCCGCCGAGGCGAAGTCCCATGCGCCGCCGACGAACCAGCGCCTCGGCGCGACGGCGATCTCGCCTTCGAGGCGGGTCATCCACGCGAAGGTGCTGCCGAGCGAGCTGAAGCCCGCGAGCGGCGCCTGGCCCACGCCCGCGCCGAGGTACTCCAGCTCGAAGGCCGTGCCGGCGTGTCGCAGCGCGGGCAAGGTCGGCGGCGCGAGCGTCTCGTCGCCTGGCACCGCGGGCGGCACCTCGTCGGCGGAGCTGCGGCTCGAGACCGTCAGCGCCGCGATCGAGAGCAGCAACGCAGCGCGAGCGGCCCGCGACCGGGCGCGACGAAGCGCGAACGCGACCACACCTACTTGCTACCGGCGAGGCCGAAGTCGTTGGCGAAGGTCACGTAGATCATCAGGCCGAGCAGCATCGCGAGCCCGATCGCGTGGATGTGCGCCTCGACCGTCGGGTTCGCGCGCTTGCGCGTCGTCGCTTCGTAGCCGAGGAACATCAGCCGGCCGCCGTCGAGCGCGGGGAAGGGCAGCAGGTTGAAGGCGGCGAGGTAGGCGCTCATCGAGCCCAGGATGCCGAAGAACTCCGTCCAGCCGAGCTCCGCCGCCTTCTTCATCTCGTCGACGATGAGCTTCGGACCGCCGAGCTTCGCGTCGCTCTTGCCGCGCACGAGCTCGACCATGCCCGAGAGCGCGAACTTCACCACCTGAGGCGGGCGCTCGAGCGACAGCGTCGCGGCTTCGCCGAAGGACAGCGGGACCACGCTCTGCTTCATGCCCGGCCCGGGCCGCACGCCGATCTGCCCACGCCCTTCGCGCTGCGCGGGCACGATGTCGAAGCTCAGCCGTTGCCCCTCGCGCTCCACGACCACCGGGATCGAGCGCTCGGGGTTCTTGGAGATCTCTTCGGCCATCGACTCCCACCACTCGACCGCCCGGCCGTCGATCTCGACGATGCGATCGCCCGCCTTCAGCCCGGCCGCGGCGGCCGGCATGCCCTCGACGACGTCGACGTGCGTGGAGAGCACCGCGCGCCCCTCGAGGTAGTAGGGCAGGAAGAAGAACACCGACGCGAAGAGGTAGTTGGCGAGCGGGCCGGCGAAGATCGTGAAGATGCGTGAGCGCAGGCGCGCGTTCGCGTAGCTGCCGCGATCCTGGGGGTCGATGTCCTCGAGCGGGTTCATGCCCGCGATCTGGACGTAGGCGAGGAAGGGAATCAGCGCGACCTGGAACACGGTGGGGCCGTGCCGCTCGGGGTCGTGCTTCATGAGCTTCCACTTCACGCGCTCGCCGGCGGTGGTGAACCACCAGAAGCCGTCGATGGGCTGCACCTTGAAGAAGGTCGGGCCGAAGCCGATCGAGAAGCGTGTCACGCGCAGGCCGGCCGAGCGGGCCGCCAGGTAGTGCCCGGCCTCGTGCACCACCATGAGCACCGCCAGGCCGAGGATCGCGACGACGTAGTACATCAACAGGCTCGCTGGTTCGTGCCGAGGGGTGCGCAGCCGTTGCGCGACCCCTCAGCCTAGCAGCCGCAGAGCGAGGTGGCTCGGGCGGTCGACGCTCAGGATCCGACGAAGAACGACACGCCGAAGGTGAAGAAGGGGTAGCCCACGCGCGCCGTGAGCGCGACCGTGTCGTCGAAGAAGTAGCGACCGCCAGCCGCGAGCATCAGGTCGGGGCGGAAGCCGTCGAAGTCGCTGCGGCCGACCAGGCCCGCTTCACCGAAGGCGCTCCACTCCTTGGAGAAGAAGAAGTTCCACTGCAGACCGACGGGCAGGTAGAGCTGAGCGTTGTCGCGGTAGCACCAGTCGCAGGTGGTGAGGTCGGCGCCGAAGGTGATGGCGACGGTGTTGTTCAGCTTCTTGATGAAGGCCGGGTCGGCGACCTCGATCGAGGCCCGGAAGCCCGCGCCGACGCCCGGGTCTCCCCAACCTCGCCTGCCGCTGCCGTAGCGCCACAGCCCTCGGTTGAACATCGCGAGCGTGAGGTGAGGCTCGAGCTCGGCGCGGTACGCGGGGTGCCCGTTCGGGGTCTTGATGGTCTGTGCGGAGGCCTCGCCCGCGGGCGCGACCAGGGCGGTGACGGCCGCAGCGAGCGCGGTGGACCAAGTGACGACACGGCGGGAGGGTCGAGCTGTCATGCCGGGCATGATAGCCCTCGCCTCGCCGTGTGGGTCCGCGTTCTTGTGGGAGCGGATCCAGACCGGGTGGTCACGATGCGACTGCCGGGCTCTCGAGCGCGACGTGCACCGGAAGCTCGCGCGTGTCACCGTCCTCGCCCACCGCACCCCCCTGAGCTCGAATCCGCTGACTTCACCGATCCACGCGTCGACGGAGCCTTCGGTGCGTGCACGCTCGCGTGCGCGGCTGGCCGTGTACGCGATCGAGGCGCTCATCCTGCTCGGCTTCCTCGCGCTCGTCGTCGCGCTCGTCGTCGCGCTCGCGCAGCAGTGAGCGTCGCTCGCGAGTGTGCGTCGTACGCGAGCGTGAGTCGCTCATGCGTATGCGTGAGCGACGCTCGCATCTTCGACGCGCGCTGCAATCGTGCAGAGCCGAGTAGCTTGGCTTGGAACGACGCGCATACTGCGTACCATCGCGACCGACGCGAACCACGATGCGCGCGTGCATGGGTGCCACGACCCGTTCGAAGGAGTGAGGATGTCGGAGTACGAGCCGCGAGAGAACACGTCGACACGTCCCCGTGAGCGAGGTTTGCGATGAGCATTCCTGCGCACGGCAAGCGCGCTCAGCGGCGTGCACAGCGACGCGAAGACGTGCTCGACGCAGCGATGCGCATCATCGTGGCCGAGGGGCTCGGTGCGCTCACGATCCAGCGGCTCGCGAAGGCCACCGGCGCCTCGGTGGGTGGCCTCTACCGCTATTACGAGAGCAAGGAGTCGGTGATCGCGGCGCTGCAGCTGCGCGCGATCGGCGTGTTCGCAGAAGTGCAGCGCGACGAGCTCGGGCGGGGCGCGGAGTTCCTCGCGGCGCGCAGCAACATGCTGCTGCCCCACGCGGCGGCGCTCTTCTCGGCGCTCGTCTCCATCACCTCCTACTTGCGCTTCGAGCTGCGCGACCCCGAGCGTCATCGCCTGTTCGACGCCTTCATCTCCGCGTCCGAGGCCTTGGTGCCCGAGGCAGCTGCGCAGGAGGTCGACGCCGCGATCCGCCCGTTGATCGCCTCCATCGCCGCGCGCCTCGACGGCGCCGCCGAGTGCGGTGCGCTCAGCCCGGGCGACGGTGTACAGCGCACCTACGTCGTCTGGGCCGCGATGCACGGTCTCAATCACTTCCGCAAACGCGACCGCATCATGCCGCCGCAGCTCCGCGTCACGGCGCTGCGCGAGCAGACCTTGCTCGCGTTCTTCAGCGGCTGGGGCGGTGATCGCGATCGTTTCGCCGAGGCCTACGCACAGCTCGCCAGCTTCGAGGCGCTCGAGCTGCAGAGGCTCGCCGAGCAGCAGGCGCAGATGGCCACCGCAGAGACGAGCATCGCAGCGAGCTGAGCCCGCGCTCGGCGGCTCTGCTCGGCGGCTCTGCTCGGCGGCTCTGCTCGGCGGCTCTGCCTCGGGCTCCGCTCGAGGCCGGGGGCCGCAGGTCGACCGCGGAGTCGAGCTGGCGTCTACTGGGGGCGTTCGTCGGTACGCAGAGACCGTTTCGGTCACGAGCGCGTACCTAGAGCGCACCTGGAGACACCATGCGAACCGCACGACCCGCCACCTGCTCGACCGTGTTGATGTTCCTCGGCGCCGCGTTCCTGAGCGCCTGCACCTCCGATCGCGCTCCCTCGAGCGAGGCTGCGCAAGCCTCGGCGCCGGCCGACGAGCATGCGAAGAACGATCGAGCGCAGGAGGCGGCCGCCGCACCGAAGGCCAAGTCCACGCTCGTCGACGGCCGCGCCGAGGAGAAGTCGGTCGACGCGCCGGCTTCCCCACGGCCCCAGGCGGCGAACGAAGGCTTCACCGGCGAGGGAAAGGGGCTCGGCGGCGGAGGGTTGTCGCCGCGCGGTGACTCCGCCGCGGGCGTCGGACAGGGCTACGGTAGCGGTCGGCGCGAGGTCGGGGGCCTCGGCCCGGCCGCGAAGAAGCCCTCCCCCACGCGCAGCTTGCCCGGCGTCGCCGCGCCCACCGAGGCCTACGACCCGGCCGCGCCTCCGCCCGCCGCCGCGATGCCGCGCGCGCCCGAGCCCGACCCGCTCGTCGAGCAGGCGATCGACCCCAACGGTCGTTTCGCCACGACCTACCGACCGGGAGGAGGTCACCTCGCGGCCTTCGAATCCGCGGTGGCGCGCGGGCTCCTCCCGGCGGGCGAGCGTGAGATCGTGAGCGACCTCGGCGCCCGTTACCCGCTCGCGATCGACGCACCCTCCGAGGGGGCGCTCGGCTTCGCAGCGCACTTCGAGCGCGCGAAGCTGCAGCCCTCGGGCGGCAAGCTGCATCTGCGCCTCGGGCTTCGCTCCTCGTCGAAGCCGGCGAGCGAGCGCCCGCGTCTCTCGGTCGCGCTCGTGCTCGACGTGAGCGGATCGATGCGCGGCGAGCTCATCCAGTCGGCGCGCAAGGCCGCGATCGATCTCGTCGACAAGCTCGCGCCTACCGACGACTTCTCGCTCGTCACCTTCTCGAGCGGCGCGCAGACGCTCGTGCCGATGGGCGCGATCGGGCCGCGCCGCGATCAGGTGAAGGCCACGATCGCGGCGATCCAGGAGGGCGGCGGCACGAACATCGGCGAAGGGCTCAGGCTCGGCTACGCGGAGCTGTCGAAGCCGCAGCTCGAAGACAACGTGCGGGTGACGCTCTTGCTCAGCGATGGACGCGCCAACGACGGCATCACCGATCGCGGGCGCCTCGCGGGGCTCGCGCTCGAGGCCTTCCAGTCCGGCATCCAGACGAGCGCGCTCGGCCTCGGCACCGACTACGACGGCCCGCTCATGAGCCAGATCGCGAACGACGGCGCGGGTGGCTACTACTACCTGCGTGATCCCCAGCAGATCGCGCCCGCGCTCGCGACCGAGCTCGACAAGCGGCTCGATCCGGTGGCCACCGCCGTCGAGGTGCGACTGCGCCTGAAGCCCGGCGTCGAGGTGCTCAACGTCTACGGCTCGCGCAGGCTGAGCGAGGCCGAGGCGCAGCGCGTGCGCGCGATCGAAGTCGCGAGCGACAAGCAGACCGAGAAGCGCGACGGCATCAAGGCCAACCGTCAGGAGGACGTCGAGGGTGGCATGCGCTTCCTCATCCCGGCCTTCGCGCGCGACGACTCGCACGCGATCCTGCTCGAGCTGCGGCTGCCCGCGGGCATCGGGCCGAAGGACGTCGCGCTCGTGGAGCTCAAGTACAAGGACCGCCACACGAAGAAGAACGTCGCCGAGGAGATCCCGCTGCGCCTCGAGTACGCGAACAGCGACGCGGAGAGCGCGAAGACCATCGACCCTTCGGTCGCGCGCACGGTGCAGGGCTTCGCTGCGGGCGAGGCGCTCATGAAGGCCTCGCGCCTCGTCGCGCTCGGGCGCAACCGCGAGGCGATCGACCTGCTCGGCGAGCGTGAGGGGCTGCTCCACCACGCCGCAGCCACGCTCGGCGAGCCGCTCTTCGTGCAAGACGCGCAGCGCCTCGCGCGCCTGCGCACGCACGCGCTCGGTGGTGGGTCCTTCGGTGATCCGCTCGTGCTCGCGATGGTCATGGAGACCGCGGGCAACGTGCACCTGCGCTGAGGGGGCGAGCAGGCCTTCGAAGGCGGCGGCTTCTCGCTGTAGGATCCTCGCACCATGGCCGGAGCCAAGCTCGATCTCGACCGACCGGTGAAGCACGTCGACGTGCAGCCAGGAGGCGAGATCCGCTTCTCGGGGAGTTTCCACTCCACGCTCGACGGCTCCGTGGTCGACGCCGCGACGACGACCTGGCCCGACGGCGCGCCCGGCGGAGCGTCGGTCGACGCAGGTGGCATCATCGAGCTCGCCGGCGGCGGCTTCCACCTGCGCTCGCGGGATCCGGTGACGCACGAGGTCGTCGCCGTGGCGACGGGCGACACCGCGCCGGTCTGCGACGCCGCGGGGGTGGCCTCGCCGTGCTTGGTGCTGCGCACGCAGCCGCAAGCGACCTCGCGCCTCGTGACGATGTCGGACTGGAAGCAGTCGCTCAAGGGCGGCATCAGCTACGAGATCATCGGTGCGCCCGTCTACGCACCGGCGGCGCGCGCCGCGACGAACCCCTTCGTGCTCGGCGCGTTCGGCGCCGTGGCGCTCGCCGCGGCGGGGGCGGCGATCGTCGCGCTGCGCAGGCGCGCGAGGAGCTCGCCGGCCGGGCAGCTGCGCGAGCTCGTCGCGCGCGTGGAGCGCAAGCTCGGGCGCGCCGACGCCGCGCTCGTCGCGACCCTGCGACCGGCGGTCGGCCGCACGCTCGAGGCCATCGAGGAGAGACGCGTCGATCCTTCGTCACGCGAAGGCGTGCGCGTGAAGGAGCTCTTGCTCAGGGTGGAGGCGAGGCTCGACGAGACGGTCGAGCAGGCGCGCGCCGAGAAGGAACAAGAGGCCGCCGACGAGCTGGTGCTCGAGGTCGAGAGTGCGCTCGAGGCCGCGCGCGAGGCGATGGACGCGAGCCGGCATCGGCCGACCTGAGCGCGGGGCGTGGAGCCCGGAGCCCGGCGTCGCCTCAGGGGCGGGGCGGAGGCGCGTTCGGAGCTCCGTCGACGACATCGGCCCGCGGCGGGAGCCAAGGCGGGAGAAACTCGGGGCAGCGCGTGGGCTCAGGCGAGAGCTCGAGGTCGGCGAAGTCGAGGCCCTCGCTGCGGTCGAAGCGGTAGTCGCCGACGATGAGCGAGCCTGTGCGCTCGAGCCAGAAGGGCGCACGGAAGAAGCGCATCCCGGCGGAGACCTCGCAGTGCGCGCGCGCGAGCTGCACGAGCTCGCTCTGCTTCGCCACGAAGCGGCGCTCGACGCGGAGCGAGGCGTCGTCGCTCGGTGCGAGGGCGGCGTTGGGTGCGCTGCCGAGCTCGGTGCCGACGGGACAGCGCTCCACGGTGATCAGCGAGGGCCACGCCGCGAAGCGCAGCTGCTCGAGCACGTATTCGCCCGCGTCGGTGGTGCTCACGGCCACGGCCGTCCAGCACAAGGGGTTGGCCGGCGCGGGGCTCAGCGCGAGATCGTGCAGCCTGCGCTCGGGGTGCGAACCTGCGAGCCGCCCTTCGATCGCGCCGCGAGCCAGCGCGCTCGACGCGACGAAGAGCGCCGCCACGCCGACGAAGCCCGCGAGCCCCGCGACGAGGCGCCGGTCGCTCGAGAGTCTGCGCGCCAGCAGGCTGGAGCCCACGCCGACGAGCGAGACCGTCGCCGCGATGGGCCACGGCACCATCGAGCGGACGACCCACGGAAGCAGCACGGCGATGAAGAGCAGCGCGCCCAGCGTGACCCGCGCGGCCTTCGATCGCGTCGCGGGAAACAGCATGGGGATCGCGACGGCCCAGAAGAGCGGCTCGAGGATGAACACCGAGTCGCCGTAGAACCAGCCGTCGAAGAGTGGCCAGAAAGGATGCACGCCGTAGACGTTCCAGGCGTCCATGCCGATGTGGAGCAGCGCCGCGAGCGAGGCGATCGTCGCGAGCCAAGGGCGCTCCCGGGCGTCGACGCCCCCTCGGCGCGCAGCGAAGGAGAGCGCCACCGCGGCGGTCGCGAGCCCGAGCACGAGCGCCACGGGCAAGGTGTGCGTGTGCCCTCGGTGGTGCAGCAAGTAGCCGAGCTTGCCGCCGGTCAGGCCGGTGTAGAGCTGGTCGGCGTCGGGCAGGTTGCTCGCGACCGCGCCGACGATCCACGCGCGGCGAGCGCCGGCCTCGGTCGGCCCTTCGCCTCGCCGTGTGCGCAGGCGTGTCGTCGCTTCGGCGAGCAGCAGGCCGGCGAGCGTGTGGGTGACGTTGTCCATGCGAGGGCGCGCAGCATGGCCGATTTCGCCGTGCGTGCACGCACGTCGCGCCGAGCTTCGAACGCCGCTCGCTCGAGCCAGCGCGGCGCACCGAGCGCGCCGGAATCGGCGAGGCGCTCGGTGAGCCGGTGCGCTCGTGCGTGGCTCAGTTGAGCTGGATGCAGCCCGCGAGCGTCTGGCAGTTGGGGTTGGTGAGGTTGGCGAGGCAGTAGGTCTGCGCGCAGTTGCTCAGCGCCTGCTCCTCGGTGGCGCAGCTGGCGTTGCATGCGGTGGGGTTGCCGGCCGCGACGCAGTCGTAATAGGCGGCGAACTCGGCTCCGCAGGCGGTCGGCGCGAGCGCGAGCGCGGCCGCGCAGCAGTTGTTGCAGTTGCCGGTGATGAGCGAGCACTCCCCGGCTTGCGCCTCGCCGCACTCCTGCTGGCACTCGGCCTGCGAAGGCAGCTCCACGGCCGTGCCTCCACCCGCGCCGCCCGTGCCGCCACCGCCGGTGCCCGTCGTGGTGGTGGTGGTCGTCGTCGTGCTCGTCGTCGACCCTCCGCCATCGCCTCCGCCCGACGACGAGGTCGTCGTCGAGCTGCCGGAGCCACCGCTCCCGCCCGAGCCGCCGGTGTCGTCACCGCAGCCAGCCAGCGCTCCGGCGCCCACGAGGGCGACCCCCACCCAAGACCATGCCTGCGAAGTCATCGTCGATCTCCTCTCGCGGTGTGGCTCCGGCCACCCCGGCGAGGCGCATGCTACAGCATCCCGACCCAGGCTCGCCTCGAGCGCAGGCTCTCGACGCGGTACGCCCGCAGAGCTGCTACCCGAGACCGTCCGCGCGCTGCTCCGCGCGCGCCCCCACTGATCCGATGCCCGTCTCTCTCAACATCGACCTCGGAGAGCTCGACGACGAGCCCGACGAGCTCGTGGGCTTGGCGACGATCGCCAACGTCGCCTGCGGTGGTCACGCGGGCGACTCCGCGTCGATGCGCCGGGTGCTCGGGCTCGCACGCGAGCACGGCACCGCCCTCGCGGCGCATCCCTCCTACGCAGACCGCGACGGTTTCGGTCGTCGCGCGCACTTCCAGACGGCCCACGAGGCCGCGCGCGCGGTCGCGCTGCAGTGTCGGCGGCTCGAGGCCGCGGCGCGCGAGCTCGGCGCGCCCGTGCGCCGCCTCAAGCTCCACGGCGCGCTCTACCACGACGCCTCGCTCGACCTCGAGCTCGCGAGGCTCGTCGTCGGCGCGGCGCGCGCGGAGCTGCCCGAGCTCGCGGCGGTGATCGGTCCAGCGGGCAGCGAGCTCGAGCGCGCCGCGGGAGCGCTCGGTCTCCGCTTCGAGCGCGAGGCCTTCGCGGACCGCGGCTACGACGAGCGCGGGCGCCTGCGCGCGCGCGGCACCCCGGGCGCCTTGCTCGAGCACGTCGACGAGGTGCTCGCCCAGGCGACGCGGCTCGCGCGCTCAGGCGAGTGCGACACGCTCTGTCTACACGGCGACACGCCCGGTGCGCTCGAGCGCGCCCGCGCGCTGCGCGCTCGGCTCGAGCACGAGGGGCTCCTGTGGACTGGCGAATCGTCCCTCTGACGCGCGGTGTCTCCCTCGTGCTCGTCGACGCGCCCGGCCTCGGCGAGGTCGAGCACGCCCGCGCCTCGGCGGAGCTCGCGCGCAGGCTCGCCACCGAGCTCGGCGAAGGCCGCGTGGTGGCCGGAGGCACCAGTGTGCTCGTCGAGGCCGTGGAGCGCGACGCGCTCGCCGCGCTCCTGGGGCGCGTCTCGGCCGATGCCGCCGACGCGGGCCCCACCGCGACTCGAGAGCACGTGATCGACGTCGACTACGACGGCGCCGATCTCGCGAGCGCAGCGACCCGCCTCGGCCTCGGGGAGGCCGAGCTCGTCGCGCGGCACGCGGCGCCTCGCTACGAGGTGCTCGTGGCTGGATTCCTGCCGGGTTTCGCGTACCTCGGGCCACTCGATCCCTCGCTCGAGCTACCGCGGCTACCCTCGCCGCGCAGGCGCGTGCCCGCCGGGAGCGTGGCGATCGCCGGCAGGCTCACGGGCGTCTACCCCTTCGTGTCGCCAGGTGGTTGGAACCTCATCGGCCACGCGCCGAAGGCGCAGCTCTTCGATGCTGCGCGCGAGCCGCCCCGCCTCTTCAGGATCGGCGACGGCGTGCGCTTCGCCCCGCGCGACCCATCGAACGCGAGCATCGACGCTCACGCCACGCCGGACGAGCCGCGCTGCGCTCGCTCGGCGCTGCGCGTCGTGCGCGCCGCGCCTGCGACGACGATCCAAGATCTCGGTCGCCCTCTGCGTCGCGGAGAGGGCCTGCCTTCTGGCGGTGCGCTGGACCGCGCCACGCTGCGCGCCGCGAACGTCGCGGTGGGCAACCCGGAGTCGGCTGCGGCGATCGAGATCCCGCTCGGCTCCTTCGAGCTCGAGGCGCTCGCTCCACTCACCGCGTCGATCGACGGCGCGCGCGCCCTTCGGGTCGGTGTCGGCGATCGGATCCTCGTGCCTCCCGAGCGCCGTGCGGTGCGCTATCTCGCGGTGCGCGGTGGCATCGACGTGCCGCTCGTGCTCGGCGCCGCGAGCACCCTGCTCGTCGCCGGCTTCGGCGGCTTGCGCGGCAGAGCGCTGCGCGCGGGCGACGAGCTCGCGCTGGGCGAGCGCGTCGACGGAGAGCCGCTCGCTTCGGCGCTTGCCGTCGCTCCGCCGTCGCCCGCGCTCGGGCTGGAGGTGCTCCCCTGGGCGCCCGACCCGCGGCTCGACGACGACGCCTTGGGCCGTCTGCTCGCCGGAGCCTGGCAGGTCGGCGCGCGCGATCGCGTCGGGACCCGGCTCGAGGGCGCGCCGCTCGTTCGCCGCGGTGGCGACCGCGCGCTGCCGGAGCCGGTGTTGCCCGGCGCGATCCAGGTGACCGGCGACGGCTCGCTGGTCGTGCTCGGCCCCGACGCAGCGGTCACCGGCGGCTATCCCGTGGTGGCGCTCGTCGACGAAGCGAGCCGAGACGCGCTGGCCCGCGCTCCCGCAGGTACCGAGCTGCGTTTCTCGCTCGCACCTTGAGCCCAGCTCCAGCGCCGCGCACACCTGAGCACCCGAGCCCCACGCGGAGCCGCGTCGCGTCTGCTAGCCTTCGCCAGCCGTGTCCGAAGCCGTGCTCAAAGCAGGAGACCTGCTCGACGGAAAGTGGCGCATCGAGGGCCTGCTCGGCGAGGGCGGCATGGGTGCGGTCTACGCCGCGCGACACCTCCGCAACGGCCGCGAAGTGGCGCTGAAGCTCCTGCACCCGGCCGTCGCCGCCGATCGCGCCGCGCGCGAGCGCTTCCTGCAAGAGGGCTACGCCGCCAACCAGGTCGATCACCCCGGCGCCGTGCAGGTGCTCGACGACGGTGTCTGCCACGAGGGCGTCTTCCTCGTCATGGAGCGACTCCGCGGCGCGTCGATCGAGTCGGTGGCCGAGCGCAGAGGCGATCGACTCGATCTGCTCGCGACGCTCAGCATCCTCGACGCCGCGCTCGAGATCGTCGACGCCGCTCACCAGAAGGGCATGGTCCACCGCGACCTCAAGCCGGAGAACCTGTTCCTCACCGAGCAGGGTGCGCTCAAGGTCCTCGATTTCGGCCTCGCGCGCGTGCGGCAGAGCGAGAGCGGCGTGAAGCTCACCGCCACGGGCGTGCCGATGGGCACGCCGGCCTTCATGCCGCCGGAGCAGTCGCTCGCGCACTGGGACGAGGTCGACGCGAGCAGCGACGTCTTCGCCTTGGGCGCCTCGGCCTACACGCTGCTGTCGGGTCAGCTCGTGCACCCCGCGCGGAGCGCGCCGGAGATGCTCGTCATGGCCTCCACGCGCCAGGCGAGATCGATCCGCCTCGCGGTGCCGCAGGTGCCACCCGCGATCGCCGAGGTCATCGATCGCGCGCTCGCCTTCGATCGGCGCCAGCGCTACCGCGACGCGGGGGCGATGCGCGCCGCGCTGCGCGCCGCCGTCACACGCAGCGGCGTGGCGCTGCCCACGCTCGCCTCGCTCGGTCTGCTCCAGCCCGGATCGGCGATCGCGTCCCCCGACACCGCCGAGGTCCCCTCCGACGCCGTTCGGACCGTGCCGGCCGTCACGCCGAGCATGCAGCAGCCCACGCCCGAGGCCCGCGCGATGTCGGCGCGCGCCGACGCACCGGCGGTCTGGTCGCCATCCGGGGCCCAGCTCGCGGTCCAGGGTGCAGCAGGCAGGGTGGCTCCTCCACAGGTGAGCGAGCCCGGGCCCACGGAGACGGTCGCTCCCATCACGAGCGACCGCGGGCGCTCGCGCGCTGGCTCCGTCGCCGCGGTGTTGGGCGTCGCAGCGCTCGTCGGCGTCGCCGCCGCCGTCGTGCTCTTCCGCTCCTCGTCCACACCACCGACCCCCACCGGTCCCGTCGCGCCCGCAGCCTCCGAGGTGGCGCCCGCCGCCCGTGCGTCCGAGGTGCCCGGAGAGCTGCCGACTCCCACGGTGACGCCCAGTGCGCCGGGTGGACCGAGCGCGAGCGCGGCGCCCACCGCCGAGCCCTCCGCTTCCGCCCCGCTGGTGGGCGCAGCGGCCAAGCCGACCGCCTCCACCGCACGGCCCACCCCGAAAGCCTCGAGCAAGCCGGCCCAGCAGCCCACGCCCACGCCGGCTCGACCCGGGGGCGACGACCCGCTCGGCGAGTACCACGGCCCCAAGAACTGATGGCGTGCGGGGCGCTGCTCCACGCAGAGGGCGAGCATCGGCACTGAACGCGCGAGCGGAGTTCAGAATCCGTCGACTCCCCGTGAGCCGTCTCGGGGCCAATGAGCGTCTCTAGGGGCAGACCTGAGGCGCCACTCGCTCGCAAATTTCGAATTCCGGTGTCAAATCGGTAAGTTCGGGAGAAATCGGGCAGGCGCCCCGCCGCCGGCTGACGCCGGAGGATTTCCCGCAGGCACCCGCTTGCGGCTCATGTCGGCCTCATCGGCCCTCAACGACGTTCGGAGAATCCCATGAACAAGACGCTCTTCGGTTTCGCCTTCCTCGCCCTCGCCCTCGCTGCCTGCGGCGGCGCCCCCGCCCTGCCCGAGGC
>CALKVW010000272.1 GCA_938004785.1 uncultured Polyangiaceae bacterium
CGCTCACGAGGTTGAGGCCCGTGCCGCCCGCCTTGAGGCTGATGAGGAAGACGTCGCTCTCCCCTCGCTCGAAGGCGTCGACGAGCGCCTGGCGGTTCTGCGACTTGCCCGTGAGCACGAGCGGGCGCAGTCCCTTCTGCGACAGCGTCTGCGCGATGAGCGCGAGCATGCTGGTGAACTGGCTGAAGACCAGCATGCGGTGCCCCTCCGCGAGCTGCGTGTCCACCAGCTCCACGAGGCGCTCGAGCTTCGCCGACTCGCTCACGCGCTTCGCCGAGTCCATCGCCACGAGCCGCGGATCGCAGCAGACCTGGCGCAGCTTGGTGAGCGCGTCGAGCACCGAGATCGCCGAGGCGCTGAGCCCCTTGGTGCGGATCGCGCGGCGCACGTCGGCGTGCGCCGCGATTCGGATCTGCTCGTAGAGCTCGCGTTGCTTGCCGCCGAGCTCGACCGGCAGACGCAGCTCCGTCTTCGGGGGCAGCTCCTTCGCCACGTCGCGCTTGAGCCTGCGCAGGATGCGCGGCGCGACGAGCTCACGCAGCGCGCCGAGGCGCTCCTCGTCGCGCGCTTGCTCGATCGGCATGCGGTACCAACGCCGGAAGCGCAGCTCGTCGCCGAGCAGGCCCGGCTCCACCAGATCGAAGAGCGCCCAGGTCTCGCCGAGGTGGTTCTCGAGCGGCGTGCCGGTGAGCAAGACGACGTGCTCGGCGCGCAGGTTGCGCACCGCCTCGTGCACCTGCGAGCGCACGTTCTTCAGCGCCTGCGCTTCGTCGGCGATCAGCGTGGAGAACTCGTGCTCGGCGAAGCGCGCGGCGTCGCGAAGCACGATCGGGTAGGTCGTGATGACCACGTCGCTGTCGTCGATCTTCGAGTACGCGGAGGCGCGCCCCGAGCCCGACAGCGAGAGCAGCCTGAGGTGCGGCGCGAAGCGCTTGAGCTCACGGGCCCAGTTGAAGGCGAGGCTCGTCGGCGCGACGACGAGCGCCGGCGGCGAGAGCCTGCCCTTCTGCTTCTCGAGGCAGAGGTGCGCGATCGTCTGCAGGGTCTTGCCGAGGCCCATGTCGTCGGCGAGCACGCCGCCCATGCCCTGCGCCCGCAGGTGCTGGAGGAAGGCCACGCCCTCGACCTGGTAGGGGCGCAGCTCCGCCTGCAGCCCCTCCGGGCGCTCGACGCGGCGGGGCCTGCGCAGCACGCGTCGCCCACGGACGAGCGCGCCGCCCGGGTCGTCGAGCACCACGCTCGCGCCCGTCGAGGCGAGCAGCTCCTCGGCGCGCGCCACGAGACAGGCGTCGCGCGCGGGGAACGCGAAGGGGCGCGCTTTGCGGTGCCCCGGGCCGCCGTAGAGCTCGATCACCACGCGCAGCAGCGTGCGCATGCGCTCGCGATCGAGCAGCACGTGCGCGCCTCCTCCGAGCGGGAGCGCGTGTCGCTCACGCGCGGCGCGGTCGAGGGAGCGTAGGTCCTCCGACTCCGCTGCATCCTCGAGCATGCCGAGCACCACGGGGAGCAGGTCGACGCGTCGCCCTTCGACCTCGACCCCGAGCTCGAGGTTGAACCAGTCCGGCTCGTCGTCCTCGTCGGAAGCGAAGGGGCGCACCGCGCCCACCCACCTGAGGTCGTCGCTCACGACGGCGGCGTAGGGGTAGTCCGGCTCGAGCTCCACCGTGACGCCCTGCGCGCGCAGCGCAGGCAGCGCGTCGACCGCGAAGGCGCAGAAGTCGTGCACGTCGCCGTCGGGGCGCACCACGTAGTCGGCGTCACAGCCCCACGGCAGCACCACGGTCTCCGCGATGCACTCGGTCTCGACCGCGCCGTAGCGTTCGAGCGCCCTGCGCAGCTCGCGCTCGCGCGCCACCTGCCGAGGCGTGGCCTCGAGGCCACCCTGACCATGACGGAAGATGCGGTCGCGCTCGTCGTTCGCACGCACGAGCGTGCCGTCGTAGTCGAACCACAGCGTGACCACGGGGACGCGGCACTCCTCGTCCTCCACGCCGAGCCCCTCACGCCGGAGGAAGGTCGCGGTCGCGGTGCCGAGGCGCAGGCGCGCGCGCAACGGCACCTCGGGTGCGGTGGCGTGGCTCTGTCGCGGTGTCGTCGTCGTGGGGGCAGACAGCACGAGGGCGCTCTTTTGATCACGATCCTGTGCACTTGTCCACTGCTCGGGCGCAGGGTGTGCGCGAGGGCTCGCCGATGGACGGCCCACGGCTCCGCGGGCTCCGCGCTCGCCGGGCCGCGTTGCCCGAAGGCACCGGCTCTGCTCCCATCCGGCTCGGGTGGGATCCTGGCTCGAATGGCTACGTCCGCCGACCTTCGCGGACCCGGTGGAGGAGCAGCGCGCGAGCGTGCTGTACGTCGTCGCGCGCTTCGTGCTCGTCGCGTCGATCCCCTTCGCCGCGCTGCACGTCTCGACGAGCCCCCACCCCTGGCTGGCCTTCGCGATCTACGGCTTTCTCTTCGTATTCCACCTCGTCGTGGTGGCGCTCCTGCACCAGCGCAAGCTGCGCCTCGCGGGCCTGGTGTACGTCGGGGCGTTCTTCTCGGTCATGGTCGCCGTCACGCTCTTCCTGGGCGGCATCACGAGCGGGCAGGCCTCGGGCCTCATCACCGTCACGCTCTTCGCCGGGCTCTGCCTCGGCGCGCGCGCCGGGCTCGTCACCGGCGGGGTCGCGATCGCCTACGCGCTCGGCCTCACGGCGCTCGAGGCGGCTGGGCACCTGCCTCGCTCGCCGATCCCCATCGGGCTCTACGAAGACGCAGCGTCGATCGTCTCGAACGTCTTCTACGCGATGGTCTTCGTGGCGCTGGCGGTCAGCCATCTGCAGCGCGCGATCGATCGCGAGCGCGCCGAGCGTGAGCGCAACCGCGTGCGCGCAGAGCAGGGCCTGGCGCTCGGGCGCTTCGGCAGCCGGGTGCCGACGCTGCGCACCCGCAAGGACCTCGCCGAGGCGGCCGTCGAGCTGCTCGCGGAGGTGCTCCGCGCGGAGAAGGTCGCGGTCGTGGTCCATCGCGACGGCACGAGCGAGTTGCTCGCTTCACGAGGCCTCGAGCCCGCCGAGTCGCTGAACTTCGCAGAGCGTGTGCCCAGACTGCAGGCCGCCGAGCTGCTCGAGGGGCCCGAGGCGGAGGCCCTCGGCGTCGGCCCTCGGGTCGTCATCGCGCCCATCCCGGCCACGCCGGCTCCACGCAAATGGGTCGTCGCAGCCCTGCCTCCGGAGGGCAACGCGGAGGGGGTCGTGGTCTTCGTCGAGATGCTCACCGCGCTCGTGGGCTCTTCGCTCGCGCGCGAGGAGTCCGAGTCGAAGCTCAGACAAGCGCAGAAGATGGAGGTCGTCGGCCGGCTCGCGAGCGGCGTGGCGCACGACTTCAACAACCTGCTCACGACCATCCTCGGCTCGAGCACGCTGCTCGAGCGACAGCTGGCTGCGTCCCCTCGCCAGCAGGAGCTCGCGAGGTTCGTGCGCGAGGCCGGCGAGCGCGCGCGCCTCATGAGCAAGCAGCTGCTCGCCTTCGCGCGCAAGGAGCCGACCGACCCGGAGCGCCTCGAGCTCGACCTCGTGGTGAAGGAGTTCGCGCCGATGCTCGAGCACCTGGTGCGTGGGCACCACAGCGTCGAGGTGTCGCTCGGTGGCGAAGCCGTGATGGTGGAGATCGACCGCGCCAGCGTCGAGCAGGCACTGCTCAACCTCGCGCTCAACGCGCGCGACGCCATGCCCGAGGGCGGCGTGATCCGGATCTCGACGGAGGTGGTGAGCAAGGGCCCGGCCTCTCCGCGCGAGCTCGTGCTGCGGGTGAGCGACTCGGGGCGGGGCATCGACGAGCTCACCCAGCGGCGCATCTTCGAGCCCTTCTTCACGACGAAGCCCGAGGGCACGGGCCTCGGACTGCCGACCGTGCTCGACGCCGTGGAGCGCGCAGGCGGCGCGCTGCGCGTCGACTCGAGGCTCGGTGAGGGCACGACCTTCGAGGTCGCGCTGCCGGTGAGCGAGGCCTCCGAGGCCGACTCGACCGCCGCTTGAGCGCGGCCGCGCCTCAGTAGGCGCCGAGGTAGCGAGGCGGCAGCCCCACGCCGTCGCCGAGCTCGATCCCCCGCGGTGAAGCGAGCCCACCCGGCGCGGTCGAGTAGCGCACGATCCGGGAGCGTCCGGCGTCGGCGACGAAGCATGCGCCGCAGGCCGCGCCGCAGCGCACCTCTCCGATCGTGAAGGGCTCGCGCTCGGAGCGCATGCGCTCGTTCACGCTGCCGGTCTCGAGATCGAGCTCGAGCAGGCGATCGTCGCGTGCGGCCTCGCCGCTCGTGGCGAGGCGCCCGAAGGTCGGCACGACGAGGTGCCGCTCCGAGGCGAAGGCCAGGCTGAAGCCCGGCGGGTCACCGAGCACCTCGGCGGCGACGAAGCGCGCCTCCTCCACGAGCTCGGCTCCTTCGACGCGCAACACCACCACGCCCGCGTCGTCGAGCGTCGGCGTGCTCGTGCCGCCGAAGCTGCCCGAGCAGCCGACGGCGATGCGTGTCCCCGAGGGCGAACGCGCGAGCGCCGAGCAGCCGCGCGCGCCGGGCAGCACGGCCCAGCCCGTCACCGTGTGCGTGCTCGGATCCACCAGCGCGAGGCGCGCGTCACCCGACACGGTGAAGCTGCGCGAGTAGGCGCTCAGCAGCACCACCACGCGCTCGCCGAGCCGCAGCATGCGCGAGGGGCGCGGCAACAGCTCCGGCTCCGCACCCACGAGCGCGCCGTCGAGCGCGACGCGACCCGTGATGCGGAGCCCGCCGTCATCGAGGATCAGGAGATCGCCGCCCTCGTCGAAGGGCTGGGCGCCGGGGCTCGGGTTGCTCTCGTAGCGCGACACGTAGGCCTCGCCGCTCTCGAGCTCGAGGTAGTCCTGAGGGTTCGCGGCGAAGCCGGTGCCGACCGAGGTCTGGTGCAAGACCTCCGCGCTCCCAGGATCGACGAAGCTGAGCACCCCGGCGGGGAAACGATCGATGAGCACGATCCTGCCGCTCTGGACGCGCTCGCTGGGCGCGACCACGTCGCCCGAGAGCGCCGCGCCGAGCCCGGGTGCCGAGCTGCCCGAGCCGATCAGGCGCGCGCTGTGCACGACCCCCGACCAATCGATGATCGCCGTGCTCGTCGATTGATAGTCGCTCGTGACGACGTAGAGACCGTGCCCGCAGGGGCCCTCGTCGAGCGTCGCGCCTCCGGTGCTCGGCAGCGGATCGGGCGCATTGCACGCCGAGGCGAGCGCGAGCAGCGACGCCGTGCCCGCGCGCTCGAGCGCGCCTCGCTTCGAGCAGGGCGAGCTCATCGGAGCGCCCCCTCGACGAGCAAGTGCACGGCGCGCCCCGGCAAAGGCAGCCCGATGAGATCCGTCGTGCGGTCGTCGAGCAGGTTGGAGGCGCGGGCGCGGAGCGCGAGCGCCGCGTCGGCGAAGCCGACCACGAGGTCGGCCTCGAGCAGGGTCTGCTCGGGCAAGACCACGAGCCCTGCCGGGTCGGCCACGCGCGAGGCTCGGTGCAATACGCTGAGGCCGAGCCCGAAGAGGTCGAGGCGCAGAGCTCCGGTGTCCGGGCGCAGCTCGAGCGAGGCGCCGGAGCTCAGGACGAGGCGTGATTGGTAGGGCAAGAGATCGGCCTCGACCTGGCGGCCCTCGGTGGTGTCGCGGGGGTCGGTCGCGGTGAGGCCCAGATCGAGCGTGACGAGCCGCGCGAGCACCGCGCGCGCGAGCGCCTCGAGCCCGAGCACGCGCGCGCTGCCGACGTTGTAGGGGCGCTGCACGCCGAGGTTGGAGCGCCGGTAGGCGATGAGATCGCTCGCGTAGCGGCCGAAGATCGTGAGCTCGCCCGAGATCGCGAGCGCGTGCGTGTCCACGAGGTCCACGCGCGCGCCGAGATCGGCGGTGGGGCCCTTCTCGAGCGAGAGCTCAGGGTTGCCGAGCATCGTCGCCGAGGCGCCGAAGCTCTCGCCGAGCGTGGGCACGCGCACGTAGCGGCCGAGGTTCGCGTACAGGGAGACGAAGCTCGCGGCCTCGTAGAGCACCCCCGCGCGAAGCGAAGGCGAGAGGAACGAAGGCGGCGTGCCCGGGCCCTCGGTGCGATCGCTGCCGAGCGCAGCGGCGGCGCGCAGCGCGAGGCTCGGCAGAGGCCGCAGCGTCGTCGCGCCGAAGAAGCGCGCGGCGTAGCGGCGCGCCGACAGACCCGGCGCGCCGCGCGGCTCGACCGAGAGCGCCTCCACGCTCTGCGAGGCGCCGCCCGTGAGCTCGACGGCGTCGCTCGGTCTGCCGCTGAGCGACAGGTTCACGCCGACGCCGCTCCCGCGCGTGCGCTGCTCGGTCACGCCGAAGGGCAGCTCACGCAGCGGGTCGCGCAACAGGTAGTCGGTGCTGCGACCATAGAAGCCCACCCTGAGCTCGCAGCGATCGTCGCGTGG